>CAZDWF010000036.1:0-28704 GCA_964508895.1 uncultured Bacteroidales bacterium
AGAATAAGAATAGATGAGAATAATGAGTGAAGTAAAGATTATTTTTGTAATTTTCATTTTCAATGTGATTTTAATCGTGGATGATATTCGTTAGAATATAATTCTATTGCATGAAAATCTGCAGGAAAAGCTTTTGCTGAAATATGAAGTCAACTTTTCAAGGTAAAGTTAATAATTATAGCTGATCTTATCAAGGATTGACTCCAACAATGTTTGAATAAATATGGAATTACAAACACTTATATTTTTAATTATTGGTCTTATTACGGGATTTGTAATAGCTTATTCTCTATTCAGGATACTTGCACTTAAGAGAAAGAATGTGGATCAGGGATTGCTTAATGAATTGAATGTGGGAAAAAGTGTTCTGGAAGATAGAATCAGGCATTATGAGCAGGAAAATCAGGAAAGAAACGATGAGTTTGTGAAGGAAAGAGGAAGAAATACCATCCTGGAAAAACAAATAAGCGCAATGGATTCTGACACAAAAAACCTGAAAGAAAAGCTTGATTTACAGCGTAAAGAAATGCTGGAGCTTAATGAAAAGTTCAAGATAGAGTTTGAAAATATTGCAACAAAGATACTTAAACAGAATACAATTGATTTCTCAAGTGAGAATCAAAAAACCATTGGCCAACTTGTAAATCCTCTCAAAGAAAGAATTGAGAAATTTGAAGAAACTATCTCTAAAAACTACAAAGAAGGATTAAAAGATCAAACAGATCTTAAAGCTGAGATAAAAATCCTGTATGAGCTTAACAGGAAGATCAGTGAAGATGCCAGTAAGCTTACAAATGCTTTAAAATCGGATTCAAAGAAACAAGGAGAATGGGGAGAACTCATCCTGGAAAAGGTTTTAGAAAGGTCAGGATTGGTAAAGGGACAGGAATATTTAATTCAGTATACTGACAGGACAGAGGATGGTGCCTTGATACGCCCTGATGTAATCGTTAATTTGCCTGAAGGGAAACATGTTATAATTGATTCGAAGGTATCTTTGGTTGCATACAATGAATTTGTAAATGAAGATGACATTAACAGTAAAGACAAATACCTGAAAATGCATGTTGATTCAATCAAGGAGCATGTGAGATCATTGAGTGAGAAAAACTATCCGGGTGCCAGAAAACTTGATGCACCGGATTTTGTCTTAATGTTTATGCCAATCGAATCTGCCTTTAGCGCGGCCATTCAAAATGATCCACAACTGTTTAACCTTGCATGGGATAAGAAAATAGTTATTGTAAGTCCTACTACACTACTTGCCACTCTGAAAACCATTGAGGCTATATGGAAACATGAAAAGCAAACACAGAATGCTATTGAGATAGCCAGGCTTGGTGGTGGGCTTTATGATAAATTTGACTCCTTTATTCGTGACCTGGAAAGGATTGGAAATCAGATTTCAATTGCTCGTTCTACGTATGAAGATGCATTTAAAAAGTTGAAAACCGGACGTGGCAGTATTATTTCCAGGATTAAAAAACTACAGGAGCTTGGAGCAAAAACAAGTAAAGAGCTACCTGAACATTTGCAGGGAGAGGAAGATAATTAATAATTAATAATGGATTTGGGATTTATGATGTTGAGAAGTAAGATAATGTCTGCTGACTTGAAGCGAACAACTACCATCCTGTATCAGGCCTTCGCAATGCTTCGGCTTGCAAAGCTTACGATTTGTGCCTTGTATCTTGCATCTTGCGTCTTGTTTCTTTCATCCTGCAAATCCCCTCAAAAGTTAAGTGTTTTTAATATGTCCTCTAAATATAACTTCACTTACTTTACTGAGCTTCCAGCGATCCTGTATAATGAAAATGATAGTATTACAAAAGTATTCCTTAGAATAAATACAGAGGATCTTTTATACGAATCAGATGAAGATTATGGTGTTTTAAAAGCCAGGTATTCTATACATTATGATCTCTTCTCTTCATATACTGATAACAAAATAATTGACAGTAGTACATTTTATTTTGTTGATTCACTTGGAGTTACAGGATTGATATTTAAGCATGATTTTGATATTAAAGCAATGGAAGGCCAGAATTATATTGTCAGATTAAATCTTAAAGATTTGAATAGCGGTGAAGTTGTAACAGACTATTTAAAGCTTTCCAAGAAAGTAAAAAACACAAGAAATGATTTTCTTGTTTTAGAAAAAAGCGGCAATTTCCTGGATTATGCCTATGTTAATTCAAATGAAGAATTTTTTATCAGGAATGAGAATAATCCTGATGTTATGATAATCAGATATTATAACAGAGCTTTTCCGGTGGCATTGCCACCATTCGTTAATGATGAGATAGAAATGTTTGATTATAATGCTGATAGTATTTTTATTGTGAATGTATCAAATGGTATTGCTCATTTATCATTTCCTGAATTTGGTTTTTATCATATACAAACAGATACACTTAAACGGGATGGAATAAGTCTTTTTAATTTTTATTCAGGATTTCCTAAGCTTATGAATTCCTTACAGTTAATGGAACCTTTGCGTTATATTAGCAGTAAGGATGAGTATGATAATTTGAGAAGTCAGGCAGACCCTAAGCTTGCTGTTGATCAGTTCTGGCTGGAGAATGCAGGCAATCCGATGCGAGCCCGAAATATGATCAAGAAATTTTACAACAGGGTAGTGGATGCAAATATATTTTTCTCTTCCTACCATGAGGGATGGAAGACTGACAGGGGACTGGTTTATATCGTGTTTGGGCCTCCACAACTTGTTTATTGTAATGATGAGTCTGAAGAATGGATATATGGAGAGGAAGGGCATAGTAATTCAATAAGATTCCAGTTTTATAATGTGGAGAATCCATTTACTGATAACGATTATTCATTGCTGAAATCTTCTGCTTTTAAAGAAAAATGGTATGAGGCTGTGAATATGTGGAGACGATAAAAGAAAGACCGGGCTTTGAATATATGGGAATAAAAAAATCCAGGGAAAAGTAAGCATCAACTATCAGGATAGGTTATTATCAAAGCCCAGTCAATACTTTTATAATAGACATAAATGGATGTCATTTGGTTGCATGAGATGAAACTTTTTAATTTTTAATAACAAATTCATTGAAAAAACAAAACTTCCTATTCGGTCTCCGGCCTATAATTGAAGCTTTAAAGGACGGTAAAAGCTTTGAAAAGGTTTTTATTAAACAAGGCATTCAGGGTGATTTAGCAGCAGAACTGCGGAATATTATGATAAAGGACAAAATCCATTTTCAATACGTGCCTTTAGAGAAGCTTAATAAGATCACACGGAAAAATCATCAGGGTGCAATTGGTTTTACTTCATTAATTGATTATTTCAGGCTTGAAGATATCCTTCCAATGATATTTGAAGAGGGCAGGGATCCGTTGATTCTGGTTCTGGACAGGATCACTGATGTACGTAACTTTGGTGCCATTGCACGCACTGCCGATTGTGCTGGAGTTGATGCATTGATAATTCCTATAAGGGGTGCTGCCTTAATCAATGAGGATGCTATGAAGACATCAGCTGGAGCTCTCAATCATATGAAAGTGTGCAAAGTGGATAACCTTAAAAAAACGATAAAGTTCTTAAAAGAAAGCGGATTAACTCTGTATGGAGCCACTGAAAAAGCAAATAAGGATTATTACAGTGTTGATTATTCAGGACCCACAGCGATTGTTATGGGATCAGAGGAAGATGGGATCTCAAATGATATCCTTAAAGAAGTTCATGAACTCATTAAAATTCCTTTGTATGGAAACATTGAATCCCTAAATGTTTCCGTTGCTACTGGTATTGTATTGTTTGAATGTTTAAAACAAAAGAAAAGTTGATCCATTAACATTTTTTCCCGGATTCACGTGCCCTGAATAGATCATAATAAGGAATAAGCCTGGAAGACTCAGCCAGAAAAAACAAAATATCATTTTCCTCTATAGTGAATTCTTTTCCGGGGTTATGAATTATTTCATGAGACCTGGAGATAGCAATAAGTTTTGGGTCTGACTTCTTATAAAAATCAAAGCTGCCTATCTTTTCTCCAACAGCTATCGAATCCATGCATACGTGTATTGTTGTGATTTCAATTCCAGGTGCTTTAATAGCTAAAGGACTGCTTCCATTTGTTGCAAAAGATAAACTCCTGAACATTTCGTAATTATCAGAGCGCAGGCCATCAATCAATTTTTCGATCTCGTCGTGGGGTACGAGGTATTTTATTAATACTCGTGAGAAGATTTCAACAGAGGTCTCGAAATCTTCCGGGATCACCTCATCAGCACCAAGCTCATAAAGATATTTCAGATCGCCAGTAAACCTTGTTCTTACAATAATATGTACATGTGGATTTAGTTTCCGGGCTGTAGCAACTATCCTTTTAGTGTCTGTAGAGATTGCAATTGTAATAACCAGTATTAATGCCTCATCAATATTAGCCTGATGAAGGATCTCTGCCTGGGTAGCATCTCCAAACAAAATGATATCTCCTTTATTAAGCTCTTTTCTGTAAGTGTCAGGGTTCATTTCAATGATAATGTGAGGGATGTTAGCATACATTGATGCTTTGGCAACATTTCTTCCGGTTAACCCATAGCCAATAATGATTGTGTGATCTTTAATTTTACCAATAGTGCTTATCGGTTTAGGGGTGATGCCATTCTTGACGAAAGAAGGAAGTGGGAGCCTAAGTGCAATAACAGACATTTTGGATGCCATATTTATTACAAGTGGTGTAGCTGCCATGCTCATTATAGAAACTGCAAGAAATAACTGATAATTATCATTTGAAAGTAAACCTTCTGAAATTCCAATCTTGGATAGAATAAATGAGAATTCACCAACCTGGCTTAATGTGAAGCCAACGATCAAACAGGTTCTCAACGGGTAACCAAGAAAAAAGGTAGTAAGTCCGGCAAGGAATGTTTTTACTGATAAAACCAGTATTGTAAAAAGCAATATCATTATTGGATTAGCCAGGAAGAACGAAATATCCATTAACATTCCGATAGAGACAAAGAAAAAGCTGGTAAAAACATCCAGGAATGGAATAATATTTCCCATTGCATGTTGGCTGTATTTTGATTCACTGATCATTAATCCGGCAAGAAAAGCTCCAAGTGCAAGTGATAATCCTGAAGAATAAGTTAGGAACGCAACTGCAAAAGCAATAACGATAATACTTAGCAAGAACAACTCTCTGCTTTTGGTTAGTGTTACCTGATATAATATTTTAGGAACCAACCATCTTGAACCAATTATAACCAGTGCAATTATGCTTATGAATTTCACCAGGATTATCCATACAGAATCTCCCTGAGAACTATTGCCTGCAAGGATAGGAGTGAGGAGTATCATCGGGACGATGATTATATCCTGGAAAATAAGAATAGCAAGGGATGTTCTTCCATGAGGGGTATATATTTCACCCTTTTCCTGTATTAATTTTAAAACAATTGCAGTAGAACTTAATGCAATCAGGAATCCGATAAATACAGATTCATTTAGCGGGTTGCCCTGATAATATGCAATTAAGCCAATGGCTCCAATAGTTAAAAGAACCTGAAATGGACCACCAATGAGAATTGTTTTTCTTATCCTGAATAGGTTGTCCATAGAAAATTCAATACCGATTGTGAAAAGTAAAAGGACAACACCTATTTCAGCGAGGATTTCAACATCATGTATGTTTTCTATCAAATGGAATCCATAAGGTCCGATTAATACTCCGGTAATAAGAAACCCAATTATTGATGGAATCTTAAATTTGGTAAATAAAAAAATTACCACAACACTAATTCCAAAGATGATTACTATATCCTGAAGGAGATCAAATTCCATTTATTTTTGATTATTTTGAAATATTTAACAAAATAGTAAAAAAATGTCAAAAAAAAACTCCGGATTTTTATCCGGAGTTTTTTGATAGATGTATATTGGTTACATTCTTCTTTCTTTGATTTTTGCTTTCTTACCTGTTAATTCACGGAAGTAGAATATTCTTGCTCTGCGTGTAACACCCCTTTTGTTTATCTTAATATCTTCAATAAAAGGGGATGAGATTGTGAAAATTCTTTCCACTCCGGTACCACTAGACATTTTCCTTACTGTGAAGGTTTCTGTTGGTCCACTTCCTTTTCTCTGGATCACAACTCCAGTGAACTTCTGCATACGTTCTTTTTCGCCTTCTTTGATCTTATAATCTACGGTAATAGTATCTCCAGCTTTAAAGTCAGGTAATTTTTTAACTTCTATACTGTCCTCAACTAACTTGATAAATTCATTCTTGCCCATTATTCCTTGGTTTTTAAAGGATTTTGTAAAACGGCTGCAAATATACGTGAATATTTTTATTTATTAAAACAAAATGAAGAAAATATTATTCATATTCTTTTTCATTTTCCATAAGGCCAGGTCTTCTCTTTTTTGTACGCTCCACAGATTGTTCATATCTCCAGTTTTCAATCATTTTTTCATTGCCTGATAACAGTAGGTCAGGGACATTAAGCCCTCTGTATTTCCGCGGGCGTGTATACACAGGAGGGGATAGGATGTTGTTTTGAAAAGAATCGGATAAAGCAGAGCTTTCATTGCCCAGCACTCCAGGAATTAATCTGATGATACTATCTGTTAAAATAGCTGCAGCCAATTCTCCTCCTGACAAAACATAATTTCCAATAGATATTTCACGGCTGATAAAAAGTTCTCTGGCCCTTTCATCAATTCCCTTGTAATGTCCGCAAAGAAGAATCAGGTTTTTCTTCATTGACAATATATTTGAAGTTTTCTGATCAAGAAGCTCTCCATCAGGAGACAGATAAATAACCTCATCGTATTCCCTTTCGCTTTTAAGCGTTTCTATGCATTTTGCAATAGGTTCAACCATCATTACCATTCCTGCTCCACCACCAAACTGATAATCATCAACGCTTTTATGCTTGTTTTCAGCATAATCTCTGAGGTTATGGATATTGATCTTAGCAAGATCTTTTTCAATAGCTCTTTTAATTATTGAATGAGAAAAAGGACCTTCAAACATTTCTGGGAATATAGTGATGATATCGATGTGCATAATTAGTATTTATGCAAAAATAAACAAAAAAGGTCGTGTAACTCTTAAGGAGGGAAAACACGACCTAAAACCAAATCTTATAACTTAATCAAAAAGCCGAGTCAAATATATGATTATTATTAACGAATGTCAAGAAAAATCTAACGCTTTTTCAATATATATGATGAAAATGTTAATTTTGTTGACTTATAAGAACATTTTAAAAGGGAAAACGTTTAAATAAATACTAACATAAAGAATATGAAAAAGATAATTTACCTGTTTATTTTTATTTTCTGCACAAGCATATCATTTGCTCAGATTGCTCCTGGAAAATATTTTGTTGAATTTACTGATAAGAATAATTCACCATATTCGATTGGTAATCCAGGAGAATACCTTTCACAAAGATCCATTGACAGAAGGATAAGGCAAATGATCCCTGTAGATATTAAGGATTTGCCTGTCAATCCTTCCTATATACAGGCAGTTAAGGATATTGGTGTAGTAATTTTAAATCCTACTAAATGGCTTAATGGGGTGACTATTGAAACCAGTGATCCCAATAAGATTGCGCAAATAAATGCATTGCCATTTGTAAATGCAATAATTGATTCTCCTGTAACTCCTGGTGACAAGAAATTCGTTAAATCATTTTTTGCCAATGAGGCATATGATCTGACATGGAATGGAAGCTACAATTCCAACATAAACAGATCATTTGATTACGGGCCATCATATAACCAAATTCATATGCTTCGTGGCGATGAACTTCATGATCTGGGTTATAGGGGCGAAGGAATTGTGATTGCAGTTCTTGATGCAGGATTTGAAAATGCGAATACCATTGCTGCATTTGATAGCTTATGGGACAATAACCAGGTCCTTGGAAGCTGGGATTTTGTAAATCGTTCACCTATGACTTTTAACAAACACTCTCATGGCACTTATGTATTATCAACTATGGGAGGGAATGTTCCCGGAACTTTAATAGGCACTGCACCGAAATCTTCATACTGGTTGTTTCGTAGTGAAGATGGTGGATCTGAATATCTGATTGAAGAATATAACTGGGTGAGTGCTGCTGAATATGCAGACAGTGTGGGGGCTGATGTAATTAACTCTTCACTAGGTTATTATGAGTTTAACGATCCATCGCAAAATCATACTTATGCTGATATGAATGGAATAACAACTCCTGTTAGTATTGGTGCTGATATAGCAGTTACACGAGGAATTGCAGTTGTTAACAGCGCAGGTAATGAAGGTGGGTCAAGCTGGCAACATATTATTGCGCCATCTGATGGGATAAATGTTTTATGTATTGGTGCTGTTGATGCAAATGGGATCAGGGTTGGATTTAGCTCGATAGGCCCTTCTTATGATAATAGAGTTAAGCCAAATGTGATGGCCCAGGGGCTGAATGCTTATGCAGCAGATCCTTATGGGTTTTATTTTGGAGTTAGCGGCACTTCATTTTCTTCACCTATCACTGCTGGTATGGTAGCTTGTTTGTTGCAGGCAAATTATTTAAAAACGGTTTATGCGCTGTTTGATGCAATAGAAAAAAGTGCTTCAATGTACACAACACCGGATGAATTTATGGGTTATGGAATACCTGATTTTATGGCAGCAAACCAATTGTTGACTATAATCGAAGAAGATGCTTTCTCAAGTGCTGATATAAGAATTTATCCAAATCCTTTTAATGATTATATTTATATCAATTTTGAGAATGTTTCTGGCAGTATAACTAATATTGAGATACTTGATATTCTTGGTAAAGTTATTTATAAGAAGGCTGTCAATGAAGATGACAAAATTTTATTTATGAATGATCTGTCTGTAATAAAAAGCGGAGTTTACTTTGTCAGGGCGATAAACGATAGTAATATTACTGTCACCAAAAGGATAATCAGGAAATAGTTTTTACAGGCCTAAGGATTTATAAATTCCTTCAATCCTTTCATTAAGCTTCATGTCAATAGTTGCAAAGTCAGCCCGTGAAGGAAGTTTTTCATTTACACTGAAATAAAATTTTATTTTGGGTTCAGTTCCTGAGGGGCGTACACTAATTTTACTTCCATCTTCCAGGATGAATTGCAGGACATTTGACTTTGGAAGTTTGATATCCTTTTCTGTTCCTTTTACTATATTCTTTTCTTTCCGGATCAGATAATCATAGATCATCACAATCCTGGAATCATTGATCTTATCCGGAGGATTATTCCTGAAATTCTCCATTATGTTTTTGATCTCTTCTGAGCCTGTCATTCCTTTTCTGACAATTGATACCAGGCTTTCTTTGTATAATCCAAATTTCAGGAAAATGTCTATGAGAAGATCGTACAATGTTTTGCCCTGTTCAGCAGCCCATGAAGCAGCCTCAGCGATCATCGCACATGAACTGATGGCATCTTTATCGCGTACAAAATCCCCTATGAGATAACCATAACTTTCTTCACCTCCACAAATAAATGTCTCTTCACCTTCTTTCACCCTGATCAATTCTGCTATCCATTTAAATCCTGTTAATACATCATAATGACCTACATTGAAATGAATTGCAATTTCCTTAATTAATTCAGATGTTACTATTGTTTTAACAATGTATTCTTTTCCTGTAAGCTTATTATTTTCTTTCCACTTTTGAAGTATATAATAAATCAGGATGGAAGCGGTTTGATTACCATTCATTAAAACCAGTTCACCATGGTCGTTTTTTACTGCGATGCCAACTCTGTCTGAATCAGGATCTGTCGCCATTACAAGAGAGGAATCAGTTTCTTCAGCAAGCTTCAGGGCCATTTTAAGGGCTGATTGTTCTTCAGGATTGGGCGACTTGACGGTTGGGAAATTTCCATCAGGAATTTCCTGCTCTTTTACAAGTTCTATATTTTTGAATCCAAAGTTCTTAAGGCATTCTGGAACCAGTGGAGTTCCTGTGCCATGTAAAGGAGTAAAAACTATCTTAAGATCTTCATGCTTTTTAATGAGTTCAGGAGATAATGACAATGCTTTGATCTTATCAAGATAGATCTTATCAATTTCTTCCCCGATTATCTCAATCAGCTTATCATTACCATCGAAGTTTATCTGACTGATATCATGGATTTTGTTAACCTCTGCTATAACATTTTTATCATGAGGTGAAATTAACTGTCCGCCATCATCCCAATATGCCTTGTATCCATTGTATTCCTTTGGATTATGTGATGCAGTTATTACAACTCCACCCTGGCATCCAAAATGTCTGATAGCAAATGATAATTCAGGAGTCGGTCTTAGATCATCAAATAAATAGGTTTTTATATTATTAGCACTTAATACCTGGGCAGTTATTTCTGCAAAATACTTACTGTTATTTCTTGAATCGTACGCAATAGCAGCTTTTATCTGTTCAAGTTGTTTAAAGTTCTCCAGCAGATAATTAGCCAGCCCCTGGGTTGCCATTCCAACAGTATATTTATTCATGCGATTAGTACCCACACCCATAATTCCTCTGAGGCCTCCTGTGCCAAATTCAAGATTCTGGTAGAAGCATTCAGTTAATTCCTGGGGGTTGTAATTTATCAGATCACTGACTTTACTGCGGGTTTCTTCATCATAGCCTTTTCCTAACCATTGCTGTGCTTTGTCTAAAATATACTGTTCCATATTTATTAATCGTTGTTAATTTCTGCTATACAATATTCAAGACTGGTTATCCAATGGGGGATCACAATATTAAGGAAGTTCTTGATCTTGGATTTATCCATTACACTATAGAAAGGTCTTTTTGCAGGTAAAGAATATTCATCTGTTCTAACAGCTTTGATCTTACATACAATATCATTGATCTCAACTATTGCAGTAGCAAAATCATACCAACTTGCAACTCCTTCATCTGCAAAATTAAAGATCTCAACATTTTTGATCCTATTGGATTTGTTTAGTAATTCCATTATTGTTTCTGCAAGATCACCTGCATAAGTGGGGGTACCCACCTGATCATATACAATCTTCAATTCATCTTTTATTGTTGATTGCTTAATAATAGTTTTAACAAAATTATTACCAAAAGCGGAGTATAACCATGAAGTTCTTATGATTGCTGCTCTTTTAGCTTCATTGAGAACGGCTAATTCACCCTTGTGTTTTGATTTAGCATATTTTGAAATAGGATCAGGCTTATCTTCTTCAGTGTATGGAGAGCTTTTATCTCCGCTGAATACATAATCTGTAGAGATATGGACAAGAAATGCATTGATATCATTAGCTGCTAATGCAAGGTTCTTAACAGCCATTTCATTTATCTTAAGAGCTAAAGTGTCGTCTTCTTCAATCTTATCCACTTCATTATATGCTGCACAGTTAATTATAAAATCAGCTTGAAACTGATTGCAGAAACTATTAAGAGCATCAATATTTGTGATATCAAGTTCGTCAATGTCGGTGAATCTGAATTCATATTCAGGATGTGATGCGGATAAAGATCTGATCTCATTACCAAGCTGTCCATTCGCACCAGTTACAAGAATTTTCTGCATTTTATACTAGATTACTGACTTAAAATATTCTATTGTGCTGACCAGCCCTTTTTCCAGAGGAACTGAAGGCTCCCAGTTTAAAACATTCCTGGCAAGGCTTATATCTGGTTGTCGTTGGATTGGATCGTCTTCAGGGAGATCTTTATAAATGATTCTGGATTTAGACCCGGTAAGTTTCAGTGCCATCCCGGCCAATTGCATAATAGTAAATTCGTTGGGGTTGCCAATATTCACCGGTCCGGTAAAATTGTCAACCGAATTCATAAGACCAACCAAGCCATTAATAAGATCAGTAACATAACAGAAACTTCTTGATTGTTCTCCGTTACCATAAATGGTAATATCCTCTCCTTTAAGTGCTTGTACGATAAAATTTGAAACAACCCTTCCGTCGTTCATATCCATCCTGGGACCATAGGTATTGAATATCCTTGCAATTTTAATCCTTACATTATTCTGCCTGTGATAATTAACAAATAAGGATTCAGCACATCTTTTACCTTCATCATAGCACGCTCTTGATCCTATCGGATTAACATGTCCCCAATAGTCTTCTGTTTGCGGATGCACCTGGGGGTCTCCATACACCTCGCTTGTGGATGCCTGCAGGATCTTAGCTTTTATTCTCTTGGCAAGTCCCAGCATATTCAGGGCGCCTGCAACCGAGGTTTTTATGGTTTTAATAGGATTTAACTGGTATTGAACAGGTGATGCAGGACAGGCAAGGTTATAGATTTCATCTACTTCTATATAAAAAGGCATGGTAACATCATGCCTGATGATTTCGAAGTATGGGTTCTTTATAAGGTGCACTATATTCTTCTTGCTTCCTGTAAAATAATTATCCAGACAAATAACTTCATTGCCTTCATTCAGGAGTTTTTCGCATAAGTGCGATCCAAGAAATCCTGCACCTCCTGTGACTAAAATTTTCTTTTTCATGAATAGTTTGTTAGCACTTAATCCGTTTTGATACCAATGCAATAATAATCAAAACCAGATGCTTTAATTTCTTCTTTATCATAAATATTCCTACCATCGAAGATAACATTTTTATTCATAAGTTTCTGCATCACTCCGAAATTTGGAATCCTGAATTCTTTCCATTCTGTTACCAGTAACAGGGCATCAGCATCAATCAATGCTTCATATTCGTCATTGGCATATGTGATAATATTACCAATTCTCCTTTTAGACTCATTTATAGCTACAGGATCATAAGCTTTTATTTTACATCCGGCATCAAGAAGTTTATTGATCAGGACTAAGGCTGGTGCTTCTCGCATATCATCAGTTTCAGGTTTGAAAGACAGTCCCCATAATGCAATGTTTTTTCCTTTCAGATCACCATTATAGTATTCATTAAGTTTGTTAAACAGCACACTTTTTTGATCATCATTCACATCTTCAACAGATTTTAATACCCTGAGACTGTAATTGTTTTCCAGTCCTGTTTTAATAAGGGCTTTAACATCCTTTGGGAAACATGAGCCACCATAGCCAATGCCCGGATATATAAATTTAGACCCAATTCTAGGATCACTACCGATACCTCTTCTTACCATATTTATGTTAGCACCTACAATTTCACAAAGATTGGCAATATCGTTCATGAAACTGATACGTGTTGCCAGCATTGCATTTGCTGCATATTTTGTCATTTCCGCGGAAGGTATATCCATAAATATAAGAGGATGACCATTTAAAGTAAATGGTTTATATAATTTCTTCATCAGATCTTCCGCTCTTTTTGATTCAAGGCCAATAACAATACGATCAGGCTTGAGAAAATCATCAATAGCAGCTCCTTCTTTTAGGAATTCAGGGTTTGAAGCAACATCAAATGGAATTTCAAGTTTTCTTTTTGTCAATTCCTCTGCAATAGCATTTTTTACTTTATCTGCAGTTCCAACAGGCACTGTGCTTTTAGTTATAACGAGAATATAATCATTCATATTTCGACCTACCTCCCGTGCTACATCCAGTACATATTTAAGGTCTGCACTTCCGTCATCATCAGGTGGAGTTCCAACAGCACTAAAAACAACTTTACATTCATTAAGTGATTCAGCCAGGTTTGTTGAAAAGTGAAGCCTTCCTTTTTCATAATTTTTGTGAACCATATTCTCCAATCCAGGTTCATAAATAGGAATTATACCATTTTTCAATCCTTCAATTTTTTCTTTATCAACATCAATACATGTTACATCAATACCAACTTCGGCAAAACATGTTCCTGTAACTAAACCAACATAACCGGTTCCGACAACAGCTATTTTCATAATTAAATTTTTTATTGTTAATTAACATTGCAAAAGTAATCAATTCTCATCTCCACAATATCTCTACCTGATTAAGTTTTCTAAATTAATGCAGTTAATCGTTTTAGTTAACCAATGGTATATTCTAGCTAACAGATGATATGATTCTTCACATAGTCAGCAAAGTCAGCTAAAATTCCTGTTAAATATGATGTTTTGAGAGGAAATGCACTCAAAAAAGCATAGTGTTGACCGAAATTGGTATCTAGTGAATTATACATAAGTATTATATATTGAGTGGATGTAATTTGGTGTCACAATAGTTGATCAAATAAATAATCTATTAACAATATCACCATGAAAAAATTACTTACTCTATCTATTTCATTATTTGTAATTCTTGCTTTACCAGCCCAGCAAAGCAATTTGAAAATCAATAATGATCTTATAAACCAAAGTGCTAAAGTAAAAATAAATTCCACTATTGATGATGCTCCTGTAAAGCTGTCAAATGAAATGCTGAATAATGGCTTAAGAGACCATGACTGGACTGAAACCAATTTAGGAATGACAGTTTATGACTTACAAACTAATAATTCTATGCAGAATAGAATTTATCTATATGATGATGGTACTATAAGCGGTATTTGGACAAGGGGTATGACACAGTCTTCATTTCCAGACCGGGGTACAGGGTATAACTTTTATAATGGTATTGAATGGGCTCCGGAGCCCACAGCAAGAATAGAAAGCATGCGTGCAGGCTGGCCTTCATATTTACCCTGCGGTACTGTTGGTGAAATGGTAATCTCACACTCTGCAAATACTACAGGATTAATTATAAACAAACGTGATCAAAAGGGTAGTGGTGCATGGACTGAGTCCTATCTAGTAGGTCCTACAGGACATGATAAGATTGAATTCCCTAAAGCTGTTTCTTCAGGAGCTGATAATAATACAATACATTCTATTTACATAACTGCACCGGAAAATCTTTCAGGCAGCCTTTATAATGGCATGGATGGATGTTTATTATATAGCAGATCAGTGAATGGTGGCACAAGCTGGGACATAGAAAATGCTGAAATTGATGGCATATCTTCCAGTTATATGAATTTTATTGGAGGAGATGCTTATTCAATTGCTGAACCAATGGATGAAACAATTGCATTTGTTGTTGCCAGCAAATGGCATGACCTGCTTCTGTTCAAATCAACGAATAATGGTACTAGTTGGGAGAAAACCGTGATATGGGAGCATCCATACCCATTATTTGACTGGGATGTTACAATTACTGATACTTTCTACACTGTTGATGGAGCTGTTTCCATAGCCCTGGATAAATATGGAAAAGCACATGTGTCTTTTGGTATAGTCAGAGTTGGCTATTTTGAAATTGCTGACACCTATACAATCTATCCTTTTGTTGATGGTGTTGGATACTGGAATGAGGATATGCCAGCATTCTCTAATGGATTGAATACCCTTAACCCTTATGGACATCCTGAATCAGAATTAGTCGAGAACTATAATCTGGTCGGATGGACCCAGGATGTGAATGGTAATGGCACCTGGGATATTATAGGAGGTACAGGGTCGATTGGATCTTATGGCATAGGTGCCTCAAGTTTGTCGGAAATAGTAATAGATGATGATGACAATATATATCTTACATATTCATCTGTAACAGAAACATTTCAGACATCAACACAGAATTACAGGCACTTATGGATCAGGGTTTCTTATGACAATGGAGTGAGCTGGAATGATGAATTTACAGATTTAACTGCCGATGTTTCTCATTTCTTTTCAGAATGTGTTTATCCTTCAATGTCTCCAACGTCTGATGATGCCCTTCATTTACTTTATATGATGGATACAGAACCCGGAATAGCTGTTAATGGAGACGAAGATCCATATGGTGATAATTATATTCCTTATATTAATATACTGAAATCAGAATTAGGTGTTGGAATAAACGAAAATGAAAAAATATATATAAATCAAATATCATCTATATACCCAAATCCTGCATCAAATGTTAGCTTCATTGATGTTCATGTGTTAAACTCTGCAAATATATCAATGGATGTTTATAATATGCTTGGACAAAATGTTAAAAGCATTGACAAAGGCTATTTAACAGAAGGTGTTTATAAGATTGAACTGGAAGTAAAAGGACTTGATAAAGGTATTTACCTGGTAACAATTAATGCCAACGAAGAAAAAACAACTCGCAAATTAATCGTTGAATAACAAATTCTGTAATAAGGGATAATAACGTTCTTTGATATGATAATCCATTCCCTTATTATTTGTTAAGCATACGCTGGTTGGTTCATAATCAAATTATTATGGGGCTCGGGCCTATTTAGTCCAAGCCCCTTTTTTAGAAAATTATCATCTTTAATAATATAAGAAATTACAATTCTTTCTATGGGGCAGTAAGCGCTGCCTCATAGCAGGAAAGCTAAGCTAAGTAGTAAACTCCTGTCTTGGGTGAGGACAGGAGTTTTTTTGTTATTTATAAACTCATAACTGCTAAATGTAGATTGAAATTCATTTATTATTAAAGGAATTTATAGCTTCAGTGATTAATTAAGTAATTATTAACCTTGGATGTAAAAAATATTTTACTCGTTCTTTATAAAATGGCTTAATAGCCAAATAGCAGGAAAGCTAAGCTTAATCGGAGGGACCCATTTGGGTCCCTTTTTTAATAGGAACATCGAACACCGAACATCATGATATAAAAATTGGTAAATAGTATTATTTCCACCTCATCCATCCTTACATCCCTCAATCACTTAACCCCTTAATCACTAAACATACTTTCCCACACTATCCTTAAACCCACTATCCTGCAATGATTTTATCAGTAGTGATTTCATCACCCTGTTATTCCTGGAGAGGTATAGAATAAGGTTTACAAAACCAGCAGATCGGCTAAGTCTCTGTATAAGGTAATTCATCCTGAATTCTCTATAGGTTTTACTATAGACTTCCTTATCAAACTGCTTGTTGAAAGTGGCAGAGAAATCATTTGCTTTAATGGCAATCTGAATATGCTTTGCGGCAAGCAATCCTGTTCTGATCGCATTCCCAACACCTTCTCCCGATGCAGGATCAACCATGCTGGCAGCGTCTCCTGCGAGAATATACCTGTTTCCTGAAATACTTCTTTTTTTTGTACAAATAGGGATTATACCTCCTTTTAAGGCTGTTAGTTCTTTTGCATTTTTAAACCTGGGGGCAATATTCTTGTTATTATTAATTATCTCGTAGAATAAGTTTTTAAGATCTTTTCGCTTATTCGCTGCTGGTATAATTCCAAGTCCAACGTTAAATATGTTATCCTTCTCAGGAAATATCCAGAAATATGCAGGAAGTAGTTCTTTGAGATAATGTAATTCAATGAAATTGTTTTCAGAATCAGTTGCTAAGTTTTCATAATATGCCCTGATAGCAATTATACTTTCTTTGTAATTTTGAGGCTTGGTGGATTTCTCTAATAAAGATCCAGGGCCATAGGCCCCAACAGTAATTCTGGAATTAATGATTGTGTTGTTGGATATCAATGTAATCACCTCGTTTTCAATAGTGTAGTCTTTAATTATTGCAGCCGTTTTAATCTTTATATTTGAATACTTTTTTAATTCCTGGAAATATATATTATCGAAAATCTTCCTTTTAATAATTAAGCCTCCTGAATTATATAATTTTTTATTAAAAGGTATTTCCAGCATTCTTCCGGTAGGAGAGTAGATTCTGATCCCATTTGACGGGAGGACATCATCAGTTGATTTTATTTTCTCAACAACTTCAGGAAAATTTTTGTTTAATTGTCGTATAGTATCAAAGCTCAGGGCATCACCACAAACTTTCTCCCTGGGAAATTCATCTTTATCAATGATGACTATACTTATTTCCGGATTTTCCCTGGCTAGCTTTAATGCACATGATATTCCAGCGGGGCCTGCACCTATTATACTTACATCATAATTATTCATTGACATTAAATTAGTGCATAATAAAAAATTGAATTCCAGATACTGCCACCAATGAGATCATTGTTTTTTGTTTAAATTCATCTACAAATATAAACTATGTTATTAAAGATTGCCTGAGGCAACATTTTTATTATTTTCATGCCTTATTATTAAATTATCTTTAGTGCAGCATAAAGTAAATAGGAAATTTGATCCGGATATTTTAGAAAAGATATCTGGAGGAGATGAGAAGTCTTTTGAGTTGCTTTATAAGGCATTGTTTAATGAGCTTTGTCGCTATGCATACCGATACCTCAATGATGAAAATTCTGCATATGAAATTGTTCAGGATATATTTGTGAAACTTTGGGAGAAGAGAACAGAAACTAAAGGAATAAAATCTGTAAATAGCTACCTGTACCGATCAGTCTATAATGCTATAATAAATTATTTCGATCATCAAAAGGTTATCAGGCGTCATGAAGTATTTGCCATTGTTGAATTGAGAAAATTTGAGTTGGGAGATTTTGAAGATACTTTTTATGGATGGGATAATTATGATAAACTTCATGAGTTTATTGATCAGCTTCCTGAAAAAAACAAGAAAGTGTTTAAGTTGAGATATTTTGAAAATTACAGCTATAAAGAAATATCAAAAAGGCTTAATATTACTGATCGTACTGTTGAAACACATATTAGGAATTCTTTGAAAGATTTAAGAGGAAAATTTAAATCATTCCTGGAAAAACAATATTTATTTTAAAACAAATACCGGAAATTGAATGATTAACTGTCATAATATAGAATGAAAGAGTTTTTTAAGGAACATATTGACGAATTAATTGAAAAGTATGCAAATGGAAACATTACTGATAATGAGTCTGTAGAGTTGCTTGATTGGGCTAAACAGGATGATCATAAGCAGTATTTTCAGGAGCAACTCTTTATTATTAAATCAGGTAAGAAACAACTGAGTTTTAATGAAAATTCAGCTTTTGTTGATTTGATGGATAGAATGAATCCATCCAGGCGTAGATTTTTTGGATTAAGATATGCAGCAGCAGCCCTTATTGTATTACTTCTTGCCTTTGTCACTTTTTTGATATTCTATTTCAATAGTTCTGAAGTGTTAACTGATTATGTAGCAATCGATGACAACCTTGATGTTACTTTGGAAGATAGTTCCAGGGTTTGTGTAAGGACTGGATCGAAAATTACCATATCTGATAAATTCAACACTAAGGATTGTGTTGTGGAACTTAAAGGACAAGCATTTTTTAATGTTACTGAAAAACATGACTGCCAGTTTATTGTGAAAACCGGCATGGTGTCAGTCAGGGTGGTGGGCACATCATTCGATATTAATTATGATACGATATCCGGAGAGGTCAGGGTGTCACTTGATGAAGGAGTAGTGGAAGTGTATTTAAATGATTCCCTGATTAAAGAAATGATACCGGATGAACAACTGATGATAAGTCAGGAAGGAAATATTATATATCAAAAAGCATTAACTAATCATAACTATATAGCCTACAAAACGAAATTGCTTGAATTTGACAATTGTTTGATGAGTGAGGTGGTACAGGATTTGTCAGACTATTATAATACTTTATTTATAATAGCTAATGATGAGGTGGAGCAATGCATGCTTACATCAAGACTTAATAATGCTTCATTGAACGAAGTGAAATTTATTCTTGAAAAAGCGTTGAATACGAATGTTATCATTCTTGATGACAAAATAGTAATACATGGGAAGGGTTGTAGCAAAAAGTAAGATAGTTTTACAATGCATCTTTATATCTCTACTTTGCTTACTTTCTTTTGAATCGTTTTCACAGGAAAATGATTTACTGGAAAGAAAAGTAAGTTTAGATGTTAATAACGAGAGTATTGTAAATATTCTAGTTGAGATTGAAAGTAAATCAGGGGTAAGCTTTTCTTATGAAAGTAATATTATTGATTCCGAGAAGAGGAAAAGTATAAATCTTGCTAATACCTCTATTACAGACATCCTGGAAGTTATCTTTTATAAAACTTCTCTTAAATATGCTGCTTTAAATGATAAAATAGTAATCTATATTGATAAAAAAGCTGACATACAATCAAATTCTGCTCAGAAGCTTGTTGTTCCAGTAAAGCAAAAAATTAATATTAATGTCCTAGATACTGTCTACTTTACCAGAATAGATTCTGTTTTAATTATAAAAACTGACACGGTGTTAACATATAAAGTTGATACTGTAATTAAAGAAGTTCATGATACTGTTGAAAAAATTATAAAAATACGAACCAGTGTTTTTGATAAATATAATTCTCATTGGTCGATAAGAATGACATACCAGGTGAATGGTTTTACTATAAATGCCAATCAATTGCATGCTGATAAAAGTTGGGAATTTGATGAGATTGGGATATCGGAAAACCCTGTTGTGTCGTATTTTACAGGATTGTCAGCTTTATACACTTTCGGAAATTATAGTCTGGGTGCAGGTTTAGGTTATTATCATATTAATGAAGGTGTCTTGTTTGATTATTCAAAGATCTCTTTCGATTCAACTCAGGCAAATGGAATGCCCGGCGACTCTGGTTATATGAGTGCATATGATACAAACTATTATATTTATTCAGGGAATAATAAATATAAGAGTATTGCATTTCCTCTTTCTGCAGGAGTGAAATATTGTATTACCCCGAAGCTGAATGCAGGGGCAGATATCTTCTTGTATATTAATTACCTGATGAAAATCAGAGGCATGACTATCTCCCCTAATGATAATAGTATTGTGGAATTAAGTATGTCTGATTATCGGAAGATCACTACTTATCTATTTGTTAATCCATTTATTGAATATGATTTCTTAAATGGTATATCCTTGTATTTTTCTCCTAATATAGGGTGGCAGCTAAGCTCTGATTTTAAAAAGACAAATTATTATGAGAAGAAACGCTTCTTCTATGGATGTTCTCTTGGATTGCAATATAATTTTTGATGCTATTAACAAAAAAGACTCTTTAATTTTTTTTGTGTAAGAAATAAGAAATTATTACGGGATTTTCCCCGGAAGCCTGTCTTAAATATTAGAAACCATTCTTGTTATTTGTTACTCATTGGAAATAGAAACGAAAATTTTAAAATGAGAATTCCAAAATTCGTTAATTAAAAATTAAAAAGATGAAGAAAATTATTTTAACATTACTAGTGAGCATATTCTTTGTATTAGGAGCTATGACACAAGATACTATTCCTTGTGTTGCAGACTATACATACAATACTACAAATGTATCTTTAGAAGTGGAGTTTTATGATAATTCCATAGGTAACCCGGATCAATGGACCTGGGACTTTGGCGATGGAAACTCATCAACACTGCAAAACCCTGTTCATCTCTATGGCCAGTCTGGAACCTATCAGGTGTGCTTAACAATAGCCACTAATGATACCAGCTGTAATGATATGATTTGCTATAGCGTGCTTGTAAATAACGATACTACTATAACAAATTGCGAAAACTATTTTACCTATAATACTAATGACTCGTTGACTTATAACTTTAATGGTTATATGGTTGATTCTTTGAATTCCCTCAGCGTAGATTATACCTGGGATTTTGGTGATGGATCCACTGCCAATGGTCAATATGTTACACATACATATCTACAGGGCGGTGTAAATATGTATACATGCTGCCTGACTACTTATCTGATTGAATTATCAGGCGATACCTGTGTTTATACTTCCTGTCAGGATATCTACATTGGTAATCCAGGAGGAGGAGGTTGTGTGGCTGATTTCTATTATAATACTACTTCCACTCCTCTGGAAATTGAATTTTTCGATAATTCAACAGGTAACCCCGATCAGTGGACCTGGGATTTTGGTGACGGAAATTCATCAACAATACAAAGTCCTGTGCATACATTCTCAGCATCAGGTACATATTATGTTTGCCTGACAATTTTTTCCAATGACAGTAACAATTATTGCAATGATACCCAATGTTATAATGTTACAGTTATAGATAGTACTTCTAATTCTTATACAGGAATAGTATATCTGCAAAATCAGGTGACTGCTGATGCCGGTATAGTGCGTTTAATGGAATTCGATTCAATGAGCTCAGGAGTTATAAATGTTGCTACCACTACTATTAATGGCTCAGACGGATCATATACATTTGATCCGGTAAGTCCTGGATCATATTACATTCAGGCTGAACTTGACAATAATTCAGCATATTATATGCAGTATTTACCTACCTATCATTTGAGCTCACTATACTGGACTTCGGCACAAATAGTATGGCCCAACGGAGGAGCGAGCTATGATGTATTTATGATAGCATCGGATTCTAATAGTTATTATGGACCGGGACAAATCTCAGGATCAATAAACCAGATCACTGATGATTATGTTGAGGATATGGAAGTTCTTCTATTGGATGCTTATAATAACCCATTAACATATACCAGAACAGATCAATACGGACAATTTAGTTTTAACGACCTGGAATATGGAAGCTATTATTTACATATTGAATTTCCAGGAATTACATGTGATCAGATTGAGCTTACTCTTGATGCAAATAATCCTTCACAGAATGTAAGCATCTTTATTGAGAACGGTAATGCATTTGTTGGAATAATTGAAGAAGAGGTTATGATAAGTGGTGAGCTTTATCCAAACCCTGTAGTTGAGAATGTGAGGCTGAAACTTGAGTCTAAGACATCTCAAATAATAAGCATTACAATTATCAATCAACTTGGGCAATTAATGAAAACAACACTGAAATCATTACATCAGGGAGTTAATACCCTTGAAATTAATTCAAAAGAATTGCCAGCAGGCATGTATTATCTGCAAATCCTTGGTGATAATGGTGAAAGGATGAATAAAATACTAATGAAAAAATAGTGTTCTGATTATTCTTACATGATTTGACTATTTGACTGTCGGGGGAGTTGCCCCGGCAGTCTTTTTTTTTAATCAATTTCCCAATTGCTTCAGATATTCTCCGATGCTCTCATCCCAGGGCCTGATCTTCTGAATTCTCCCCAGGTATTTTCTTGCATCTTCTAAACTTCCTTGATCCCAACTTATCGTTGCAAGTGCATAAAGCAAATCAGTATTATAAGGATGGATATGTATGCATTCTTCCAATATTTCAACAGCCTTTTCAGTTTGTCCGGTTGAATTCAATCCAATGGCATAAACATAAGTATAATGTGGATCAGTATGATTGAGACTGGCTTTCTTTAAATATATTAAGGCATTATTATAATCTTTCTTTCGTATATAATATAATCCCATTGCATGATTCAGCTGTTCCCGATCCGGATTTTCAGAAAGTCCTTTCTGAATGTATTCTATGGCTTTATCATCATTTCCCTTTATACGTTCAAGCTCAGCGAGGTTTACATAAACCATATCTGCAAGTGGATAATCTTTTAATGCTTTGTTAAAATAGTATTCTGCACTATCGTATTGCTGATGTTGCATAAACCATATACCAATCCTGCTTAAAGCAAGTGGCCTGTCACCATTTAATTTAAGACTATAGATAAAATCACCTACAGCCTGTTTAATGTTATTTTTATCAGATTCCGGAAAGCTGCTTATATCATGTCCTGAGATTAGTTCACCGGCTGTAATCCTAATTGATCTTATGCTGTCAGATATTGCCGGTTTAATAATATTATATATCTCCTGAATATTATAAGGTCTTGCTGCTTCAATAGCGCCATAGCGGATCAGAATTTCATCATCTGTTACGCCTTTTTCAATTGCTTTTTGCGCTATAGGAGATGGAAAATTCTGAAGATGCAGCAATGCTGACGCTCTTGCTATTATATTTTGAGATGTATCAAATGCCAGACCATAAAGTTTGTTTTCTGTACCTGGTAATCTGTTTACTGCCTCATAAATCACTTCGCCATAATGAGGAGTCATGAAATCTGTTCCATACCATTCTATCATATTGTCTAATGCCCATTGTGATCCTTCTTCAGGATGGCATTTTATACATGCGTTGGTGGATCCTGTTTTAATGGATATATCGGGTCTTGGTATCCTGATACTGTGATCAGCCCTGGCATCTACTTGCATTATCAAGGTTTGCGACATATGACATTCCACACAGCTTGATCCGATAGAATCCATTTTATGGAAATGATGTGATGGTGTATCAAAGGTCTCAGGATTATGACATTTTGCACAGATTCCATTTCCTTCTGTATGATGCTCAAGAGTATGTTGATCATGACAATCAGTGCATGTTACATCATGTTTATACATTGAGCTTTGCAAAAAACTACCATAAACATATACTTCATCTTTTACCTGACCGTCAGGATGATAAAGAAAATCCCCATCAATTAACTGAGGAGTATAATAATCCATCAAATAATGTCCTACTTCAAATTTATCATAAATCTGTCTTCTTCGGGAATGGCAGCGAGCACAAAGTTCCACCTGCATCTGGTTTTTCCTGGGTGTTTCCCTGTATGCGATCCCATTATCCCTGAATATCCATTGAACAGAATCTTCCTTAACACTATGAACCAACCAGTATAAATTATCAGGATTTGAAGGATTTTCGCCTCTTTGATCAGCCCTTGCCCAGGCAATGTGCTGTGAAGCAGGTCCATGACAATTTTCACAACTTACATCTATTACCTTCCATGTGGTATTATAAGTATCAGTCTCAATGTCGTAGTTCTTTTTTAATTCTGTGGTATGACATTCAACACACATGAAATTCCAGTTTTGATTGAGGCCTGTCCAGTGAAGTATGTCGCCAGGTTCCATATATTCATTTTCGTAATCATAAATATGAAACCATCTTTGTCCGCCTTCTTCTTTGGGCCTTGAATCCCAGCAATAAGCAAGAGTTTGAAAATAGCCCCCGGGAAATTCAATAATGTATTGTTGAAGCGGATAAACACCAAAAACATATGTGATCTCATAATCCTGGTTTAATCCATTCTTATCACGGGTATTGACAAAGAATTTTCCATCATTCTGATAGAAGAAATTTGTGTCTTCGTACCAGATAAATGTGTTGTTATTAAAATCTCCAAGCACAGTTTCCTTGCTTGCAAGATCCTGTGCAAGATCATGATGTGATCCGGACCAATCTGTGTATTCCTTTTCGTGACATTCCAGACAGCTTGATCTGCCTTCATACTTTAAAGTAACTTTTTCAGGATCAATAACTCCATTCCCGCTTTTTCCCAGAAAATATATTAGGATATTTATAATGATCACAAAAATGATAAGGAAGAAGAAGTACCTTTTATCCATGGAGTGATGGTTTCTGCAAATCTATAAAATATAGATTAATGAATCTTATTTATCCTATCTGATGATAAGTTTTTTACAAAATCCAATATTTGTTTTTTTGGCTTTTATAAAATACAATCCTGAATTTAGATCCGAAACATTTATTATGGTATTATTACTTTCAACTTTCCCTGACTGAATCTCTTTTCCTGTGAGATCAATAATAGTATAATGGAATTCTAATTCATCAGGATTGTACACTGTTATCTGATCATTTGCCGGATTTGGGAATATCTCAAAAACACTCTTTTTTATTAATCTGTTTGAAACAGTGCTAAAGCTACCAGCACCGCAGGGTGTGGAATCGTTATCATAATAGAATTGCACTTTGTCTATTCTGTTTTTCAGGAGTTCAACTGACGGAGAAGCACCTGTTTGAGTATATTCCCTGGCAAAAATCAGAGCAATATCAACTTCCTGAACATCTCCGGGTTTGAAAGTGAATCCACCTGTACCCATAATAATATGTCTGTCGTATGGATCATGCCCCAGTGTGGCCTCATCCCAATAATAATTATTTTGGTTGAATCCACCATTTGGATAATTGCAATCAGTTCCCCAGTTATTTGTGTCGGAATCATAAGGGTATGTATATCTGCAAGATGGGCCTTGAGCTCCTGAAGAAGCATATCCATTACTACCATACAAAAGCATTTCCCCATTGGTCCATATTGAGCTTAACATATTATGGTATCCAACAGGTGTATATGGGTCATAATACGGATGAACATACATGCCAAGAATAAATGAGCTGCCAAGTCCGAACCTTTCATTATCAACAATGCCATCCTGGAAGTTCATTCCATTTATTCCATAATCACATATTATATTGCCCTGATTATCAAATCTGGCATTATCTTCGTTATCATCATTCATATAAGGACCGCCTAATATTGTTATTGATTGGGCGGCAGGGTGATATTGAAATGATTCCTCTAAAGGAAACCAGGAAATACCATCATAATCGGTTCCATTGTATCCAATAATAGAGTTCCTGCCAACATCAGTATATGCAAAATCATCCCAAGGAAAGCCAATGTCAATATCCGCAAACAGTCCAATTTTTGTATCAAAGTAAGTAGTATCTGAAAGATTAAGTATTTTATAATTGAAGAAAATAGTATTATAAAGTGAGGAGTCATCTATACAATCAAATGCATAGGCCATTCCATGAATCTCTATGCCCACTTTAACTCCATCGCTTTCTGTATGAGGTTCTTTCATGTCATTATAGATAAAAAAGATGCATTGGGTACCTTTGATTTGTGGGTAATCACCATCCATTGCATTGTAAATCCCATCGTTGTTATAATCATGGAATGCAGCGATTTTTCTTTTTGATATATTGTCGAAAACACCTGGCCATTCAGCTATTCCTGCAATAGGTGAATACCCGTTTTTCCACCAGTTACTTTTATGATATTCAATATCTGATATGTTGAGTTTCCATACCTTGTTCCATTTAGCCCAATAATTTGAATCGTAGTTGTCTGCTATAGGTCCACAGTGAAAATCAGTCCCTAATTGTCTGTACCTTTCTGCTGCAACATGATAGACAGAATCCTGATCCAATCCGGCTACCCATAAGGCCATATTGAACATAGTATAGGTTTCAGATCCTTTTGGCACTCTGAAATACGGGTTCTCATCGAAGTGCTCAGGTAGGTAGAAGTGGTTCCCCCAGCCCATTATTGTCGCTTCAATATTACTGGCATCAAGTGTTTTAATACTATTGTTAATAACATTAATGTATACAAATCCAGGTAATGAAAACAATCCATTTGTTTCATCTCTCAGCATATACTCAATAACTAAAGTGTCTCTTTGATAAATTGAAGGTGTAACAATAATCAGGCTGTCATTATGCTCAAGTGCACAATGCTGACTTGTTGCATGGAAAATAACCATTTCATGTCCTTGCATACAGAAATCATTTACCGTAGCATGAATCACAATTTCCAGTCCTGCAATCGCGTCGGCATAATCATCTTGAATTTCAGGAGGTTTCTCCTGGCCAAATAATGAAACAACAAACATAAAGGCTATTTGCAATGCCAGTAGATTTTTCATTTTATTTGGTTTTAATAAATTTTTTGTGATAAATGTATTCAGATGAAGTCATCTGGATAATGTATATTCCATTTATCAAATTGCTGATATCGAGTCTGATTAAAGAATTTCCAGGATCTGTTTTTTTACTAATACAAAGTATTCCTGAAGAATTATATACTTCAAGTAATATCGATTCAGGGTGATTTGCAAAACCTTCCAATATAATATTATCACTGGCCGGATTTGGATATATATATATATCTTCTTCGAGCTTTATATCATCAACCGACAGGTTAGAGATCTGATAACTGCCTTCCCAGCCTTGATAGGTCATGCTTTCATCAGTATGAAAGTGTAATAACATTTTTCCGTTAGGGGCAGTCACAGGTGGTGGAAGGGCAGTGCTAGTAAAATCTCCAAGTAAAGCCGGGGGATAAATTGTTGGGTCATATACTTTAAGTCTGTCGTAGCCCCATTCAAGTTCAAACTTGCTGAATGTAAAAGTAATCTTGCTTGCATATTGAGGAGCTATCATCCAGTAGCAATCAGTGTTGTTAGTGTATTTTTTGTCCAGGCTTCCATCCTGAATAATACCTGAAGGGGAGCTGATATATGTTGTGTCGTTGCAATAAGTTGGGAAGATTGACTCATAATATAAATCCCAACCTTTATTGTTTATGTTATTGTTGGTGATGAAATTCAGCAGGATTTCATTGGAAGTAGTAGTGATAGGAGAGGGGATTGTATTACCGCTTAGACTTGCTATCTGAGGATAAGTATTATCCGGGCCATTATAAATTTCCAGGAGATCATTATTCTCTTCTATGTTGAATTCAAGGAATTCAATGAAAAGACCGGAAATGGAATCATGTTCAGGATTGTTTGGTGAAATTATCCAATTACAATCGCTGTTATTTGCGTAGAAGTATTTTCCGCTTTTATCGTTAATAAATCCGATGACATTATACATTTCTGAATTCGCTGAGCAAAACTGATCTTTATATCCAATGTATTCTGCGAACCATCCTTTGCCTTCATTCTGTCCATCCGACGTAAAATGTATTAACATTTCATTGGAAGAAGATGTAATACTAACATTCTTATGTTGCCCTGTAAGTGTTGCAAGCACCTGGTTTGTTGTATTGCTTCCATCATAAATGCTAATAAAATCCATATTTTCCTCAATGTCTATATCTTTAAACATAATCAGAATGTTGGTGATATCTGCGCCATCTATATTTATTAAGTATTGGCAGTCTGAGTTTGCCTGGTAATTTAAATAATTACTACCATCCTCAAGAGTACCTTCAATGGCATTGTATTCCTTCAATCCACTACAGTAATGAGGGTGATTTTCCTTAGGAATTATATTTATAATAGCTGCCTGGGAAGAGGTCAGGTTTATTCCACCAGGGACAATGGATTCGAGATAGTAATAGCCATCAGCACTACCACCCCATCCAAAGTTAAAATGGAAGAAGTTCTCATCATTGTAGCCATCAC
>CAZDWF010000037.1:0-28276 GCA_964508895.1 uncultured Bacteroidales bacterium
ATTCACCCATTCCCACCAGCTTATAAATATCACCATTGTATACTTACAAGAGATAATATTTATGAAATAGAAATGAGCATTGAAATTGATCAAAGCAATGGAGAATTTCAAAAGGGATTCCTGAGTTTTTTTATGATAAAAAGTGAAAAGGGTTTTCAAATTTTACCAGTTGAATAATTTATTTGCTTGTTATTCAGCAGCTTATTTTGTAAATTGTCAAAATAAATGCAGTTAACTCCTCGAAATATTATTGCTTATTTATCAGAAGAATAATAACCTAGAAATTAATTAAAATGAAACCTAATATTTGGGTTTTTATATTATTATCAATAGTTCTGGTATCAGGATGTAAAAAAGATGATGATGATGATGATGATGAACAGGTAAATCCGGTTTACAAGCAGGAGATGAGAAACTTTGTGCAAGGAATCAGTCAATATGCTAAAAACAATTCAAGTGGCTTTATTGTAATTCCTCAAAACGGACAAGAACTTGTTAGTGTAAGTGGTGATGAAGATGGAACAGCAGATATTACTTATTTAAATGCTATTGACGGTGTAGGACGGGAAGACCTGTTTTATGGATACGATTATGACAATGAGCCTACTCCTGTTATTGAGATTGATTATATGATGGCATTTCTTGACATTTGCAAGCAGCACAATGTAAAGGTTCTTGTTACAGATTATTGCAGCGATCACACAAAAATGGATGATTCTTATAATCGGAATAATGCAGAAATGTTTATCTCATTTGCAGCACCAGGCAGGGATCTGAATTTGATTCCTGATTACCCAGCCGTTCCATTCAATGGAAACAGTAATAATATTGTTTCTCTTTCTGATGCTAAAAACTTCCTGTACTTAATAGACCCAGAAAAATTTGCAAGTAAACAGGCATTCATTGATGCTGTATCATTAACTAATTATGACGTAATTATTATGGATTTGTTCTTTACTGAGGTGGAAGAATTTACAGCATCCGAGATCGATATTCTTAAAACCAAAGCAAACGGTGGTAAACGTCTTGTCATTGCTTATTTGAGCATAGGTGAAGCTGAAGATTACAGGTATTACTGGGAAAAATCATGGTACGCAAATCCACCTGATTGGCTGGAAAGTGAAAATCCGGACTGGCCGGGGAATTATATTGTACGTTACTGGATGGCTAGCTGGCAACAAATCATTTATGGAAGCAGTGATGCCTATCTGGATAAAATACTGAACAAGGGATTTGATGGGGCATACCTTGACATCATCGATGCTTTCGAGTTTTTTGAATAAGAAAGCATTTCTAATAAATTAAACCAGCACTTCAACTTCTTTTATTATACTTTTGAATCGGCGGTCAGGGATTGCCAGGTCATCAAGTAGTGAAGGATTATCCAGGATTTCCAGGCACAATACAACACCTTTTTTAAGTAAACCCTCTTTTTCTTTTTTCAAAAGAGATTTAAGGCTTGTTATAGGATGAAATCCTGATCTGTCAACCCAGTCTTTCAAGCTGTTGCCTGCAGGATAATCCCATGATACCAGATTTAATCCTGCACATTTTCCATATTGCAGTGCATCTTCTGTAAAGCGGGTATTGGTAATAAGTAAAGTTTCGAATTCACTTTCATTAGCTCCTGAACGCCTTAATGCCTGAACAAGCTTTTCTGCATCAAAGGGAACCAACTCACCGGTGTTTTTCCTGATATTTATTGGTTTTTCCTGATTGGTCATTAAGCTTATTTTAATTTGTATTGGAATCTTAGTAAAAATACTGTTTTTACTTTTGCTTCAGATGAAAAATTTATTTCATTCTTATGCAGCCGCATGATCTTTCTGGGTGAGAATTGAACCTATGCCAGTGATTGCATCTTTAGTAGAATGAAATATAATGGAAATATAGTTATACTTTCCCATAGATACTCTATAAATTCATCTTCATTGATGGGTTTGATATTATATCATGATTTCCTTACCTTTAATATCTCTAAATTAAAAGTTATGTATCGAAATCAGGTAATATTGGTTTTTTTAATACTTATTGCCCTGGCATGTTCAAGAGACAAAGAAGGTGATCAGTTAATTCCTGTTGAAACAGTTAAATATGTTAATATAGGAACAGACCGGATTGCCTATAAGGTCTATGGCGAAGGTTTTCCTATACTGATGTGCATGGGTTACAGCGGCACGATGGACCTATGGCAGCCTGAAGTCATTGATAAATTATCAGAACACTTTAAAGTGATCACATTTGATTATCCCGGTATGGGATACTCAACCACACATAATACTTCATTTACTATTAGAGAACTTGCTGATTGTGCTTTTGATTTCATCAGGGCCATCAATATTGATAAAGCTCATTTGCTTGGGTGGTCGATGGGAACTAATGTTGTACTTGAATTTGTATTGAACTATTCTGATTATTCTGATAATGTTATTTTATACGCGGGAGATTGTGGTGACACTATCGCCATATTTCCTCCTGAATGGGTAGTTGAAATTATGACTGCAAAAGATACTACTCCTGAAGCATTGCTAAGCATATTATTCCCTCCTGAATGGTTAGCTGCACATCCTGATCCTGAAGAATATTTCCCTGATATTGAAGAAACGGCCAATCCTGAGGTCGTTGCCATGCAATGGGAAGCTCTTGAAAAATGGAACAGTCAGGGTGGAGGTGTTGTTGGCCGTCTTGGCTCTATTAATAAACAATTACTATTAATTACAGGTAACCAGGATGTGTGTACACCTACAGCGAATTCATATATTTTACTTGATTCTGTTACAAATTCTTCACTGGTCTTATTGCAGGATTGTGGTCACGGAGCTATGTATCAGATGCCTCATAAATTCTCAGATTATATTCTAACTTTTTTAAAGAAAAAATAAATAGTCATCGATTGTAGGGGTAATCGACAACTGACAATTCTAAGCTGTAACATTATCTAAAACAAAATCACTATGAAAATTCAGGTTCTGATTATAACACTGGCTCTTGCATTTACTCACACAATTTTATTTGCACAACAGAATTTTATTAATGTAACTTCTTCCATGGGCATCTATGGGCAAACCGGATTGGGACACGCTGTTGGCTGGGGTGATATCGATAATGATGGCGACCCTGACCTCGGAATCTCTAACCAGGAAGGCGATGGCTTCTGGTTTTACAAGAATAATGGTAGCAGCTTCAGCAATATTACTTCTTCAGGAGGTTTGAGCGGATTAGGTGGAAACAAGATAATTATTGCAGAAGTGACAGGGGATGAATTCAACGACCTCATCCTGAGAACCAGAAGTGGAACTCAGTATTTATTTGAAAGTAATGGAGATGGCACTTTCAACAATATCACATCTTCTGCTGGAATTACTTCTGCATCAGTATATAATATTGCTGATTTTAACAATGATGGGTATACTGATCTTTTATCTGTATCTAACGATAACTTTTCTATACTGTACAATAACGGAGATGCAACATTTCAAGCTGCTCAAATCATAAGCCCATACGATAGTTTCTGGGGAGTTTCAGTTTTTGATTATGACCGCGATGGGTTAATGGATATTTATCATACAACGTACAGCAATCAGCCGAATATACTTCTGCATAATAACGGAGATGGTACTTTTTCTGATGCTACTTCTCAGGCAGGGGTTCAATACAATGACGGCGCACACGGTATTGATGTGGGTGATTTCAATAACGACGGATGGATAGATATTTATCTGGGAAGTTACTCCAACTTGAATTGTGCCCTTTTTCAAAATAATACTGATGGTACGTTTACCAATGTTGCAAATATTACAGGAACAGCTGGAAATCATGATACTAGAACCGTTGCTTTTGTGGATTATAACAATGACGGATGGTTGGATATATTTTCATCCCACCACGACTTCTATTCATATTCCAATACTATGCTGAGGAATAATGGTGATTATTCTTTTACTGAAGTTGCTGTTTCCTTGGGTCTTTCAGGAGAATGGATAGGAGATTATTTCGGACAGGGCTGGGCTGATTATAACCTGGATGGAGCAATAGATCTTTTTGCTGCTGGCCATATCGATAAATATCGCCTGTTCAAAAACAACAATTGCCCGGGATCATTTTTAAATATCACACTGCAAGGAATTGAATCAAACCCAAATGGGATTGGAACTCAGGTAGATGTTTGGGTTTCCGGTCAAAGAATCTCAAGAAATGTGCTGCCAAACGGGGGATTTCATGATAATTCAGATCTTAAACTCCAGTTTGGACTTGATGGATCCTATTCAGCTGACAGCATTATAGTTTACTGGCCATCCGGAATTACTCAGAGATTATTTGAAATAAATGCAAACCAGTTTCTTACGATTATAGAGGATGATAATGTTGGCATTGAAAGTCTTGATAACACTAATACAGAGCTAAATATTTATCCAAATCCGATATCCGGATCCACAATAATTGAATATGGATTACAGTACCATGAACAAATAGAACTTATCATATACAATCACTTTGGTAAAGAAGTTGAAGTGTTGATTTCTGAATTCCAGCAATCAGGATATCATAAAATTATCTGGAATGCAAAAGACCTTTCAGCAGGAGTATATTTTGTCAGGATTAATTCAGGAAGCCGTGTTGAGACGGTGAAACTAATTAAGGTAGAATAGAATAATAAATTTTTCTTGCATTATGCACATATGTGCACTAACTTTATAGTATAATTGTAAATATTGAAAATTAAAACAATAAAGCCATGGAAGTAACATATTTATGCCCACACTGCCGTGGTGCAATCAATGCCAGTAATAATATTGTATTATCAGCTAAATCCGGTAAAAATAAGATAGGTCTTGTATTGTTGCACAAAGATATTGGGAATTATACCGTTGCCATTAGTTCTACATTATTAATTGAACCAGGTGAAATCGTAGACTTTAATTGTCCTGTTTGCCATGAAAGTCTTAACCTGGTAAAAGGCGAGGCTTTAGCCGGATTTATAATGTTGGAGAATGGGGTTGAGGAGTCAAATATTATTATTTCAAGAGCGTATGGTGAGAATATTTCTTTCAAAGTAGATAAAAATAAGCGTATTGAAACTTATGGTAAGAGTATAAGCAGGTATTTGGATCCTGAGTGGTTTTTGTAAGATGTATTATTGGCATGATCTTTATTATGTTTTTCTTTTTTGATGGTTTTTGGTTTAAAGGGTAGTATAGTTGTATCATGTAAACGATTAGTTTGTGTAATTAATCACTTTTGACTATATTTATATTTCTATTCACCAAAATATTATATCATGAGAAGTATTCTGAAAACATCGGTTATTCTAGTTATTCTATTATTCGCAGTGTCTTATTTACATGCTCAGAAGAGTTTTGTTTATGACTCTGAGGAAGGGAAGCTGGAAATAAAATTTCCCTGTAAATTTATTGAAAAAGAGAACGAAAGTGAAACTTCAAGGACTGTAGAGATTCAGTGTGAAAAAGATGGTTATAGTTATTTTGCATCTTTTTCCATACATAAAATTGATATGGGGAACCCATTAGAAATTGCTGAAATATCATTGGAATCCTTTACAAAAGCTCTGAAAGGAATTGTTATAACAAGGACAGAATGGAAGGTAAGAAAACACGAAGGAATAGCAGCCATCATAGATATGCCCGATTACGGATCAAAACTTGAATACCGCATTATCCTGGTGGGAAATATTCAGTATCAGCTTTTTGTTGTTGCTGCTAATAATATTTATGATGAAAAAACTGTAGATACCTTTTTCAAATCCTTTATATTGAAGGAATAAGGCATTACATGTTAGAGCAAAGGGGTCCGGTGAATTATCTCGCCTTTGAATAGATCGTTCTGCTTATAGTCAAAATATCGAATATTGTGTAATCTGCTTCATTCTGCAATTAATTACTCTTTATTATCATATTTTGGATGATAAAAAAGTTTCTGTAAATTGGTCAATTATTTCCTGATAAAGAAAAATGCAGAGACTATATGAATAATAATAAGGTAGTTGTTTCAAGAAAAGTACTGTTACCCTTTATTTTAATCACATCCTTATTTGCTCTGTGGGGCTTTGCTAACGACATCACTAATCCTCTTGTTGCGGCCTTTAAAACCATTATGGAGATATCCAATGCCAAAGCTGCCCTCATACAGTTTGCTTTTTACGGGGGATATGCTACTATGGCTATTCCTGCAGCACTTTTTGTAAAAAGATATAGTTATAAAAAAGGAATATTGCTGGGTTTAGCTTTATACGCTATTGGTGCACTTCTGTTTTTCCCTGCCGCACAATTTGAAATGTTTGGGTTTTTCCTCGTCTCTCTATACATTTTAACCTTCGGACTTGCATTTCTGGAGACAACAGCCAATCCGTATATATTATCAATGGGAGATGAGCAAACAGCAACACGTCGTCTTAACCTGGCACAATCGTTTAATCCTGTAGGCTCATTACTCGGGATGTTTATTGCATCTCAATACATCCTGAACGGCCTGAAGTCAGATATCAGGGACGAAGTAAGTGGCGAGTTGCTTTTTAATACATATAACACGGCTGAAAAAGCTGCTATTCGTACCTATGACCTGGCAATTATCAGAGATCCTTATGTAATACTTGGATTAGTTGTAATCTTGATATTCATCATTATTGCGTTTTCAAAAATGCCTGTAAGAAAGGATGCCGATCATTCAATTCATGCTATGGATTCATTTAAACGCCTTATAAAGAACCTGAAATACAGGGAAGGAGTTATTGCCCAGGTATTTTATGTTGCTGCACAGATCATGTGCTGGACCTTTATTATTCAATATGCTGAGAACCTGGGCTTGTCAAAGGCAACAGCCCAGAACTATAATATTGTTGCCATGGTCATCTTTTTATCAAGCAGATTTATAAGTACCCTGTTGATGAAGTATCTGAATGCACGTATTCTGTTAACTGCATTTGCTATTGGAGGTATTATAACAATATCAGGAACAATATTGATCCAGGGAATGGGGGGCTTATACTGCCTGGTGGCTGCATCTGCATTTATGTCGCTGATGTTCCCGACAATTTATGGTATTGCTCTGGAGGGATTAAAAGATGATGCAAGTCTGGGTGCAGCCGGATTGGTAATGGCAATCGTTGGTGGGGCTTTGATGCCTCCTTTGCAGGGAGTAATTATCGATTTGGGATCAGTTGCCGGTATGCCTGCTGTGAATTTCTCATTTATTTTGCCATTGATAAGCTTTGTTGTAATTACAATTTATGGTTTCCGGACCGTTAGAATACATATAAAATAATCCATAGCTTTGTCGAAGCAATAAATACAATGAATAATTACAAATTACGCGAAGAGAAAAGAGTGTTTGTGTCGGGCTGCTTCGATATGCTTCACTCCGGGCATATTGCCTTTTTTAAAGAAGCTTCTAATTACGGTGATGTATATGTTGGCTTAGGGTCAGATAGTACGATTGCAGATTTAAAAGGCAGGCAAACTATTAATAGTGAGCAGGAACGAATGTATATGGTGAAATCAGTTCGCTATGTTAAGGATGCCTTTATCAATTCAGGAAGTGGGATAATGGATTTTGATATTGAACTAAAGCAGCTGAAGCCTGATTTTTTTATAGTTAATGAGGATGGTTATTCACCTGCCAAGCAGCAGATGTGCGACGAAATGGGTATTGAGTTAAAAGTATTGGAACGTATTCCTGAAAGTGGTTTGCCCACTCGCTCTACTACAAAGTTCCGGAATTCAGATATATGCAATTTACCCTATCGAATAGATATTGCAGGAACCTGGATTGATCAACCTTATGTATCAAAGTATTATCCAGGATGGGCTATTACACTCTCACTTGAACCTATTGTAGAATATAATGAGCGTTGTGGTATGTCAACCTCAACAAGAAATGCTGCAAGAAAGATCTGGCCGCAAAACTTACCCTTAAACAAGCCTCAGGAAATTGCTGAGATTTTATTCAAATTTGAAAATGAACCCGGTTCAGAAATTATTTCCGGAGCACAGGATGCAATTGGTATTGCTATGCCCGGCCTTAACAGGCATTATTATAATGGGGAATACTGGCCACAAAAATTTGAGTCAATATTCGATGAAGTGCTCCTTAACTGGCTTGAAGAGCACATATACATGGTTTTATTATGGCCCCGTCCAAAAGACCTTGATCTGCTAAAAGAGACTTATGTCAATAAGGAGAATGTGAAAAGCCTGGCAGATGCAGCAGAAAATTGCTGGCAGGCAATAAAGGAGAAAGACCTGGAACGGTTTTCCACAGCTTTTCTTGATTCATTTCATGCACAGGTACGTATGTTTCCGGCCATGGTAAATCCTGAAGTGAAAAAAGCTATTGAAAAATATAGTCAGCAGGCCAAAGCCTGGAAACTTGCAGGTGCTGGTGGGGGAGGTTATTTGATCTTGGTTTCAGACACCCCCATTGAAAATGCCATGCGCATAAAGATCAGAAGAAAGGAAATGAGCCTTTAGGATGTGGCGATGTAGGCGATTGAGCGATGTAGGCGATGTATCGAAGGAATGTTCGATTTACACAACTTCGAATATCGGATATCGAATATCGCTCCATGGCTATAAAGATCTTTGACATTTTGCTCAAGAACTTTATAACTGAATTGTTCATTTGGAACGATCTCGTTGAACTTTTCTTATACAAACATCAATGTTTCATCCCATTGTTCAGCTTGCTATTAATTTATGATTATTTTTATATGATTAAACAATGATTAAACACTATGAAAGCGAGATTATTGATATTCAAAACCTCTTTTATTGTTCTGATAATTTTATTAAGTCAGGCAGGATTAGAATCATGCAGAGACAAAGTAAATGATTCCCCATTAACTGAAGAGGATATAATTATTTCCTTCATGAATACTACACAAACTAAAATGCAGGCACCCGGATGGATCCTTGGGATAAAAAATCCAATGCAGTATTATAAAATTGCAGAAGGAAAGGCAAATTTGAATGATGGGACAGATATGAATACTGATGACCTGGTCAGGATAGGAAGCATTACCAAGACTTTTACCGCTACATTGGTTTTGATCTTATGTGATGAAGGTATATTACATCTGAATGAAAAACTTGAGGATTATTATCCGAATTTTTTGAATGCCGATAAAGTTACGATAAGGCAGCTGCTGAAACATACTTCCGGTATGGTTTCCTGGGATGAAGATGACGATATCCGTAACCAGATCTTTAATAATACCGGAGACTGGACTATTGATAAGCTTATCGACTGGGCATCCACTCAGCCATTTCATTTTGAACCCGGAACTGGTTTCCATTATTCCAATATAGGTTATTTCCTTTTAGGCAAGATCATTGTTCAGTCAACGGGTTCTACGGTAGCAAGTTTAATTCAGGAAAAGATCAGTATTCCGCTTAAACTTCATAAGACCTTTATGGCTGAATCTGCTCATCCTGCAGAAGATGTGGTTCATGGTTATGACGGGTCCAGTGGTTCCGTTGTTGACATGACAGGTACTCCTCAGGCGGATGCCATTAATTTTGAACTTGCCTGGACGGCAGGTGGAATGTTGTCAACTGTTGATGACTTAGCCGTTTGGTCAAGGGCTATAGTGCATGGAAAACTATTAAGCGACAGCTTGCATACGCAACAATTGCCCAAACTTGAACCTCCTTCTCAGCATAATCCTTATTGGTCGGGCTATGGTATGGGAATTAGTCAGACTGATGTCTGGCTGGGACATACAGGAGCAGTATGTGGTTATGTCTGCAATATGTCGTATAACCCTAAAGGAGATGTGTCAATAATTACTTTCTTTAATAAATTCAGTGCGTTTGATATTGATGAAAATACTGCAGACATTACTGCTGTTGCTGGAAATTTCATGGAACTGGCCAGGTTTATGTGCCCGAATACATTGAAACCCTGATATGATATAGACGATATACGAAGGGAGGTTCGATGTAGTACTTCTTATATCGAATATCATCTACATCAAAATAAATACATTTTCATACAACACATAAAACAAGTAACATTCAGTTTAACAGTGAATCATAGAGATATTATAATATCCCGGATGAATCCTTAATCTTTGAAAAGACGTACGCTATAAGCTCTGCATCTTTTTTGGTATTCATTGTAGGATGCATAGGGAGCTGTACTGCCCCCTAAATCACCATCTTTCTTACTATTCAAACCATACATAGTTTTCTCTGAACCTGTATCGTCTGAAATCCAAAACATGGCTTTGTTACCTATATGCTTAAATTCTCCATTGCATGTGCGCATACCCCCTAATAACATATCAAGACCACTACTTCCGCCAACTACAAGTTTTGGATATAACTTTTTCCCAGAAGAAAATGTACTAATTATAGTGCCTAATGATTTTCGAATAGCATTCCATTCTTTCCTGGAAGGCAGATGCCAGCCTTCCGGTGCTATATTCATAGCCGTTTCCCAATCATACAGGTAACCATAAATAGCGATATTGCTGTCAACATTATCGTATGCCCAATAATTCCCACTATCTGGCTTGTAAGCGAAATTTTCAGCCATGATCCATTGATCACCTACTTTTACGGTTTCATAGGTTTTACCATCTCGCGGATCAGTAAAACTTCCTGTTTCGTTTTTACTGAGGTCAGAGTTACTTTTTTCTATTGATTCCTGGCAGATGCATGGAACATCATAGAACAAGCCCAGTAATACAAAAAGGATCACAAAAATTGAAATCTTTTTTTTCATGATTTTTTAATGTTTTAGTTATTCATGGATACTATTATTTTTCTGTTATTGTCTTTCTAATGAACGCTAACTTATAAATAAAGTGCTGTCATTGACAGCTATCTTCAGTTCATTAAAAGAATTTATCTTTATATGATTCCGTAATATTTCCCTCTTCATCAAATTTTAGAGTGAATTTCTTTTCGTATAATACACCATCAATTGTTTGGTCTTTGCCTGAAGTACATCGCTTCAATTTACCATTTTCATAAAACCAAATACATGCCCGCTTGCAAAATACACCCTGAACTTCAATGTCATCTACTGGTTTAAAAAGCTTCAGGTTCCCGCTTGGATAGAAGAATATACCGCCACCACCCATCCAAAACTTATAATTAGTACCTGAGCAATGATAATCCTGAATAATTGGATCATACAAACAATAAACAGAGAAGCTTCCATCTTTTCCAAACCGGACAAGAGTGCCTTGTTTCAAAATATTTCCTGCAATAGTGTCATCATTACTTAAAAGACAGGCACGCAAATTCCATTCTGTAGTAAAAATAACTGTCTCTCCATCACAAGAAAGGCCATTAATCAACTGATTGGATGGGAATCTGCATGTGTTTACTGTTTTTCCTGCAGTTGAAATAACGAAATAACTCTTCGCCTTTAATGAGGATCGATCTATTTCGATCCCGACATAAGTATCTTTAGGAAATGTATGTTCGCCAAAAGTATGTTCATCGGCAAGTGTGAAGTTCTTTAACTTCCAACCTTTGTGAAAACTTATGCTACCATAACAGGGAACCCCGTCAATGATCGTCTTTTGTTTAAGTAATCCTTCTATTTGAAGAGTGTCCAGCGTTTTCTTGTCAAGAGTAATCTTAACTTCGGAAAATTCAATATGATTTATTGTGGTGTCAGCATAAATGTGCTTTTTCTTATTCCCATGGCAGGATGCTGATATTAGAACGACTGCTAGAAAGATTGTGAGATTCTTCATAACTAGGATTATAATTTAATATTATAGATTTAATTGATACGTATGTAATAAGTCAAAGTAAAATAACAGACCATTTTATTAGTAATATGGAGTTGTTGATTAAAGTCTGTTTTGAGTGAGATCGGCCAAATAATGTTGATTAATCTGAATTAAGGCTTTCATCTATATCCTGAAAATATCGATGAAAGCCTAAATGTTTTTCCTGAAATTATCTCATTACAAAAGGTACAATAATGGCAATTACCCCTGTACATATCACTACCATTATAAACAGATTATAACGTGCACTGTAGTTGCTAAGTAGTGTTTCATCATAATATTTTTCTACTTTTTGATCACGGTACATTGATAACAGGCCCTTCAGTAATTTTATCCTGGTTTGCTTACCTTTAAGCAAACCGAATATTACTACCAGGTTCACAAGAATTAGTAAACCAACAAAAATGAACATTACCAGCAACATGCTGCTGTCGGTTTTTGAATTTTCTGCGAAACCTGCATTTATTGCCAGGGTAATAAGATTTAACAATATGGCTGCTATGATAAAGATCATATCCGATTTTGAACTCTGTTGCAACTCTGATGTGATATGTGTATGCACATGTTCTATCATGATTTTTCCTCCTTGTTAAGTAAATTTTTATTTAAATTTAATTGAATTCCTGTTTTACTAGATTAAAGATAGCTAAAATGGTCTGAAAAAGCTATTGTAATGCGGAGTTAGTTTGTTAGGCGGTTCAAATTGTGAAGCATTTGGAATACCAGTTGCCCTGGAGAAATGTGGGTCCAGTGATTTTGCCTTTTCCATTAATTCCTGGCCTTCTTCTTTTTGTCCCGTGAACATTTTAGTCTTTACCAGCATACCAATTGCATAAGCTTCCATTGGGATTATTGGAGCTGGTTTACTGGAGAGATACATATTTATGTATTTTGCAGATATTGGCAGTACTGAATCAGGTTTTGCCATGTCTTGCATAACAAGGAACATATAATATTTGGCCTGATCAAGTAGTAAAATATTTTGCCTTGGATCAAGTTGGATAGCTTCAGTGAAATATTTTTCAGAATTTTCAGGATCTTCCTGGTATATATATGCTATACCTATCTCTTTGAGAATTTCAGGAGTTTTATCATGTGTGTCAAGATAATTCAACCAGTAATCAACTTCATTTTGTGGATTCAGAAGAAGGTTGGCTCTAGCATAATAATAGTCATCTGTATGTTTAAGCATATCAGTATAAAATTCTGCTTTGACATTGTCACCACCCATATCTTTAGGAAGCTGACTGTAAATATCAACAAGATAGAGCATAGCTTGCTTGTGATCCGGTTTCATTTCTATAACATGTTCAAATTCATTACATACCGTTTCAACAGCATCAGCGATTTCACCCTGGCCACTTTGCATGATTATATATGCATTCAGGAAACTGTAAATGGCTTTTGTAAAAGCATAGTGTACATTGTCTTTGTCATATGTTGTTGCTTTATTGATGGAACTGAGGACTTCATCAATTGATATATCACGACTGCTTCTCATCATATAATTCAAAATGCGTGAGCGTTCAAAATGAGCCATGGCATTGGTCGAATCATTGGCAATAATAGAATCAATCAGTATTAATGCCTGCCCTGCTTTCCCCTGCATTCGTAATTCATAGGCTTTCATGACATTGTTTTCTTCTTGTGCACAGGCCATCAAGCTTAATATAGTTGATCCTGCAAATAAAATCAAAAAGCTTAGCAATACGGCATTGCTTTTGATGTGTTTCAATGTTGGGGTTTTCATGATTTCAAATTTTAGTTAATAAATTTTCGTTTTCACCTATGTAAAATTATTCACTGATAAAGAGAATCTTTTGTAATTCCTTTGTATATTAGTTGTAAAATGTTTTACAAGGGGAGCTGAAAGGTATAAAGCAGGGAATTATATTATCATTATGCAATCGAAAGATGCTTCATTATTCAGATTGTTGAAACAGGAGATCGTAGCTGCGATGCGGCTATCGTATCCGGCTATAAGTGAGGATATTTCTCACTGGAAAGGGCAGGAGATAACTGATTTCCAGGAAGATCTCTCCAGGAAAGTAAATGAGCATATCAGTGAGAAATGGTTTTACACCCATATGAAATCGCAAAACAGTACATTGCCACGTATTGACGTATTGAATTTCCTGAGTAAATATGCCGGCTATGCCAACTGGGATGAATTTAAACATCAAAATGAGAAAAAGACTATTAAGCAAATTTCAGGTATCAGAGCTAACCGGTATTTTATTATAGTGCCTGCGCTAACCATTGGTATTCTTGCCATACTGATTCTTGTTTTTAAATTTTCGAATACCAGGGAATATAAGATCTGTTTTTATGATGCGGATACCCGTGAACAGATAACTAATAATATTATTGAAGTCAGCTTATTAATTCCTGATGAATCTCCGCTGTTTTATATATGTGATCAACAAGGTTGCTTATTGATCAAAACGGATCAAAGCATTATCACCATGGTGGTTAAAACACCGTACTATCAAACTGATACAATCATCCGTACACTGAATAGATCTCAGCGTGATGAAAAGGTATTGCTGCAACCTAATAATTATGCGTTGATGATACATTATTTTTCCAGGATGAACATCAAAGACTGGAAGAAAAGAAGAGATCAGCTGGATAGAATGATTGATAATGATGCAATAATATATCAGGTATTAGACGATGGAGGAATAGGAATGGAATTATATAGTAAGTTGGAGTTTATTAATATACTTACTATGCCAACAAACAGCCTGAAACATATTGAGATCCTGGACTCAAAGTTCAGAAATGGTAAAATATCATTGCTCAGGTTCAGGCAAAGAGGAGGGAAGCAATGAGAAAGTATTTCTTTTTACCGGTATTATTATTAGCAATCTTGCTGCTGACAGCAGAGCGTTGTGCTGATGATTCGCAGGATACATTGCTCAAGGAAGAAGCTCGTTTAATGGAGGAGATCGAAAATATCAAAGTTGAGTTTGTATCAGATTACTTGAAATCAGAATCACTTTTTGCCTTTGAAAAGAAAGCAAAACAAAAGTTAAGGGATTATGCTGATTATGTTGCCATTGTAAATGATAATACACTAGACACCTCTTTTCGTAAACTTGCTTATCAAATGATGCAGGATCTTTTTTATCATCAGGAGGTCCCAGTGTTAAGTAATACCTCGGAATATTTGATTAATATTGATTCTGTTAAAACAAAAAATCCATTGCAAAGGGTTTCAGAATCAAAATATATCGGAGAGTTGAGATTCAAGATGGCAATAACAGAAATCGGAATAGATGACACATTGATTATAGGTCCTCAATGGTACTCCATCAAAATGATCGGAAAAAAAACAAGTTCTTCTTTTGGTTCTGACACCCTGCAAATCTGGAAAGTATTTTTAGGAGATGTTAACGTTCTTTCGAAATAGGTTTAACTCTTACATCTTTTATTGTTTCACTGTCATTGGATGATAATAAAATACAACTATTTTACAAGCTCAAATTTAGATTGTAAAAGCTGGTTTGAGGATGTTGTCATTTTAACATAATAGAGTCCTGTGGGTAAAGAAGTTAATCTGAATTGATATGTGCCTTTTCCTCCGGTATGAGTGTTTTGAGCTCCATGAATTTTCTGACCATATTGATTATATATAATTATTTCATAGGTCATCCTTTTAGCAAATGTAAAAGAAATTGTAATCAGGTCTTTGGCAGGATTAGGATATATATTAATCCTCCCATTTATAAATTCTCTGATACCTGTACAATCATCAACAGTAACCTGCAGAGTGTCAGAAGTGCCTTCGCATGTATTAGAGGAAATTTCAGTAAGCAGTACGAAATTCACGCCTACGGTTGTCCATAATATAGTTATTTCACTTGTTCCTGAACCATTTATTATATTTCCTCCATCTACTTCCCAATTATATGTACTTCCTGGATTATCTAGGCTTGTGTAAATGCTTTCATCGTTTTGACAAACTAATGTATCTCCTGTTACTTCTGGTTCTGGTGATAATAATACATTGATCTGCAGCTCATCTGAAAGACTTCCATCACCACAATCATTTGAGCCATATACAGATAAAAAGCTTAAACCATTATAATTCTCTGACCATTCAATAGAAATGTTTTCTCCACTTCCGACAATTATGCCTGCTTCCGGAGGGCTCAGTATCCAAATTAGTGTATCGGCATCTGGTATTGTTGCAGTAGAATAATCAGTAATGGTATTAGTACATACTTCATCTGGTCCGGTAGGTTGACTTGCTACTCCTGGAATATATTCAATATTGACATAAGGTTGTCCGCTCATTTCTTTCGAGCAATCTGTTGAATGTCCTGTAACAGAATATGTTCCTTCTTCAGTTTGATAACCGAAACTAAGTGGGTTACCTGTTCCTGGTAATATAGTTCCTGTTGAAATGTTATCAAAAAATAACTCATAATCTACATCTATTTCGGATCCGCCAAGAGTTAGTTCAAGACCCTGACCGCCTTCACAATAACTACCTCCTCCCTCAAATGGGAAAGGATACGCTGTAAAGTTAAGTATACAACTTAACTCAGATGACCACGGGCTACTGCCACAGGCATTGTCAGCCATTACTTTAATAGTATAGGTGCCTGTCCAGTCATCTGCTGATTCGAATATGGCAGATATATCTGTTCCTGTTATGACTCCGGCATCAGCTGGTAAAACTTCCCATAAATAAGTTAAAGCCCATGGTACATTTAAGGTAGTATAGGTATATTCTTCACCACCACAAACTTCAGTAGGCCCACTGGGAGTATCCGGTTGAATTGGTATATCACGCACGGTAATCATATCCTCAACATAATGTGTTTCTGTGGTTTGTCCGTTTGACACTACCAGCGTTACATCATATATTCCAGCGGTATTGTATGTAATTATTGGATTTTGATCTGTAGAGTAAATAGGAGTTCCCCCTTCAAATGTCCATGACCATGAAGTTGCCCATATAGACTCATCAGTGAAGTTAACTGTTTCTCCATTACAAATATCAGTTGTATCTGCAGAAAAGTTAGCTGATAATACAGGTGCTATTGCAATTGTACCTATCCAGTTTGCAATTCCAAGGTCCCCGATAATTGTAGTACTGCCATTTGCAAGGTTTATTGTTCTGAGTGTATTTTCGGTTGATAAATAAGTTTCGGTTGTCAAATACATCGTTTGGTTTTCTAAATCATAATCCATACCATGTGCAGGACCACCTGCCCAGTGTCCGATAGGACCCTGATAGCTTATAACTCCCCCGGTAGCTTTATCTAATTTGTATAGTTTAGCAGGGTTTCCAAGTTGCATAGCATACAAATCGCCTATTCCATCAATACCAATACAACCAATAGCAGGGGCGACGTCTTGTGATCCAATAAATGTGTAGGATACGTTGGTGACATCAATAGTGTAAAGCGAAGAATAGAAACTTTGGTAAACATCATGATAAGTCATTCCGTACATTATACCTGTTTGCTCATCATAAGCCATTCCTGTCCAAATATGGTCAGCCGGTGGAGTGATTGTTCCAAGCAGAGTAGCAGAACCATCAGCGGTATCGATCTGATATAAACCATCATACCATTCGTCGATAGCGTATAATATACCCCCGGGCCCAAAATCACTGGCACCTATTTTTGCTTGTGTTGTACCGATATTAGTTTTAGCAGCAGAAGTGAGGTTGATTTTATCAAAAGAACCAAATTGAAATTCAGGAATAAACCCATGTTGGCCAATTGCAAATGATGAGATCATCAAAATGCAACATGTTATAATAATTTTTTCTTTCATAATTTATTTTTCTATATTCAGTTTTGACAATATTTTTTTTAATATTTTAATTCTCTCTTTTTGCTCTGTTAAATACTGATCCAGATTTTTCTCACTTTCACTCTTATCTGATTTTATTTTTTTATCCATGCAGGTAGATATTGATATTGCAAAGATATAGCCATATGGCAGAATACTAAAATATGTAAATGGTACATTAGTGGTTCAATTTGGCATTAGCTGACAAATAGCGTAGTACATTTGTGGTACAACACTCCTTAGATATGATTAGCAAACCAAAACAGGAAATATGAGTGTTAAAGTTCAGACAAGTAAGTTATCAGGTTTTCGTTTGGTGATAAATTCATTTTCTTTCTAAGCCGTTTTCTTGCCTGATTAATTGTGTTTACACTCTTATATGTTAAAAGAGCTATGTCTTTTGAAGTCATATTCAGACGTAAGAACGCACATATTTTTTTTTCGTTCGGGCTAAGATCTGGAAATCTCTGTGAAAGGTTTTGATAAAATGATTTATGCACCTGCTTAAACCTTAATTCAAATTCTTTCCATCCCTTATCTTGCGAGATAATCTGATATGACCTGATTATGTTCCTTATCTTTTCTTTTTGATCAGGGTCAGCAGTAGGAATTATATTATTTAGTTCCTGGAAAAGATTTGAGTTGATCTCAATATTTCTGATTAAATTCATAGCATTAACAGCTAACTCTTTATGTTTTAATTCCAGATCTTTTTCAAGATTTTCATTTTCCAAGGTCTTTTTTGTTAATTCCAATTCTTGCTTTTCCCTTACAGTTTTTGAAAGTTGCAATTTGTGTTTTGAATTTCTGATTTTCAAATAGAAAGTATAAATACTTATTAATACCGTTAATAGCAATATTGCAGAAATAATTATCAGGTACAATGTAATTTTTTTACTAAATTCTTTTTCTTCCTTTAAAATTCTTATCTGCTGTTCTTTTTTTTCGGTCTCGTATTGAATTACTAAGTTTTGGATTGCTTTTGTTTTATTAATTGTGTAAACACTGTCTTTTAATTCATTAAAATACTTATAATGCAATAATGAATTTTGAAAATCATTTTCTAATTCATATAGCTCAGATAAAGTAAAATTTGCATTCATAGCTGTATTTATAGCATCAATATCATTGGCAATATGTAAAGCTTCTTTCCCAAGCTCAATAGCAGTTTGTATATCACCAAGTTCTCTGTAGATCTTCACTTTAGTAAGCAGACATTTAGTGAGGAAGTACATGTCTTCAGTTTTAATGCATAACTGTTGTGCTTCCTCAATTTTGATAAGAGCGATATCAAAATTTCCTATTCTGAAATGTGCATTTCCAATATTTATTAAACTGCCGATAATACCATGCTGGTCTTGTGTTTGTCTATTGATCTTAAGAGCACGGTTAAAAAAGTAGAGAGAAGAATCAATATCATTAAGTTCATAATAAACAAGCCCAATATTCGACAAACAATAGCCAGTTTCAGTATTACAATCATTTTCTGTAAAATAATGAAGCGATTTTTTCAGGAAATCCAATGCGGGACCATATTCATCGAAGTTCATATATATATTTGAGATATTTAAATAGACATCTGCAATTCCTTCTTTATAATCATTGTTTTCATTAATTCTCAATGCTTTAAAATAATAATCAGAGGCCATATTGTAATTCCCTAAATTGACATATATCGATCCAATATTTGAATAACATTGGGCTATAAACACGCTGTCATCACTTTTTAGTGCGGAATTAAAACAAAAAAGTGCCAGTTGATAGTTAGATTGCTTGTAATATATAATACCCTTCTTATTCAGGCATTTTGCCTTAAGTCTTTCATCCCCTGCAATTTCAAATATATGGATAGCGCTATCAATATATATTACAGCATTATTAAAATCGGGCATAATTAAATACGTGGAGGATATGGCACAAAAGGCATTTCCTTTTTTTAAATAATTCTTTTCCGAACAAGCCAGTTCCAATGCATCGAAAGCATAATCAAGGGCAATTTCAGGATTAGTCTCGTTATACTTATCACTTAATTCTAAAAAAATATCGAACTTATCTTCTCCGGATGATTTATCCAATTCAATTAACAAACTGTCAATAATGTTTTGTTTCTGTCCAATAGAGGGGAAAGATAAGGTGCTAAGATATACTATCAGAAATATTTTTTTTAACGATAGATTATTTAGGATGTAATTAACAGTTTCATCAGACATCATAATATATCAAAGATAAATAGAATTTATTCAGGTACTCCTCAAAATTATTTTCTAAATTTGAAACTGTGCAAAACTATAATTAGAAAGATTGAATTACATCTGTGTATAGCTTCAATTGCGGGTATATTATATGTTATCTATTGGAGAAAATATGAAATATGATAAAAGTTGATTATCCAATTTGTCAGTGAATTCTTTTAACAAACCACATCTCAATAGCACCTTTACCTTTAGTTTCTACTTTACCTCTTGATTGGAATTTAAATATTGGGTCATCTTTTATCAACTCATAGGTAGAATGGGAAATATTTACTTTACCAGCTTCACCGGTGTTTTCTATACGGGATGCAGTATTTACTGTATCTCCCCATATATCGTACTGGAATTTCGTAGCTCCAACGATACCAGCTACAACAGGACCGGTATGTATACCTACCCTCATTTCAAAGCAAGTAATTTCATTTGATATTTGTTCTTGTTTTCTTTTTTCCAGGAATTCTATCATCTCAAGTCCTGCCAGTACTGTGTTCTTAACTGAATTTTTATTAGGGACGGGAATGCCTCCAGCAGCCATATAGGAATCACCAATGGTTTTGATCTTTTCAATACCGTGTTTTTTACATATGGCATCAAATTTTTCAAAACAGGTGTTAATCTTTCCTACAAGTTCTTCTGCACTAAGTTTTTCAGATATTTGAGTAAATCCTTTGAAGTCTGTGAAAAGAATGGATACCTCTTCATACTTTCTGGCATCGGCTCTGCCTTTTTCTTTAAGTTCATTTGCAATTTCAGCGGGCAGTATATTCAGGAGAAGGTTATCAGAGCGGTCTTTTTCAGTTTCGATGGCCCTCTTAGCCCTTCTTGTATATACCATGCGTCGGTGTATAGCCAATGCACCAAAAAGTAATAGTAGGGCTGAAAAAATAAAAATATTCCTGACCCTGTCTTTATTTCTTACTTCTGCTTCATGAGCCATTTGTATACTAAGTTTTTCTTTTTCCTGAAGCAGGCTGTCAGCCAGCATCTGCCTTGCAAATTCCATCTGCTGAAGCTTTCTGGAAGTTTCTTCAGCTTGCAGGCTGTCATCAAGTATAGTGATACGTTCATGGTATTCAAGGGCTTTATTGACATTACCTGAAGCTTTTTGTGCATCATACAGGCACTGACAGGCATTTTTCTGTTCCTCAAGAATATTTATTTCTTCTGATGTTTGTAAGCCTCTAGAGCACCATATGATCGCTTGCTTGTTATTATTTTGCTTGTTATATATTCTTCCTATGTTTGTTAAAATCCCGGCCAGACCTCTTTTATCAGAAATTTCTTCATAAATACTAAGGCTTTTCCTGTAATATTCCATCGCATTGGGATAATCACCCTGGTTCATATAAATTTCCCCGATGTTATTAAATGTACCTGCCATTCCTTTTTTGTCAGTCATCTCCTCTCTGATTGATAAGCTTCGCATATAATAGTCGAGGGCTTGCAGATATTCTTTCTGATTCATGTAAATGAGCCCTATATTGGATAAGATCCCGGCCAATCCCCTTTTATCGGAAAGCTCATCACAGATATTTAAACTCCGCTGGAAACATTTCATGGCTTTGGGATAGTCTCCCCGCCTCATATAAATTAATCCGATATTGTTCAAGGTCTGGGCAATGCCTCTTTTATCAGAGAATTCCTCTTTGATCTTTAAACTTCTCTGGAAATAGTTTAGTGCTTTAGGATAGTCACCCTGGTTCATATAAATGAGTCCTATGTTGTTCATACAACCGGCCATACCACTTTTATCAAGAATTTCCTCTTTGATCTCAAGACTTCGCTGATGGTACTTCATAGCACTGGCAAAGTCGCCCAGATTTGAATACATAACCCCTATATTGTTCAATGTTTTAGACATACCTTTTTTATCGGAAATCTCCTCAAAAATATTTACACATAGCTGGTAATATTCCAATGCTTTGTGAAAGTCACCTCTGACATAATATGATCCGGCTTGAGTATTCAAAGCACTTGCCATTTCTTTTTTGAGTCCCATAATCCTTGCAAAGTCGTAAGATAATTGTGCAAAATAGTAGGCACTATCCGGCTGAGAGTATAGGTACCCGTATTTGGCAATATCATGCATTGCCTGAGCCCTGCAGGTATCAGGTGCACTTTCATCATTCCATGCACCCCAGAGAGAATCGAGACTTATCTGGGAATAGATATTAAAGCTTATAAGAAGCAGAAATACTAAGAAAGTAATTTTTTTCAAGGTATTTATTATTTCCTATTTATAGAAATAAAGATAATGTTTATTGGTTTGGATAGCAAATAATTGCGAAAAGCTATAAGCCTTGCTCAGATTTAATTGATATCAGCTTTTCCTTTGCAACATTCGCTTTCTCATAATCGCTATCAGCATCTTTCCAGATATCCACAGCTTTTTGAAGGTGTTCTAAGCCTTTTTTATTTTTCCCTTTGTCAAAATATATGAGTGCAGCTTCATAGTTTGTTATCGGGCCGAATGGTGCATATTTCAGGGCGACTTTGATCTCTTTTTCCGCATTCTTGTAATCTCCCAGTAGCCTGTAACAGCTGGCAATATCAACATGCAAGCCTTGAGAAGAGGGGCTCATTTCAAGCACTGTATTATAGTGATCTATAGCTTTTTGATAATCACCTTCCAGCTTGCATAGGTCTCCTTCGGAATAATAAATACTAGCCATTAATGCTTCCTGTCCGAATCCCTTAATAAGTTCCTCAGCACCGGAAATAGCTTCCCTTGCCTTTTTCACATCTCCATTCTCGGTATAAATGAACATATACCCAAAAGCAATAACTTTATCAAGAGGTGGTTCCAGTATTGTGGCTGTCTTTTCAAGGATTTCAACAGCCTTGTTGAATTTTCCTGCGTGAATGTATGGGTCCAGGTTCAATGCATTGCTTATCAGGTAGTCTTTCGGATTCATAAAACTCTTATACTTCTCCATTTTCAGTTCATAGGATTTCAGGGATCTTCCGACCTGCCCTTTTATAAGGTAATAGTCTTCAAGGGCACTATACACTCTTCCGCTGTCACGGGCACTACGTGAGATGCTGAAGACATCTTCAAACTTTTTAAAGGCTTGATCAAAATCACCGGCATCCATTATAATATTTGCCAGTTCAAGGCTGAGCGACACCTCTTCTGATGCATCAGCAAGCAAAAGGGCTTTCTCATAATTTTTCCTTGCGGATTCCATATCACCAATAAATTCATAATAGTTGCCCAAGTTACGGTATGATAGTGCCTGCTGTGGAAGCAGCTTTGCATATTCCTGATAGTAGATCAAAGAGGAGTCAAATTTACCAATCTGTTTGTAAAAATCACCCAGTGCTATTAATATATTATATTGCTCAGGATCCAGTTCGAGTATTGCCTTACACTCATTTATGGCCTCAGAAAGCATATTTTTCAAGGCATACCTTTGTACCAGTGTTTGATGTGCAACAATGTCGTCAGGATAAAGTTCAGCCCACATCTTTACAATGTTAAGGGCTTTATCGGGTTGTTGCCCGAACACATAGTGCACATATTTAACAATAAACTGATGCCGCTCAGGTAATTTGTATAAAAGCTCCATTGCTTTATCCAATGCATCCATGGTTCCCTGCAGATCGCTGATGTTAAAATAAGCCATGGTAATTGTGACATAAGCGAGGGCAAATTTGGGATCCTCTTTAATGGCCATGTTTAACAAGCGTACATTTTCATTCCAGTTGTTTGATGCATCTTCCAGGATCGACATGGAAAAGTACTGCAGTGCCTTTGTTGAATCAGTAAATATTTCAGATACCGGTAAGTCAACGGTTTCAGAGATATGTGATTCAGGAAGTTCCATGGCTTTTTTAAGCTCAAGGGATAAATGATCCACCAGGATGAAAGGACTTTCATTCCTGACAGTTATTTCAGAAACCAGGCGTGTATATTTGGTATCATATAGTTTAACATCGATCAGGTATTCACCATTTTCCTTATCAAGGTTCCCACACATAAAATAATTTGTATACAGTTGTTTTGCAAATCGTTGCATGAGGGTAATGGGAAGTCCGATGGCAGATTTATACCCTGATTCTGTTATCCTGGAATAGATATCCATAGAGTTAATGGGAGTAATAAACAGATCCTGGGAGAGGTCATGCTCCGTCATGGCAGGAATTCCATACTGAAGGTGATCCAGGGCAGTGTCGTTGCTAATGTTCTTTAAATTGAAAATCAATATTTTTTTCCGGAACTGATTTTTTGCAATTATATTTTCAATCTTCACTCCATCCTCATTCTGAACCGTTAATGTTGTGGTTATTGCACCCAGGTCTTTCCCTTTAAAAACTAAGATCAATATCAAAGAGGCCAGCACAACATTAAGTGGGAGGCCAATGAGTTCAACTCTTTTCCATTTACTCACTTCCTTTTTTCCGTGAAAATAGGAAATCAGAATTATGCTGGGGGTCAATGATAACAAGATATACCAGACAAGGCTTGTGAGATGGGGTGATAACATATACTCATTAGCAAAATAACCCATGCTCAGTTTGAGCAGATACGAAATTATCAGGTAAATCCCTGTAATTTGAAATACGCGTCTTTGCCAGAGATCTTTATAGAATGATATTTTGCTTTGTGTATAACTTGCCTCTTCTGAAACCACACTGAAAATCTCTATAGACTCATAAACCCCTTTCAATTCTTTTTCCCCAATTGAAATTGTAATAATATCACTCTGGTTCCTGATCTGGCTTCTTACATCTTCTGAAATGCAGATCCCTCCTGCAGGAGCAAGAGGTTCTATCCTGGCAGCTATGTTTACTGCAGAACCATATACATCACCTTCCTTAAAGATAACATCTCCAATGTGTATTCCTGCCCTGATGGTAAGTTCATCATCCTTTAGTTTATCCTGAACGGCTATTGTAAATCGTACAGCCCGGTTTGCGCTTGTGAACATCATCAACAGTCCGTCACCGATCTCCTTAATGACTTCCCCTCCAAAATCTTTTACCAATGGGAAAAGGATCTCCCTTTGCCGGGAAAGAAGTTTCATAGTGCCTTCTTCATCAACTTCCATTCTTTTGGTGTAACCAACTATGTCAGTGAAAACGATTGCTGCGAGCTTATGATCTTTCATATTGTCAGGGTTTATATAACAAAGCTAATTATTTATCAGATACTACTGGCCAACATTCCTCCATATTTTCAGTAGGAGTTGAATAGAATTAATTGCTATGCAACTCCAAAAGAGATTGTATTAAATGGGAAATGAATGAATATCGATGAAAAAAGAGGCTGCCATAATTAATGATAAGACAGCCTCTTAGAATTGTTTTTATATTATAAAGTTAATTATTGTTTCATAAATTTCTTAGTAGTATTCTGTTGTCCATTGTCAGCTCCGATATAATATATGCCTTCGGGATAACTTCCAAGGTTGATTTGTGAGCTTCCTGTTTCCATGTTAAAATCGTCAATTATTCTTCCCATAGCGTTGTAAATCTTAATATTTACAGTTTTTGTATTGCTGCTGATATTTACATTTAAAACAGTGCTTGCAGGATTTGGGAAGATATTCATCTCAAATTCAACATCATCATTTTTAACTAAGCTTGTTGGTGCGGCACCAAAATCAACGGTGTAGTCTTCTACTTCTCCATTTGAAAAAGTTTCACATGAAGTAGGGCTTCCTCCGTTTTTCATTGTAACGCGCATTCTTGTCTGACCTGAAGCATAAGAAGGAATATTTAGTGTTCCGCTGACTACATCTTTTTTATTGTTTGCAACGAATACTTGTTCATCACTATCATCAAAATCACCGTCTCCGTTAAAGTCGATCCATATTCTCCAGAATTCACGTTGTGCTCTTCCTGTGTAATATGGTGTTAGTGTTACATTATTAGCTGAGCCGGGTGATAATCCAATGATCAGTCCTGTAAAATCAGAATAGAGTGATGCACCGGAAGGGTTAGAGAAGCTTCCGATGTCAACTTGTGCGATCCAATCCAGATCATTGCTTTGGCTTTGCGAGGTACAATATGTTCCCCCTTCTGTAACTGTAATATATTCAGTAATAGTTTTTGTGTCAGAACCCTGATCGTTAGTAACTGTCAGACTAACAGCATAAGGCCCTCCAACGGTATTATAAGTAATGCCCGGATTTTGATCTGTACTGCTTGAAGGTGTTCCTTCAGCGAATGTCCATGACCAGGATGTTGGATTATGTAGTGAGAGGTCATCAAACTGAACGACATTGCCAACAGTTACAGTTGTTGGTGTCCCGGTAAAATCTGCCACAGGCACCTGTGGTACAGCTGTTCCAATGATTATTGTATAATCTTCAACCTCCCCATAAGTAAAATGATCACAGGATGCAGCTGCTATTTTATATTGCATTGAAACACGCATCCTTGTTTCACCAGATACACCTGAGGGAATTGAAATACTTCCGTAAACATTGTTTCTGCTTCCATCTACGGCAAGCACTTCTTCACCGTTATCAGTAAAGTCACCATCTATGTTATAGTCAATCCAGATCCGCCAGAATTCTCTTCTTGACCTATCGGAGAAACCTGGAATTAGTGATATGTCATAGCTTACTCCACTTTCCACAGAGATCTGCTGAGAAGTATAGTCTCCATAACCACCATCAGAACCGGATGTGTTGGTAAATGAGCCGAAAGTAATTGTTTCAATCCATTCGACAGAAGTATTGCTTCCTGATGAGGTGCAATAAGTAATGGAATAAGGTATTACATCAATATATGAAGTTTTGGTGTGTGTGTCAGAACCGGCGCTATTAGTAACTGTTAAGCTAACATCGTATGTGCCAATGGAAGGATAGGTTACCACAGGATTCTGGTCAGTACTGCTGGAAGGAGTTCCGCCAGGGAATGACCATAGCCATGAAGTAGGGCCATTAGATGATAAATCAGTGAAAGCGACAGTCTGCCCTTCCATAACCTGAGTGGGATTTCCCTCGAAATTAGCTACAGGAGGAACTACAACATAACTGAACGATGCAACTTGTGTTTGCCAGTCCCATCCACCATTAGAATATTCAGTAGTATACCAGAATGTTATATCATCTGTTGGGTCAACCGACATCATTGAATAATCTCCCCACCGGTTAACACCAGTCTGTGAATTTGATCCTTCAATGATACTGGTCTCTGTTACATCCAGTACTCCCGAGCCAGAATTTGACGCTTGTTGTCCGGCTATTCTTATAGAAGGGTATGTTGTGGAGCTGGATACTGAGTATCCAACAGCAATATCTCCATTGCCATTCATGGCAACACTTCCCATCCACCTGTTGTCTCCGTCAGCAGGAGCAAATGTTCCCTGCTGATATAAGCTCCAGCCACTACCGTTATTTCTCAGCTCATACCACCGTACTCCTGCCTGCCCATTGCCATCGGCATTCACTGTATGATTGGTGAGCATAACTTCATAGCTTCCGAAATTTCTATATTGTAATCTGTACATCAACCTTGTGGCCAGTTGGTCAAGAGTTTGAGAAGTTCCGGGTTGATTAATGGTAATGCCACTATAAGAAAAGGGTTGGACAGATATTGTATTTACAAGAGTAACAGAAGAGTTGGCTGTATTAACCCAATCAATATCTGCTTCCCAGATACGCAGTGAATTTGAGCCCATGTTAGCCAGGTAGTTCGGACTTCCTGCTGAAGGAGGTGTTGAGCCGTCAGCATCGGCAGGGAGTAAGCTTCCATAAGATGTTCCAAGGTTAAAGAACAACATCTCAGCCTGAGAGTCTCCAATGAGCATGGCTGCACGATCGAGCACACATACACCGGCTCCTGCAAAGTTCAGGTTGGGAGGGGCAAACTGATTTATGGTAAAGTAGTAACCATCAGGCCATATACCAAATTTTGGATAATCAGGCATATTGGAAAATTCGTAAGCATAACGATACCATGCACCTGTTGGATCACCAGTTTCTGAAACGGCAACAAGTTCATAGAATGGTCCGCTGGGGAAATTAGGTAATGCAAACTGCGTTGCTATCCATCTGTCTGCATATTCATCATATAAAACAATAGGATCACCATCGTTTGTAGTTGACCATGGTCCGGTAAAACCGCTCCATAAAGTGCTGTTGTCAGCGGGCCCGTAAAGGGAGTTTCCACTTTTGTCCCAGATCTGGAACGACATATTTACCATTTGCATGTAATGGTTAGGCCCTACATCTCCATCAGTATCAGGAGGAGCTACACCACTTAAGTTTGGAATACCTGCCCAGTTTTGTCCTATCGTAGCAGTTGACCTGTTTCCTGGTTGATCATTTTGCAATACTGGATCAGGGCCTGTCCAGGTGGAAGGATTTTTAAACTCTTCCTGAAAGCCATCTTTATTCTGAACTACGCTTTCTTTCCATGTTCTGTCACGATATCCCGGAGGAATAATTTTAATATCACTAAGCCGCTCGGATTTGTCAAACCCTACAGGCTT
>CAZDWF010000038.1:0-24581 GCA_964508895.1 uncultured Bacteroidales bacterium
ATTACTTTAATAAAATTTATGTTTGCTTTTAATTTTTTATATCTTTGCAAATCACCCAATTTAAATTGTTTAACTAAAAATGTTTCTATCATGAAAAGAATTTTACTACTTAGCTTGGTGTTATGTATCGGGCTTTTGGGGTATTCACAAAACATGCCTCAGGTAGACAAAGCGCTCATCAATAAGGCGGTTAAAATAGAAAAACAAGCTTCACTTGATGGCTCTACCAATTTTGTTCTTCCAATTAATCATACAACTGGAAACAAAGCACTTACATTAGATGAATACCAGATTGGTATTTCATATTATGACCTTTGGACAAATACAACTTATGCAAATAGGTTTTACAGATGGCCAACAGGTGAAATGGCTGGTGTATGGATTTATGGCGAACAGGCTACATCATTCCCTGACAGGGGAACCGGATTCAACTATTACGATGGTACTGCCTGGGGACCAACTCCAACTCAAAGACTTGAAGACACTAGATGTGGATGGCCAAATATTGCACCTTGGGGTGATGGTATTGTTACCTGTGCACATAATGGTAACACTGGTCTTGAATTTATGTGGGCTCCTGATAAAACAAATCAATCATGGACTCAGCAGAACTTCTTAGGACCTCCGGGAATTGAAGATGACCTTACATGGCCACGTGTTATTACCAGTGGGGAAAATAGCGAATATGTTCACCTTATCGTGAACTCATATGTTGAGTATCAAGGACAGCCATCAGGTATCCTTTATTCACGTTCAAGTGATGGTGGTGCAAACTGGGATCCTGAAAATATTGTTCCTGAAGGAACCGGTGACAGCTATTATACTGAAATTGGTGCTGACCAGTATACCTGGGCATCAAATGGTGATAACGTTGCTCTTCTCGTGGGTTACGCATGGCATGATTTATTTATTCTTAAATCAACTGATAATGGTGACAACTGGGACAAAACAGTTATCTGGGAACATCCTTATCCGTTCTTTGAATGGGAAGTAACTATTGCTGATACATTCTTCGCTATGGATAACTCTTGTTTCCCAACAATGGATGCTGCAGGAAAAGTACATGTTGTATTTGGTATTACCCGTGTTGCTCACTGGGAAACAGGTACTTCTTATAGTTATTATCCATATGTTGATGGTATTGGATACTGGAATGAAGATATGCCAACATTCAGCAACCATCATGATGCACTTGCTCCTCCACAATATGGATATGCTAACTCTGAAATGATTGAAGATGTAAACTACATTGGTTATATGCAGGATGTTGATGGTTCAGGTACAATTGATCTTGCACCAGAAATGATGTCATACAGAGAGTTAGGCCCTTCAACGATGCCTACAATCCATGTTGATGATAGCGGAGATAGATTCTTGCTTTATGCATCTACTACTGAGACTTATGTAAATGATGTATTCAATTACAAGCACATCTGGGCTCGTTCTTTTGATAATGGTGTTTGGGGAGATTTCACAGACCTTTCTTCAGATATTGTTCATATTTTTGATGAGTGTATCTATCCTCACCTGGCAAGTACATCAGATGAGAATATTTATTATATGTATCAAGCAGACGTAACTCCTGGACTTGCACTTGACGAAGATCACGGATATCAGGAAAATCGTTTTATTGTCGGTACTGTTGATAAAGCTTCATTAACAACTGGTATTAATGAAACTAATATCATTAGCGAAGACAATGTAACTCAAAACCGTCCAAACCCATTCAGCAATACAACTATTGTTGAAGTAACTATGGAGCAATCAGCTGATCTGAGCCTCACTGTTACTAACTTAATGGGACAGGTTGTTTACAATGTAAATCTTGGTAATATGCCAGTTGGTACTCACCCAATAACTATTGACGGTACTAACCTTGAATCAGGTATATATTTCTACACTGTTAAATCAGGAAACAGCAATGTAACTAAAAGAATGATCGTTCAATAAGAACTAATTCATATAAATAAGATAAAGCCTTCCCGTTTATTTACGGGAGGGCTTTTTTTTTTATGTCTGAAAAATATTAGCCTTTTCTTTTCATTTTTTGTATTTTAGCTATCTAGAAATGGTTTAAATGTTTTATTAAAATTAAGAAATATGAAAAGAAAATTACTTGCTTCTTTATTTATTGTTTTGTTTGCCATTGCTATTACACAGGCACAATACAATACCAGTGTTGATCACCGTGATGTTGCAGTAAAGGTAGAATATAAAAAACCTGTTGATAATATTGCAGGTTTTGTTGCTACTCCCGCAATGACGAATACAACAGATGCTGTCGCAGTAAATGAAACTATAATTGGAATGACCCAGTATGACCTGCAATCCAATACTTTACTAAGCAATCGTATTCATATGTATCCTGATGGAACTATAGGTGCAGTATGGACCCGGGGAATGACGGCCACTGCATTTCCTGACAGAGGTACGGGCTATAATTATTTTGATGGTACTACCTGGGGACCGGAACCCTCTGACAGGATAGAAAGCCTTAGAACAGGTTGGCCCAGTTATGCCCCATTAGGTGCTGACGGAGAATTGGTTGTTAGTCATGATTTTGGAGCAAATGAACTGATCTACCTCAGCAGGGATGTTAAAGGCATGGGTAACTGGAATGAAAATACATATACATATACTAATGGCCCTGCTTCCTTATCATGGAACAGAACTGCAACAAATGGAAATACAATCCATATGATTGCAAACTCTTTTGGTGCCTATATGGGTATGAATGACGCTGTTGTTTATTCAAGGTCTCTTGATGCAGGGCTTACATGGGATACTGAAAATATAATACTTGATGGAATGGACGATTCATATTATTTTGAGCTTGGTCCGGATGATTATGTATGGGCAGAACCCCAAAATGGACAAATTGCATTTCTTGTAGGAGGTGCATGGAATGATCTTTTTATGATGAAATCAGATGACGATGGCGACAATTGGGAAAAAACTGTTATCTGGGAGCATCCCTATCCATTCTTCGACTGGGAAGTTACTATTACCGATACATTTTTCTGTGTGGATAATTCCGCAAGTATCTGCCTGGATAATTCAGGTAAAGCTCATGTAGCTTTCGGTATTAACAGGGTAATCCACCCCGAAACAGGTACTTCATATTTTCTATATCCTTATGTTGATGGTATTGGCTATTGGAATGAAGACATGGCAACATTCAGTAATGATCTTGATGCATTAGCTCCTCCGCAATATGGATATGCCAACTCAGAAATGGTGGAAGATGTTAATTATATAGGATGGATGCAGGATGTTGATGGAAGCGGTGCTATTGAACTTAATTCAGAGATAATGTTCTACAGGGAATTAGGGCCATCTACAATGCCTACTGTAATGGTTGATGATAATGACGATGTTTTTGTTCTTTTTGCTTCAACCACTGAAACATATGTAAACGATGTGTATAACTACAAACATTTATGGGGCAGAGCTTTCTCAGATGGTGTTTGGGGAGAATTTCTTGACCTGACAAGCAATATTATACATATTTTTGATGAAGCTATTTATCCTGTGATGGCTCAATTTAGCAGTGATGCTAATATTCATTATATCTACAATGCAGATGTTACACCAGGTACTGCTTTAGATGAGGAGCATGGTTATCAGGATAACAGAATGATATACGGTCAACTTCCAAAAAGCGAATTATTACCTCCGATAGGTATAAATGAAGTTGATATTTCCCAAAACATTATGCAGCTTTCTCAAAACTTCCCGAATCCAGTTCAAAGATCAACCAGGATTACCATTACTCTCGAAAAATCAAGTAATCTGAATCTTGAAGTTACCAACTTGCTTGGTCAGATTGTTATCAATAATAAGCTTGGCGAATTTGATGCTGGTAGTCATGAAGTTAGTTTTAATATGGAAGACCTGGAAGCAGGCATCTATTTCTATACTATAAATGACGGTAATTCAAGAATTACAAAAAGACTGATAAAAGAATAAATCACTAAATTTGCTCTCGGTGCCTTTTATTGTAAGGCATTGAGAGCATTTTTTATACTCACCTTTAAATTCCTTAATATGAAACGATTATTACTACTTAGTTTAATTCTGAGCTTTGCTTTTACGGGATTTTCCCAAACAGCAAAAACAGTTGATCAGGATCTTTTGAAAAGATCTGTACAGGTTGAATATACACAACCAAATGATGATATTACAAATTTTGCGAAACAACCTGGTGCTACATCAAATCAATATGAACTCATGGTTGATGAAACGCAGATAGGAGATACATATTACGATCTGCAATCTAATTACTCCCTGAGCAACAGGTTCTATATTTTTCCTGATGGAACTATGGGGGCAGTCTGGACCAGGGGGATGACAGCAACTGCTTTCCCCGACAGAGGAACAGGATATAATTATTTTGACGGTACCACTTGGGGGCCTATGCCATCACAAAGAATAGAAGATCGCAGATGTGGCTGGCCAAGTTATAATCCTTATGGAACAACCGGAGAAATAGTAGTTGTACATAATGGGGTGGAAGGACTGGAAATTTCAACCAGAGATACAAAAGGAACAGGATCCTGGAACCAGTCTAACTTACTTGGACCTGCCGGCATTGAAAACGACCTTACATGGCCACGTATGGTTACCTCCGGAGCCAATAATGAATATATTCACCTTTTTGTAAATACTTATGTGGAATATGAAGGACAGTCACAGGCATTGATATATTCAAGATCCAATGACGGTGCACAGACATGGAATCCTGAATATATTATCCTGGATGGTATGGGAGATGCTTATTATACTGAAATTCCTGCAGATGTTTATACACTTGCATCAATGGGAAATACAGTTGTTTGTTTGGTTGGCAGTGCCTGGCAGGATATGTTTTATATGAGAACAGATGATAACGGCGATACATGGGATAAAACAGTAGTTTGGGAACATCCATATCCTTTCTTCGACTGGGATGTTACAATTGCAGATACTTTTTTCTGCGTAGATAATTCAGCAAATATTGCTCTTGATAACACTGGAAAAGTACATGTAGCATTTGGTATGTGCCGTGTAGCACACTTTGAAGTAGGTAATACTTATACTCTTTGGCCATATTATGATGGTATTGGATACTGGAATGAAGATATGGCTACATTTTCCAATAACCTGAATGCCCTGGCACCTCCGCAATATGGATATGCTGCTTCAGAAATGGTGGAGGATGTGAACTATGTAGGATGGATGCAGGATGTGGATGGAAACGGTACTATTGACCTTAACACAGATATTATGTATTACAGGGAAATTGGACCTTCAACCGTACCAACTATTGCATTTGATCCAGGTGATAATATGTACCTTATTTATGCTTCTACAACTGAGACTTATGTGAATGATGTTTATAATTATAAACACCTTTGGGCCAGGCAAAAGCTGGAAGATGGAACATGGAGCGATTTTGAAGACTTAACATCAAATATCGTTCATATTTTTGATGAATGCTTCTTCCCAACTTTCGGTGGTTACTCAGAAGGTTATATGCATTACTTCTATAATGCTGATGTGACTCCGGGTTTAGCCCAGACTGAAGATCATGGATACCAGGAGAACAGATTGATACATGGTAAAATTGAAGCTATTGTTAATCCGGGAGTAGAGGAAAATATGCTTACTATTAGTAATATTAGTGCTTATCCAAATCCCGCAACAGATAATTTCGTTATCAGTATTGATGGTGAGATTAATTCCAATGTTCATGTTTCTTTATCAAATATTACAGGACAAATTGTAAAAGAAATAGAGGTAGGAATGATTAATGCTATTTCTGTTAACTGTTCTGATATTGAGAGTGGAATATATTTCTACAATGTAAATTATAATAATAAAATTGAAACTGGTAGGATAATTATTAAGTAAAACCAACCAAATATATATTAACCGTCTCGTAATTAGCGGGACGGTTTTATTTTTACCGTTTTCACGATTAAAATATATAATTTTGTCGATGTATTTAATATTAATTATTCAGATAATTTAAGAACATGAGATATTTATTAGCATTTGTTTTACTTCTAAGCTTTATCAGCTTAAATGCACAAAATGAAACTGAGATCACTGTTGAAGAATTAAATCAGCATGTTTCATACCTGGCATCAGATGATCTTAAAGGGCGTAAACCGGGGACGCCAGAGGATTTATTATCGGCAAAATATATTGCATCTCAACTGAGAGATGCAGGATTGGATTTACTGGCAGAAGATGGATTACAAAGTTTTGAGGTCATAACTGATGTAGAATTAGGTGAAGAAAATTCATTGAGTATTAATGGTATACCCCTTAAGATATATGAAGATTATATTCCTTATTCTTATTCAGCCACAGGTTCTTTTGGTGGCGGGTTGGTTTTCGCTGGATATGGCTTCGATTTGGAAAATGATACTTTATCCTGGAATGATTACGAAAATATTGATGTGGAAGATAAATGGGTGCTTATCATGAGTGGAAATCCGGATCCGGATAACGATAATAGCATGTTTTTAGATTATACTAAAGCAAGGGATAAGGTATTTGAAGCAAAGGATAAAGGTGCTGCAGGAATAGTTTTTGTTTCAGGAAGTAACTGGAGGCCCAAGGATGAATTGCCTTCATTGTTCTATGACAAAGTAAGTGGAAACGAAGATATTCCTGTTATTCATATTAAAAGAAGTGTCGGAAACATGTTGATGGGAAAAAGAGGAATTACGATTGATTCAATTGAGAATAAGATTATCATGGAAAAACATTCACTAAATATTGATATAGATGTCATTATAGAAGCAAATATTGATATTCAGCAGAAAAGAGTTAACACATATAATATTTTAGGAATGATTGAAGGATCTGATCCTGAATTAAAAGATGAATATATTATTGTAGGTGCACATTACGATCATCTGGGTATGGGTGGTCCGGGATCCGGATCCCGTAATCCTGATACACTGGTTATTCATAATGGTGCCGATGACAATGCTTCCGGTGTTGCCGGTGTTATTGAATTAGCTGGAAAGTTAAATTCATTAAACCCGGAGAGAAGTATAATATTTATGGCATTTGGAGCTGAGGAAATGGGACTTATAGGATCGAAGTATTATGTTGATAATCCGCTGGTTCCCAACGATAAAGTAATGGCTATGATGAATTTTGATATGATTGGAAGACTTGATCCTGAAGATAAATCTATCATGCTTGGTGGTACAGGAACTGCCATGGAAAACAGATCCATCCTGGAAGAACTGGAATCAGAAACCGATTTAAATATAGCTTATTCTTCTGGTGGATTTGGAGCTTCTGACCATTCCTCATTTTATAGTGAGGGTATTCCTGTATTTTATATTAATACCGGTGTTCACCAGGATTATCATACTTATAAAGATGATATTGAATACATTAATTTCACAGGTCAGAAAGAGGTGCTTGATTATGCAGCTCTGTTAATAGAACTTTTAGCCAACAGAGATGAGATGCTTACATTTCAGGAATCAGGGCCGAAAAACAGGGATGCAGGAAGGATGAGACTTAAAGTAACTTTAGGAATAATGCCTGATTTTGCGTCATCTGAGAATGAGGGACTGGGAGTAGCAGGTATCACTAAGGGAAGGCCAGCAGATCTGGCAGGTATGCTGAAGGGTGATGTAATTGTTGCTATCAATGGTATGCCTGTGAAGAATATCTATGAGTATATGAACAGGTTAAAGAAACTTGAACCCGAACAGATAATCACTGTTGATATTATTAGAGATGGTGAGGAAATAGTACTGTTAGTTCAATTATAGGTTCAATATCATTTGATCTTTTCCATTATTTCTCTTTATCTTTGCTGCTTCTAAAAAGTAATCATGTTTGAATTTCTCACAAAAGCATTCCTGATTAAATTCTTAAAATTTGGAGCTGTAGGTTTTTCCGGACTTATTGTTGATTACGGATTTACCTATTTATTCAAAGAGGTTTTTAAAGTTCAAAAGTACATATCAAATTCTTTAGGATTTACTCTGGCAGCTTCCTCAAATTACATATTTAACAGAATCTGGACTTTCGAAAGTGATAATCCTGATATAGCTGTTGAATATGGAGAATTCCTTCTTATTTCATTAATAGGGCTTGGCATAAACAACTTTATCCTCTGGATAATGATTTCACGTTTTAGAATGAATTTTTATCTGGGAAAACTCTTCGCAATTGGTGTTGTGACTATATGGAATTTTCTGGCTAATTATTTTATCACCTTCCAGCAGGCATAAAAAAAGCCCGCAAGTATTGCGGACTTTCTCTGTATATTCATAATTAACTCTATTCAGCTTCAACCTTGAATTTGATATCAACCTTAACTTCTTTATGTAGATTAATTTTAGCAGTGTAATTGCCAACTTCTTTGATCGCTTCACCGTCAACTTCAATCATTTTTCTGTCAATATCAATGTTCTTTTGCTCCTTAATTGCGTTAGCAATTTGAAGAGCGTTTACAGAGCCATATATCTTGCCAGTTGTACCAGCTTTTGCACCTATCCTTAATTCAAGATTTTCAAGTGCTTTTGCCATGGTTTCAGCTTCTTTTATGATCTTGTCTTCTTTGAATGATTTCTGGCGTTTTATCTCTGCAACTACTTTTTTGCTTGATTCTGTAGCTATTATTGCTATGCCTTTAGGAATAAGATAGTTTCTTGCATAACCATCTTTAACCTTTACTATATCGTTTTTATAACCTAAGCCGGTCATATCTTGTTTTAAAATAATTTCCATTAATCTTCCTCCTTATTTAAGTAAGTCTGCAACATATGGCATAAGAGCTAAATGACGAGCTCTTTTAACAGCCTGTGAGACTTTTTTCTGATACTTGGTTGATGTTCCGGTAATTCTGCGCGGTAAAATTTTCCCTTGTTCATTAACGAATTTAAGAAGGAAATTTGCGTCTTTATAGTCGATATACTTGATACGGTTCTTTTTAAACCTGCAATACTTTTTCTTTTTAGTATCGACTGCAATCGGGGTTAAATATTTTATATCTGAATTATTTGTTGCCATGATCCTGGATTTTATTGTTTATTAGCGTCTTCTTCCTTTTTCTCTTTTGCTTTCAAACGTTTTTTCTCGTTATAAGCAATAGAATATTTGTCGAGTTTTACAGTAAGAAAACGCAATATGCGTTCATCTCTTTTAAATGTAATCTCAAGTTTATCAATTAAATTTCCTTCAAGCTTGTACTCAAATAAATGGTAAAAGCTTGTGGATTTTTTCTGGATAGGATAAGCTAATTTCTTTAATCCCCAATCCTCTTCATGGACAATTTTTGCTCCATTATCTTTCAGAAATTTTCTGAATTTTTGTACCGTTTCCTTCATCTGAACATCAGATAAAACGGGAGTTACAATGAAAACGGTTTCATACTGGTTTAACATAGTTTCTTAATATTATCAATTAATTAAATAAAAATTTTAAAATGGTGTGCAAAGGTAGAAATTATTTTGAATTTATCAAACCTTTATTGTTTCAAAATTTGCCAGGATTTCATTGCAGATAAACTCTGCTGTTTTACCATCCCCAAAAATAGGAGGGAATTTGAGATTTGAGTCATTTGTGAGTTTGTCAAATGCATTATAGATCTTTTCTTCATTTGCATCTGTGATACTTGCTGTACCTTGTTTAACAATTTCTACCCACTCAGTTTGCGGCCTGAGAATAATACAAGGTTTCTGATAGAAATAGGATTCTTTCTGAACTCCACCTGAATCAGTCATTATCAATTTACAATTGCTTTCAAGCATGATCATATCCAGGAATGAAACAGGTTCAGTAATTATTATTCTTTTGTTCTTTTGAATAGAGTTGTATAAGTCAGCACTCAGGTTCTTGTTAAGGAGTTTTCTGGTTCTTGGATGTAAAGGAAGCACTATGTCAATATTATGATCATTACTTATCTTTTCAATAGCTTTAAACAGGGAAGTGAGTTTTTCAGGATTATCAGTATTATGATCCCTGTGAATAGTGCCAAGAATAAATTGTTGAGGATTTACATTTAGTTTTTTCAGGATGTCAGAGTTCTTTTTGGCTATTTCCGTAAAGAATATACAGTTATCAAACATTATATCTCCGCAATGATAGATTTTCGGATTGTTTATTGTATACGGAGGTTTATTGTCAGGATTGAATCCCTCCCTGATCAGATTATTAAAACCGGTTTTAGTTGGTGAAAACAGGAGGGTGGAGGCATGATCGCAGGTGATACGGTTAATTTCTTCCGGCATGCTTTTATTAAATGATCTTAATCCTGCTTCAATATGCACTACGGGAACATGAAGTTTAGTTCCGGCAATAGCCCCGGCCAGTGTTGAGTTGGTGTCTCCATAAAGTACAATATAATCAGGTTCTTCTCTTAGTATGACCTCTTCAATCCCATTAATCATCTTAGCTGTCTGTTTTCCATGCGTTCCGGAACCGGAATTAAGATTGTAATCAGGTTCAGGTATCTGCATTTCCTTAATAAACACCTGTGACATATTCTGATCGTAATGCTGGCCTGTATGCAGAATAATCTCATGTATTTCAGAACTATACTGATTCTTTATTGCTCTGCTAAATGCTGCAGCTTTGATTATCTGGGGACGGGCTCCGATGATTGTTAATACTCTAACCATATATAATTATAGCTTTTTTTCTGAATTTTTGGATAAAATTAAGAATTAAGGATTAAGAATTAAGAATTAGTTGAGTTATTTTTAGCAGAAATGATAATTGAAGCTAAAATTCTTATTATTTGATTTGAATCTTTAATTAAATCCTCAGCTTTATCAAATCCTTTCAATAGTTTGGAATCTCTGCATATTCGTAAGAAGTAATTACATTCCCTGGCTTCCTTGTATGCAATAGACATCTTTGAAATAAAATCTTTTCTGGATTGTCCGCCAATAGCTTCCTCTACATTAGCTCCAATAGATAGTCCGCTCCTGAGTAATTGTTTGGATATATTAAATTCCTTTTAAGTTATCATATATTTATATAATTCTACAATTCTTAATGAAAAATTATAAGTCTTATCAATGATCAAATTTTTCTTCATCCACCAATTCTTAATTCTTAATCCTTAATTCTTAATTCTATAAGCGGTTTTCGTCTGCAAAGCTAAAAAAGCAATTCTCTCCAATAATTACATGGTCAAGTACATATACGTCAATCAGTTTTCCTGCATTCTGAAGTTTATTTGTGAGCTTAATATCTGCTTCGCTGGGTTTAACATTTCCTGAAGGGTGGTTGTGGCAAAGAATTATTGAAGATGCTTTGTAATCGAGAGCTGTTTTAAAGATCTTTCGTGGATCTGCTACTGTTCCTGAAATACCACCTTCGCTTATTGAAGTCTTATGTATTATTTTATTAGCCCTGTTTAGCATGATAATCCAGAACTCTTCATAATTGCATGATTTCAATACCGGATTCATAAGATTGAAAGCATCCTGACTGTTGAAGACCGAGTCTCTGCTCATGGCTTTCCAGGAACTTTTCCTATTAGCCAGCTCAAGGGCAGCAAGAATAGTAATTGCTTTTACTTCTCCTATGCCTTTATGTTTAGTTAGGTCATGCACTCCAAGTTTTGAGAGTTCAAAAAGGTTTTCATTATGTAATGCCAGGATTTTCTTGGCAAGATCCATTGCAGTTTCATTTTTATTGCCGCCACCAATAATTATTGCTAATAATTCTGCATTAGAGAGATTTTGTTTTCCTTTATATAGGAGTTTCTCACGGGGCCGGTCAGCTTCGGCCCATTGTTTAATGCTGATCCGGGAATTATATTTATTCATATTGTTTATTTACTTAATTCCCAAAAAGCAAAAAAGTCTCCCCCAAATGGAAGAGACTTTTCAAATTTCGTTAAAATATACTTATGCCATGGCACTTAACTGCTTGGATAACTTTGATTTAAGGTTAGCAGCTTTATTCTTGTGTATAATCCTGTTTTTTGCTAGTTTATCAATCATGGCAACTAATTTTGGAAATTGCTCAGTAGCTTCTTTTTTATCTTTTAAAATCCTGAATTTCCTGATAGCGTTACGCATTGTTTTTGCATGGTAACGATTTCTAAGCTTTCTTTTTTCAGTTTGTCTGATCCTCTTTAATGCTGATTTGTGATTTGCCATTTCTTTAATAATTTATACTTCTCTTTTTTGAGGGTGCAAAGTTAAATAAATATTTTAAATTATGAAATCATTAGGTAATTTTGTTCACAAAACATTTAGTATAAAAATACGTATACAGTAAAAAATTAATATATTTGTGTAATTGCTAATTTGGGCAGTTAAGCAAAATTCTAAATTTAGAGACATTTGTTTTACAATGTATACTGATTGTATATACAAACTATGTATTAAAGCAAAGTGTTGTCGAAATGCAACAAATACATTCCTTTTTACTTTGCTTGTATTTTTTATTTCCTATGCAAATACATCCACAGCGCAGGAAAACAATACTGCTGAAATCGCAATTAATTTTAAAATTCCTGCCATTGCTCTTGTTAATTTTGTGGTGGAGGGAGGAGAGATAAAAACATATACCTATAGTACCTATGGGCCAAACAGTGTTGAGCAGGTTATTACTCCAACAACCTACGGAAAAACCTGGCTGAATTACTCATCCATTGTATACAGTGGCCTGAAAAATTATATTACAATACATATTAGCTCAGGAACACTACCAGCAGATGTGAAGCTGAATGTGATGGTTGGTGCTGATATTGGTGCAGGTGCAGGTGAAATGGGATCATCGGTTGGACAAGTAACCCTTGCAACCTATCCTCAGAACATAATTACAGATATAGGAAGTTGCTATACCGGCGTGGGTACACACAAAGGTCATCAGCTTACTTATATTTGGGATAACCCGGATAGTTATAATTATAGTATCAATTATGAAAATGGTAAGTCTATAGCAGTTACCTATACTATTACATCAACAGAATAATAATGTTATGAAAAAGCGATTATTGATATTTGTTATAACTTTCCTGAGCTTTTTGCCAGGAACAGCTATTTTTGCACAGGCTTTTACAGCTGGTGATAATATTACCCTTAACGTATCTGAATATGCTTTAATAGATACGAACCATGCCCCGGTTTCATTAACCCTGTCAGCATCAGATGCAGGAGCACCTGTAGCTGGAGATTCAAACTCCGATCTATATGTGAAAATATCATCTATAGTACCCGGAGCCACCGACAGGGAGATAACTGCAAGGGTCTCAGCCGGGACTATTCCCGCTGGCACAACGCTAACTTTAGTTTCTGCGCCTTGCACAACTGCCAATAGTGGTGGAGACCTGGGAACTGTTATAACAACTCCAATTACCCTTTCATCAGTTGATCAGTTTCTGGTTATGTATATTGGAACATGCTATACAGGTACCGGTTATAATGATGGTTACCAGATGACCTTTGACTGGACCCCTGATGTTTCTTCAGCTAACTATGGTTCAATTGAGTCAATAACTTCTAGTATTACGGTAGTTTTTACTCTTACTGCCCATGATGGCAATTAGTAATTATTAATTGCTTTGAATTTCAAAATTACTTTTGTCCGATATGCAGACTAAGGGTTATTACCTAGTGTAGCTTCGTTATCCCTGAGATAAAAATCTGTAAATTTCCTGAAACCTATTTTAGAAGGCTACGTATACCTTTATTTAAAATCGATTATTATATTTGTTTATATAAATTTCTTCACTAAAAATTGATTTATTATGAAAACATTAAAACTATTTATTGGAATTGCTGGATTTATTTTTCTGCTTACGATAAATGCAACTGCACAGGATGATGCAACATCTGACCATTCATTAGATATGGGTATTCCGGAAGTTTGCCTGATTGATACAGATGCGGCTGCCATTTCATTGGAGCTAACAACTACTGAAGCGGGTGCTCAGATTGCAGGAGGAACAGGTGTAGCTTATGCTCAGGTTTCTTCAATTGTTAGTGCAGCAGAAACTCGTACAATTACGGCTACTGTATCAGGTGTTCCTGCAGGTACATCATTATCTGTTGACACTGCTATTCCTACAAACGGTAATCAGGGTGGTTCATTGGGAACAGGTAGTTCAAGTATTGCACTTGTTAACGGAGATCCTGCTGTTACTCTTATTACAGCTATTGGAAGCTGCTTTACCGGAACTGCTGTTGATGACGGATATGTAATGAGTTATACATGGGATGCCGGCGCAGTTGGTGCCTATGGTACTATCGTTGCTACTGCTGGTACTACAGCTACCGTTGTTTTAACAATTACGAACCTATAATATAGAAAATATACTACTAAATCATTTACTGTACTTTATTAGTGTGCATTATGATTTGATGAGATGTACACTTAAAATCAGGAATAACTAATGAATAAGGGGGTAAATTTATCCCCTTATTTTGTTCCTCCCCTGGCATTTGTTTTGCAAATATTTATTAAGCAAAGGCTGTGTATAAAAAAGCAATCAATAGCTTGTATTATAAGTTAAAATTTTGTAATCTTGATTCATAACAAATTAAATGAGAATAATATGAAAAAGATCAAGTTTATTTTTGCTTATATTCTTATAAGTGCTATTCCTATGATGTCGTTTGCTTCTATCGAAGTGGTTGGAAGCTTAAGGCATATACATAAAGGAATGCCCGGAGATGTTTATACAGGTGAAATTAAAATTCAAAATAGCGGAGACAAAGATCAGGAAGTGAGAATTTATCAAACCGATATGATGTATAATTATCAAGATTATACAATTTATGATGATCCTGTTTCACATAATCGATCAAATGCAAACTGGATACAATACAGTCCTAAAACTGTTATAGTTAAGGCTAAGGAAACCACTTATATTCAATACGAAGTTACAATTCCTCAAAGTGATTCCATTATAGGTACTTATTGGAGTGTTTTGATGGTTGAAGGAGTTGATCCTATTGATCCCGATCAGCCTGGGCAGCTAAATATTAACACCTTAACCCGCTATGGTATCCAAATAGTTACTGAGACTACCGATAAAGGTGTTGGTAAATTAGAGTTCTTAGAACCAAGTTTAATAAGTGAAAATGATAAGTTGTTTTTGGCAGTTGACATTGTCAATACCGGTGAGCATTATATTGTTCCTGATGTTTCCATTGAATTGTTCGATGAAAATGGCGAGTCCGTTAAAGTAATTAAGGCTCCGAAAAAAGGACTCTTCCCTAAAACATCTGCACGTTTTAGGTTTGATCTTCAAGGTATCAAAGATGAAGTAACTTATGAGACCTTAATTGTTGCTGCGGGAGAGGATGAAGATGTATTTGGTTTAGAGTATACCCTATATTTTTAGGTAGATAACAAGTGCAATTGTAAAATAAATTAGATTTACTGGATTATACTTATAATTTGAAAAGCAGGATTATACACACTGAAAGACTTTGATGGAAAGTCGGATGAGAAATTATTTGCTATAACAAGACTTGAAAAACTACTATCTGGAAAATTGAATATTAGTCCTATAGCGCCAGCCAACGATAAAAATCGTTCCCAACGTGGTTTGTTTTTGTGTTCAGTTAAAAATGAAATAATATTAATTTCATTCTTATTACTAGGGTTGCATCTTAACGCCCAGGAAATTAATCTTGTTCATAAGTCTGAAGAAATAAGAGTAATTAACGGTAAATCATATTATGTTCATATAATTAAAAATGGACATACTGCATATTCTATCTCAAAAGCTTACAATATTTCTGTTGATAAGTTGTTTAATGAAAATCCTGAAGCTAAAAATGGACTAAAAATAGGCCAGTCTTTAATAATTCCTTATACTCCAAAGAGAGTTATCGATTCCGATAAGAAATTAATTGAGCATATTGTTAAACGAAGTGAAACGCTTTACGGCATCTCCAGGAAATATGAAATAAGCATTGATGATATTTATCTTTATAACCCAAAATCTAAAGAGGGATTGCTTATAGGGCAAATTCTAAAGATCCCTGTCGATGATAAGTGGATATTAGAGAATATTACAGCATCGCCACGAAAAATTATTGAAACAAGTAGTAATAATATTGTAGGGAAAGGTACTACAAGAACCGATACAACTCAAAAAGAAATTATAGAACATGTTGTTCGCTTTAAAGAAACCCTTTACAGTATCTCAAGAAAGTATGATGTAAGCATTGATGAAATTTGCTACGAAAATCCAGGCTCAAGAGAAAGATTGCTGGAAGGACAAATGCTTAGAATACCTGTTGATAAATATAAGATCCGGGAAAAAGAAGAATCATCCAGGAAAATTACCAAAAAGAAAGATACTGATGTTCAGAAAATGTTAATTGAGCATGTAGTAGGTAGAAAAGAGACCCTGTATAGCTTATCGATAAAATATGATATAAGTATTGATGAAATAAGAAAATATAATCCTGGGTTAAAAGGTAAAATAAAGAAAGGGAGCATATTATATATTCCCAATTTTAAAAAGCAAACCCTGGATGAAAAAATTAGTACTGAAGAGCCTAAAACTGAAGAGGTCTTTCATGGTGATTATGGGATATTTTTAGTTAAGAAGAGTAAGATTGAGCTTGTTCCCGGGTCAACCTCCAATATGGTGGTTAAGTTGATCAATAATACGGATAGCATTAAGGAGTTTCATCTAAAAATTAAGACACCAACAGGCTGGAGTCAATTAACAGATTATGCATCGGTAATTGTTGAAAGACACAGTAAAAGAATAAAAATTTTCAGCTTTCATATACATGAGAAAACAAATGTGGGTGATTATACTGTTAATATTGAAGCATACAACAAAGAAAAAAACAAAAGTATTGGATCGGTCAATATTCCTGTATACGTACAAGCAAGATATGAAATGATGATCCAATTAATGGAAGCTCCTGAATATCTATTTGCAGGAGATACACTTAGTGTGAAATTCATGATCCAGAATTTATCTAATGTTGAAGCCCATATTCATGCCTCATTGATAAATGTTAATATACCGGAAATAAGAACTTTCACACTTGCTCCTGATTCTATGGTTATTACAACTGTTCTTGTTAAAGCTACTGATAACATTGAGCATTATACCAGAAATAGCCTGAGCATGACTGCATCAATCATTGAAAGTCCTGAAATAAAAAACGAAATCTCGTATATTTTTAATGTTATGCCTTCCGACAAGGTTAAATTTGATGCATTTAACCGAATTCCTGTTAAAATTTCCGGACTACTTGTGACTGACAATCAAATGGGTGACAGAAAATACGGAGGCATGTTTGATATTAAGGGAAACGGATTGATATCTAAGAGAAAGAACAGAATGATTGACTTTCATTTTCGAGGACCTGACCAACAGGGGAACCCAATCTTAGGACTAACTGATGAATATTATGTAAAATATTCTTCACTGCATTCAAACGCTACAGTTGGTGATAATACATTCAGACTTACTGAATTAACAGAAGGTGCCCGGTATGGCCGTGGTATTGAATATGAGCATAAGTTGAAGAAAATGAGTATGGGAGCCTTTGTAAACTACCCAAGATTTTATCCGAATGTAAAAAGGGTTTATTCTGTTTTCGGAAGTTATTTTTCAGGTACAAAGTACAGGATAAATGCAGCTTATATGAATAAATTATTTGTAACAGATTCTTCAGCTCAGCTATATACATTGTCGGGAGAAACCAATCCATTCTCCTGGGGTAATCTGAAGCTAGAGTATGCCACTGGTATGGAAGCTGGAAAAATGACAAAGGCTTATTCATTAGGCTTTAAAGTGCATTTATCAAGGTACCGCTTCTTCTTTAATTATATGAAGGCAGATAAAGACTTTCCTGGATATATAACCAATTCAATGTATTTGTCCTCAGGATTAAGTGCAAGCATTCTTAAAAGACTGAATATTTCTATCAATTATAACATCAGCCATTACAATATTGCCCTGGATACCATGTTTTCAAACGCACCTTATACAGATAATCTAAGCCTGTCTCTTGCATATAATATCAATTTTAATCATGGTATAAGCATTGGATTGAACAAACGGGGAAGTGAAGACAGAAGATTGCCAAAACAATTTGATTATGATGAATATACAGCCAGGCTTACATTGCAAAGTAGAATGAATAGATTAAGGATAAGTGTTTATGGTGCGTATGGCAAAACACAGAATTACCTTGTACAGAATGAATATCAGATTACCAATGTGTTTAATTCTAACCTTACAATAAACTATACTATCCATAAAAATGTATTTATAAAAGCATTTGTCAGTTATCTGGGAGGCCAGCAATACCTGAGCGATGATTACACCAGGTTTTATTATGGGGCAACAGCTAATGCGCATTGGAATGACAAAGTATTGGTGGTTTTCCAATACCAGAACAATTATGAGGTGGAAGAATATTACAGAGACAGAAGCTTATTTGCATTGGATGCAAATTACATTGTAAATAGAAATCATGAATTCGGTGTAGGTGTAAATTACAACCTGAGAAAAAACTACCTTAATAATACACAACTCAGTGCAAGCTTAAAATACACTTATACGCTTAACCTTCCGGTATCACGCAGAGAAGATGTTGGCAGTCTGAGAGGTAAAGTTATTAACAATGGCGTGGAGAAAGTTGAAGGCATTATTTTTACACTCGAAGGCAATATTTCTGTTACTGATGAAAATGGAGAATTTGAGTTTCCTTATGTTAAAACTGGTACACATTTCTTATTTGTTGATTATTCAGAAGCAGGACTGAACACTATTGCTGAAGAGCCAGGGCCTTATAGAATTGAGTTGATGCCAGGACAGGAGTATAATTTTGAGCTTAGATTGACAAAATCAGGAAAAATATCCGGAAAGATTTTAATATCAGAAGATGAGAATATGGGCAAAAAAGGATATATTCCTATAAAAGAAGAAGTGAAGAACCTGATAGTTGAAGCTAATAATGGATCTGAAATATACAGGATGTTCACTAACAAATACGGAGCATTTGATTTTGAAGATCTGAGACCGGGACAATGGAATGTGAAAGTTTACGACAGAGGTATTCCAAAAGGATTTCAGCTGATAAATGATGAATTTCATATAGAGCTTAAGCCAGAACAAATTAAGCACATTGATATTGTCATCAAAAAGAAATCCAGAAAAATCAAGTTTCAAAAAAAGTTATAATTTTATAAATGAAAAACCATTCAATATAATGAATTTACTGCGAATAATATTCTGGATAATATTACTTACGATAAGTTGTTTGTCAAATGCACAAAATAGCATTTCGCTTTCCAGAAGAAGTCCTATAAACCTGGAGTTGTCACCATCATTTAATCCTGGGTCAGGCAAACATATTATTACGGATAATTCGCAATGGCTTAATTATACAACCCTGGTGCATCCAGCAGATCCAACCTTCTCCATTACAGTTGAAATAAGCTCAGGCAGTATACCTGAAGGATTGGAGTTGCAACTTGAAGCCAGCTCCTATGTGGGGATTAGTAAGGGCAAACCGGGTAATCCTTCAAGAAAGATCATATTAAGTCACATTCCAAGGGTGTTAATTGCCAATATTGGCACATGTTATACTGGTTCAAACAGGAACGAAGGCCACCAGCTAAACTTTTCATTTATAGTAAAAGACTACGGGAAACTCAAATCAGGATTATCCACAATTTATATTCAATACACAATTACTCAATAACTAAACTGTAAATGGCAGGAACTAAAGAAACCCCGAGGCAAAAGATGATAGCGATGATGTACCTGGTATTGATGGCTTTGCTGGCATTGAATGTTTCCAAAGATGTGATTAATGCCTTTATTGTTGTGAACGAAAGCATTACCAGCTCGAATGAAAATGCTTCTCAGAAATTAAGGGATATATATTCGAATTTTGAAAAGAATTATCAGGTCAACAAGATAAAGGTAAAGCCATTCTGGGATAAGGCTAAAGAAGCCAGGATACTCTCAAATGAAATGGTGGATTATGTTAAAAATGTAAAATATGAACTGATATCGTTAACAGAAGGCATTCCTCTTGATTCTGCAAAAATTATACCTGCTACCGAGCTTGAGAAAAAAGATAACAATACAATTCCTACAAATTATTTTATAGGAGGCTTTAATAAAGATGCCACAGGGAAGGCAAAAGAATTGAAGGAGAAGATAATAGAATATCGTAATAAAATGCTTGATCTTGTGGAGCCAAGAAACCTTGAAAATGTTAAGCTTGGCTTAGTAACGGAAGGACCATATTATAATGCTGACGGACAGGAGCAGTCCTGGGAAACACATTTTTTCTATAATACCATACTGGCTGCAGATATTCCTATATTAAATAAGATCATTGCAGATATCCTAAATGCAGAATATGATGTTGTGAATGTTTTGCATAAGTCGATAGGGCAGGGGGAATTCAAATTTGACAAAATTGAGGCCAAGATCCTCCCTAAGAGTGATTTTGTGTTTATAGGTGAGGATTATACTGCTGAAATAATTGTAGCAGCTTATGATACAAGCCAGAGCCCGGAAGTTTATTACTCACAGGGTATTGATTATCTGCCTGCCACACAATATGAGGAAGCCACCAGAGTGGATACTAAACCAGGAGAAATAGGTATTAGCATGCCTGCCCGCTCTGAGGGGATAAAAAAATATGCAGGCTTTGTAAGGGCAAAAACAAGCACAGGAATGATAAATGATTATCATTTCAAAGGAGAATACATTGTAGCTGAACCTTCTTATACTATTTCGGCGAAAAAAATGAATGTTTTTTATGTAGGAGTCAGTAATCCTGTTTCTATTTCTATTTCAGGAATTCCTAATGAAGATCTGATACCTGCTATTTCCTGCGGTACTATTGAAAGGGATCCAGGCAGTGATGACTGGATCGTTAATATTCCACCCGGGTTCATTGAAGCGGTCATTAATATTACAGCACAGGTAAATGGAGTGAACAAGCAAATAGGATCAAAAAGGTTCAGGATTAAGAACCTTCCAGATCCTATTGCTACCATAGCAAATAAAAGTTCAGGGGTTATAAACCGGGATATTATGATCGCTGCCGGAGCATTATCTCCCAAGATGCCCAACGATTTTGAATTCGACCATTCTTTTGTGATCAGTTCTTTTACATTGACCTTCCAGAAAGGATTCAGAGTATATCATTTCGAATCAGAAAATGCCTATTTAACAGATGAGATGGTAGAACAAATTAAACGAACAAACAGAGGACAGAATATTGTTTTTGAGAATATTATAGTACGTGATCCGGATGGGATTGAAAGGAGAATTGCTCCTCTTGTTTTGACTCTTGAATAGTTTAATGTCCTTTTTTCTTGATAAAAAACACTGCCCGTTCTGGCAGGAATTACCTACTCTTGTTTAATAGGAATTTCTATTAGCTTTAAAGAGAAATTAATAATAGAATTACACTTAAGAAATAAAACTAAGAAAAGTTCATATGTCTTTGACGATTTACATTGTGTTGATTAAGAATTTTACAAAGCAGAAAGGAAAAAGAAAAGAATTATATTTGATATAAAATCCTGAAAAATGAGAAATTCGGTACTGTTTATCTTAATTCTGGCTGCATTATTTATTAATTCCTGTGATGTAAATGTTAAATATACAGCTAAAAGCTCAGATCCTTTACCCTCCTGGAATGAAGGACAAACCAAAGAAAATGTTATAAATTTTGTGCAGGATGCCGTGAATCCTGAGAGTGAAAACTTCATAGCTATTCCGGATAGAATAGCCGTATTTGACAACGACGGAACCTTATGGTCGGAAAAGCCTTATGCTTTCCAGATGTTCTTCTGTATGGATATGATCAAAGCAATGGCTCCCGAGCATCCGGAATGGAATGATGATACTACTCTCAGAGCCATCCTGGATAATGATCCGGATGAAGTAATAAAACAGGGCTGGGATGCAATAGTAAAAATGATACTGACTGCCGAGGCCGGGAAAAGCACTGAAGAGGTCAGTGAAGATGTAAAGGAATGGATTGCGACCGCACGTCATCCAAGGTTTAACAAGCCTTTTACAGATCTTGTATACCAACCTATGCTGGAGCTATTAACGTATCTGCGGGAAAATGATTTCAAAACATTTATTGTCTCAGGAGGAGGAATAGAATTTATGAGGGCCTGGGTGGAAAAAGTCTATGGCATTCCACGCGATCAGGTTGTAGGCACTTATTTTGCGGCAAAATTTGAGATCGTTGACGGACAAGCCATGATCATTAACTTACCGGAGATAGAATTCATTGATAACAAAGAGGGGAAACCCATAGGCATCAATCGCTTCATCGGGCGCAGGCCTGTTTTTTGTGCTGGCAATTCCGATGGCGACCTGGCTATGATGGAATATACCGCTGCAGGCGACGGAGCGCGATTTATGATGTATGTGCATCATACCGATTCTGTGAGAGAATGGGCCTATGACAGGAATACCAATATGGGGCAGCTAAACAAAGGACTGGATGCTGCATATGAGAATGGCTGGACAGTGGTTGATATGGAAAAAGACTGGAAGGTGATTTATCCTTTTCAAGACCCCACATTGTCGGGTCCTGTCGCCAGACAGTGAATTCCACACCCTCAATCCTTCTCGATTACCGGGCCCGGAATCTTCGTGATGTTGGGTGGCGGTGGGTTCGGATACTTTTTAAGGGTCTCCTTGTACTTATCAATCTCCTTGAACACAATCCCCTGGACCCAGGGGAACTGAGCAGCGACCTGAATATCCTCGTGAGGATCCATTTCGATGTTGTAGAGTGTAGGATAGGCCAATGATGCGCTGGCAGAAAGGACGCCTCCCAGGCGTTGCGGTCCGAGGCCGGTCGGATGGATGTAGGTCATATACATGCGCCATTGTTTCCACCGTGCCGCCACCAGTTCCGAGCCGACGAAGGTCAGCAGGCTCTCACGCGCGCCCTCCCTGCTCTTGCCAAACAGCAGATCGGTCTGGTCGACGCCATCAATTGGTCTGTCATCCGGGATCTTGGCTCCAATGATATTGGCAAAGGTCGGGAAGAAATCCATGATCGAGAACATGGCATACGAGCTTGCATCTGGCTTGATCTTGCCCGGCCAGCGGATGAAGCAAAATGTTCGGATCGAGCCTTCGGTTGTTTCGCCCAGCTCGCCACGGAATGGACCCGTGTTGCCTTTGTCCGGCGTCCCCTGGTTCCCCAAATCACGGTTGATCTCGCCTTGTGGCCCGTTGTCCGAGGCGAAGACGAGAAGCGTATTGTTGTCGATCCCAAGTTCTTTCAGCGCCTGAAGGATCTGGCCGACGTGGTAGTCGCCTTCCATCATCCTGTCACCATACTGGCCAATCCGCGACTTCCCCGCGAACTGCTCCGACGCGAGGTTCGGGTAATGTCCCATCGAGAATGGCAGGTAGAGGAAGAACGGCTTTTCCGCACTGCTTTGTCGCTTCATAAAGTCGATGGCCTTCTTGGTGAGTTCAAAGTCGATCTCGCGCCGAACTTCCATCGTGTATGGTTTGAGCTTGTGTAACGGGCCATTTGCCACGGCCTCGTAGAGATGCGGCCCCTCTTCACGAAGCTCGCTTAACGACTTGTCAGATGAGTGTGTGAGCACCATAGTGCTAGGGTAAATTGCACAGTTCCATGTGAGGTCGGGCGGGATGCCGTAGAACTCGTCAAATCCGTGGGCCGTCGGCAGGCTCTCCGAAGCGCTACCCAGGTGCCATTTGCCATAGATGGCCGTTGCATAGCCGACGTCCTTGAACAACTGCCCCATCGTATACGCCGTGCCCTGGAGAGTGTTCGGGGTACCGGGCATGATGACCAGCGACAGGCCGTTGCGGATGGAGTATTGCCCGGTCATCAGCGCTGCCCTCGATGGTGTGCAGGCGGGCTCGACCAGAAACTGTGTTAAGCGCAGACCCTCGCTGGCGAGTAGATCAATGTTCGGCGTCGGCGCTCCACGAAGCTCTCCACCACCGTACGGCCCCATGTCGCCGTAACCCACGTTATCTGCGAGGATAAATACCACATTGGGTTTGTTCTGCTTGTTCTCTTGCGCCATCAGCGGCAGGCTGACGAAAACAGCAATCGCGCCAAGTGCACAGCCGAGTGATTTCAACATAGTAAATGGTTTCATTGTCATACTCCTTTCTTGTGATCGATGATTGGAAATATCTAAGATGTTATTCTGTTACCAAAAGCGGCATTATAACAAATTTAAGAATATTATTTGATATTTAAGAAACATAAATGTATTAAATTTTAATGCATATTCTTGTTAAATTGAGCAGGAATTAAGTGCTCAATTTGACAGGAATTTCCCTTTCGCTCACTTTGTTCGCTCATACGGGCTTTTTCATTTACACTCGGTCTCAAGGGAGTTGTGAAGGTATGTACGGGATTATTTCATGATCCCCAGGAGTGGGGCTTCACAAAAAAGCCCTATTGTTCGCTATGCTCACAATTACGGTCTTTTTCATTTGCATTTGGTCCTTAAGGGAGTTATGATTGTATGTACGGGATTACTTCGTTATCCCCAGGGGTGGGGCTTTACAAAAAAGCCCTATTGTTCGCTATGCTCACAATTACGGTCTTTTTCATTTGCAT
>CAZDWF010000038.1:24681-28270 GCA_964508895.1 uncultured Bacteroidales bacterium
GGGGCTTTACAAAAAAGCCCTATTGTTCGCTATGCTCACAATTACGGTCTTTTTCTATTTTCTTCAGCCTTCAAACAAGTTTGAGGCTTCATAAAATAGAAAAAGCCCTACCTGTCTTCGACAGTAGGGCTTTTTTGTAGTCCGTACGGGACTAATCTATATGTTATATGTGATTTAATGTCAGGTCGTTATAAATCCAATAAATTCAAACTCCAATATTTTATCCAATAGGAAAAGAACGGAAGCTTATGGTAAAGATAGTAATATTTACAATTGTTATCAATAAATATTAATTAAATAAGGTGAGGATAATGTGTAGTTTTTAGTTGGCACCTCTATTTGTAAACCACACATTAAAGTTATAATTTTACTGGTGAACATCATGCTGACTGAATGTTTTGAATATCTGTCTTGAAGATGATTTTCTCACAATTCTCATTAAATCTTGTATTTGAGCCTCTCTGTGAAAAACGTCTTGGATAGTTTGAGTGTGAACGACCTCCATCTTTCATAATTTATTGTTTTAAGGTTATTATTATGATCAAAAAATGAGCAGATTTACAAGAGAATATATCCAAATTCCAAAATCTTTTCTTTTTATACCTCATTAATCAATATAACAAGCTCGAATTTGTTACAAATATTTTTTGCAAATCCTACAATAAAAACTGCTCTATTAGTTAATAACAAAACCTGATATTCCTTACCCTTTTTCTTTTAAAAAGAATCATTACTTACATGGAGTTCTTAAACACAAATGATAGCATTATTCATACCTGGGAATTTCTAGCAAATCTTTCATGTAAAGAGTAACATTTTCAATCGACTTTTATTAATAGATAGGAAATAGGAAGTTTTTTTGATTTGATTAATTTTTTTTACCAAATCAAAATCTAAGAAATTATCACGCATATAAAGAGTTTGGAGCGTTTCAATATTTACATTAAACCTAGATTCAAAAAAAATAGGGTAAAGAATTCTTCGAAATGATATAAACTAATAGTTAAGTATTTGGAAACTTTTAAACTCAATCAATTATTAACCTAAAAATTTCAAAATTATGAAAAAATCAATTTCAATTATTGGGACAGTTTTGTTTTGTTGTCTGGTTCTATCAAATTGTAATAAGAAGCAAGATGAACCATTAGAAAGTAAAGTAACAATAGAACAAAGTAATAGTGATTTTAAGTTTGAACAAAAAAATCAAAAAATTTCTCTCTAATATTCAATCAGGCAATAGATCTGGTGAATACGAAGTCGATAGTGCAGTTTGGTATGTAGAAGCTACAGCAAATTATGAATATGCTGATGCCGCTATACCTTATACTGATTTTGCTTATGATTCTGTATTTATTACTGCGCCAAAAACAAGTGGAAAAATTACTTCTTCAGATGTATCAGATTTGTATGATGAAATTATTGACAGTTTAGAAGCTCAGTATGATGATATAAGTAGTACAAATAAGCATTTAGTTTTTGCGGATGTTAGATTGAGTTCAGAAGACTCCGAGGAAGCATCCTTTTGTGTTTATTCTGGATTTACATACGGAGCTCCTTTTAACTTATATGGGAATTTTTACAGCTATGATAATTGGTATCATGATGATGGTCCAGATAATGATGGTGGTTATTGCTCTGGTATTTATATAGGTCAGCGAAAAGAGTCAGATGCTGCTATGGAATTGGCAAAAAAAATTCGCTATCGCACTGCTGCTTCAAGTGGCCGGTACTATTATTCACACATAATCACATTAATAATGTATCCCCATGGGACAGTTCATGTTGATGAGACTGGCTCTCAATATTCATGTGATTTTCTAAATCCAGATGATGTGACTCTTGAAGATAACATTATGGATTATATGATTTATCAATGTAATTCTAATATATCCACTTCAAACCTTCATGATTGTATTCCATATAATGAGATGAATTTTTATAAAACTAGTCATGCTGAAGTGATTGATGATATTGTTTTTGATTGTGTAAACGAATTAATGGTAAAAGAAAGAGAAAGAATAAATGTTACAATTGTAGGGTTGGATGGTTCGTCATCATCCTATACCAGTTATTGGCATTTTACTTTTGCTGAATATGGCAAAAAACATTATTCAAGTACATGGCCAAATCAATTCTAGATTATATGTATTTTTGTGATACACTTTGACCAAAAATTTAGAGTGTATCACATTTTTTTAATAATTAGACTATGAGAATAATCTTAATTGTGGTATCTATTATATTATATTATCTGAGTTTTGCTCAATCTTCATTTGTATATTGGGAAACCGGAAGTCAAGATGAAACACCATTAGGAATTTATGAAAACCAATATGAAGATATATTTATTTCTATAGTGAACCATAAGAATTTATTTTATAATCATCCAAGAATTATTAAATTGGATAAATCTGGTAATGTTGTAGATTCAATAACAATTTATTGTGAAAACTATCATTGTTTGATAGACGAAATGGTAACAGCTTCTGATACTTCTATTTTATCTTTTGGAGTTAAAAATTGCGATTCAGTTTTTTCATTATGGATATTAGTAATGGATTTTGACTTAAATATTATTAAGAGCATAGATTTTCCTTTAACTAATCAAATCATTTCAAATATTTATTCAGAAAAGAGAATTGGCATTAACTACAATCTATCTTTTACTATTGGTTCTTCTGGAAATACATCTATATGTATAATGGAAATAACAAATTTTGGAGAAATAGTGAGTATTGATTATCTTGATGAAGGTGGCCAATTTAACATAGTAAATGAATTTATAAATGATACTTCTCAAAATATTTATAAATTATTCTCATATAATCCATTAAATAAATCAAGTTGCAATTTAACAAATATTGATTATGAGCTCAATATTATAAATTCTAAGTTTTTTGATGGATTTTTACTTCATGGTAATTCGGCAAAATTCATAAATTCTAGAAATTACTTCTTATCAGGCATGCAGTTTTCTACAACTACTAATCATATTGATATGGGATTATACAAGATTAACGATTCGGATTCAGTAAAATTAGATCAAATACTCGGTAATCCCAATGTAAATGAATATTTAAATAAGGATAATCTCAGTTTCACTAATCCGAATAATGTATTTTTTACAGGAACATCAAATGTTTCTCATAGTAATTTACAATTCTCGAATTCGCCATCCGAAATCCTTATATATTTAATTGATTCAAACCTTAATGTAAAGCAAAATCATTTTTATGGTGGAGATGCTTGTTATTTTGTTTTTAGGAGTTTAGCTACATTAGATGGAGGATTAATAATTACGGCCTCAAGATATGATCATTTGACTCAAAATTTAGAAAGAGATCCCTACATATTAAAAGTTGATTCAAACGGATTAATTACCTCTATTAGCGATCCAACACAGAACACAATTAATTCTAATAAAATTATACTATATCCTAATCCTACTCAAAGTTATATAAACCTAGAAATTCCTAAATCAAAAGAATTATCTAAGAGGCAATTGATAATCTATAATATATATGGGACAAAGCTGGATGAGATAAATATGCCATTTGATCAAAATCAAATAAGAATTGACGTTAGAGAT
>CAZDWF010000039.1:0-28236 GCA_964508895.1 uncultured Bacteroidales bacterium
GGGATGGTACCTATAACGGAGAGATCATGCCCATGGGAACCTATACATGGAAAGCCGCAGGGCAGTTCGTGGATGGATCGTTCTGGAAAGGGATGCCGGATACCGATGGAAAGATCAAACCCTATGGGACAGTGACTTTAATAAGATAGTTTTTTAGATAGGGTTTGTAATGCAGAATGCAAAATGCAAATTGCAAAAAGTAGTGCAAACCGCTAACTTAGTCCCGTAGAGGCGTAATATCGGTAGCCAAATATTTGCACAAATGTTTTATTAAGTGCCGTTAGGTACAACATATATAAGGCAAGGAGTATGCCCTGCATTTATATATTCCCAACTTTCCCTATCAAGCTTATGATGATATTGTTATGTGTGATAATTGCTTTTTACATTCTTATTTATTAGATTTGGGAGTATATAAACAAAATGAAAGGGAAAATAATCATGAACAAGTATCTAAAAATAGGTGGATGGACTTTTATTGTCTATGGCGTTATGGAATGTTTTGACGTAGTAACAAACATCTTGCGAGTAATTGGCCTCCCGGCAGATGCATATCCTCAATTCGCTTTCAAGCCAGTTAACAATCTTTTTCAAGATGCTGATCCAATATGGACTCTGCTATTCGTAATTGTACCTACTGTATTTCATTTCATGGGAGGTCTTGGAGTTGTGAGGAATAAGACATGGGGCGTATTCCTTGTGTTTTTCAGTGGTCTTTTCACTATGACGATGGTGCCATTATTCCTTCCATACGCTGGAATTGATGCAATATTTGTTCTCATTGGAACACTTTTTGTTGCCATTGGCTATTTTTCAAAACCAATTGCTTAATTATTCATGCATTAGAAGGTTTTTGGCGCGGAATACAAACTAAGCTCTATTTCCCCCAACTTTCCCGGTCGAGGTTACGAAAATATATTGCCTCAGACAAATGCGTAGTTTTGATATTCTCACTTTTATCAAGAAATAGTACGTCATTGTGAGCCAATGATATAACAATAAGTTATATTTAGGTTTGTCAATTAGAGTAGTTTTTAGATTATCTTTATAATAGAGCGTTTCAGTTACTCCACGATGGAGCCTAAAATAAGGAACTTAAAAATTTAAAAATTAATACTAATTTTGATCTCGCGAGATTTAACATTATCGGGATAGGTGAATAGTTTTGTAAAATATATTTTTTCTTTTACCCGGCTCATGTTGACATTTTTTATGCTTCAACTGATTTGCCCGGAGCTGGCACATTCCCAGCAACCATTCCAGCGCACTATAGGGCTACAGCAGAGTGAGAGTGTTCATAGTGTGTTGCCGGTTTCCAATGGTTATCTGATCCTGGCGAAGACAAATAGTGATGGTGCAGGACAGTATGATATTCTGCTCGTAAAAACAGATTTCAATTTTAATTTAAACTGGAGTAAGACCATCGGTGGGCCTTCAAATGAGTACCCACGTACATTTATTGAATGCAGTGATGGTGGTAGCCTGATAGTTGGAAGTACATACAGCTTTGGCCAGGGGGGGGATGATATCCTGGCGGTTAAACTAAACAGCAGCCATGATATTGATTGGGTAAAAACATATGGCAGTATTGGGTCCGACCGAGGATATTGTGTTATAGAAACAACAGATGGTTATTTGATCGGTGGACATACTGACAGCGGTGAAGGTGCTATGGCTCTTAAGATTGATCAATCAGGGAATATAATCTGGAGCAAAACCTATGGCAGTTCTAACATCTCCGGAAAGTTTTATGATGTACTTGAAACTGATGATGGCAATTATCTGTTTGAAGGTCCTTTTTCACAAGGCGGCAATAACGATGATTATAACATAACATGCATATCTCCTTCCGGCGATGTGATCATGTCCATTAATTTTAACGCACCTGCAAAAGATACTCCTCTTGACATTATACATGTATCAGGTGAAGGATATTATATCCTGGGACAAACTAGATCCTTCGGAGGAATGGGACGGGATCTTCTTCTTGTTAAAACTGACCTCGGAGGAAACACTCTATGGGCAAAGACATACAGTAGCAATGAAGACCTATGGGCAGCACAATTAACCATGACAAGCCAGAATGAAATACTGCTATGTGGCCATAGCGACCTGATGGAATCAGATATGCTCAATAATGATCTTATTCTTTTGAGCTGCCAACCGACAGGCGATCTTAACTGGGCAAAAAGTTATGGAGGTGCCGGCTCAGAGTTGCTTTCATTCGGGGCACATGAAACTTTGTTTGAAGTAAACCCCAACTTTTATACCCTTGTAGGTCATACAAACAGCTTTGGACAGGGCTCTGAAGATATTTATGTAATTGGTTTCGACATGTCAGGAACTTCAGGCTGTAATGAGTTTGACTACAACATGAACGTCTCTGATCAGTCTGTTCCTAGTAATAGTATTACACTTCCGGCAGTGATACATAATCCTCTTGTTAGCTCACCAAGCCTGACTGTAAATCTTATTACCTTAACAGATACCTTGCTCTGTCCGACTGTGCAAGCTCCAACGGCCCTGTTAGCAGCAAGTGACAGCAGCTTTTGCCGGGGTGGTTGCATCGACTTCATGGATATGTCACTCCAGGATCCCGATCATTGGGAATGGGAGTTTGAAGGAGGGGTACCTGCTATCTCATCTGAGCAATTTCCTACAGGTATTTGCTATCCCGATACTGGATGTTTCGATGTTACCCTGACAGTATCGAATAGTGCGGGAACAGATTCACGCACGTTTTCGGATTTTATTTGCGTATACGGATCTCCTGAATTCTCACTCGGAAATGATACCATACTCTGTTATGGCGATAGCATTGAGATCTCTGCTCCGGTAGGTTTCCCGATCTATTTATGGAATACAGGCGCTACAGAAAGAAGTATCACAGTTTCACAAAGCGGTGATTATTCTGTGGAGATAGATGATGGAAATGGCTGCTCTGCATCGGATACCATAAACATCAGTTTCAATGCTGAAGTGAGTGTTTATATTGGTCCTGATTCGGCTGTTTGTGAAGGTGATTATGTTGTACTGACAGCGGATCCCGGATATGCTACATATCTCTGGCAGGATGGATCGGGCCAGCAAGAGTTTGTCGCAACAACAACAGGATATTACTGGGTTGAAGTGGCAGACAACCTGGGATGCTCTGCATCCGATACAGCTTATATTAAGGTAGTGCCAAATCCTGTGATCTCACTCGGCCCTGATGCTGCTGTTTGTGAAGGAGACTCTGTTGTGCTGACAGCAGATCCCGGATATGATACATATTTATGGCAGGACGGATCTGATCAGCAAGAGTTTATTGCGAAATCAACAGGATATTACTGGGTTGAAGTGACAGGCAACCTGGGATGCTCCGCATCCGATACAGTTTATGTGGAGGTAGTTGTATATCCTGTGATCTCTCTGGGGCCTGATTCAACTATTTGCGAAGGCGAGTCTGTCTGGCTGAATCCGGGCCCGGGCTATGGCTCCTATCGGTGGCAGGATGGCTCCACGCAACAGGAGTTCCAGGCAACTGTAACCGGGACATACTGGGTCGAAGTGGAAAACGGCCCCGGCTGCACCGGATCCGACACTGTTTTCATAGAGCTTATTCAACTTCCATATCTTTCGATAGGAAACGATACAACGGTTTGCGAAGAATTTATGGTATTGTTAGATGCCGGAAGTGGTTATGATATGTATGAGTGGCAGGATGGTTCAGATGGGCAGACATTTACCGCTTCAGATCCCGGAACATACTGGGTATTAGTTGATATTAGAGGCTGCTGGCAAGGCGATACTATAAGCATTATTGAAGAATGCCCTTCCCACATATATTTCCCTAACAGTTTTACACCGAATGGCGACGGAAAGAACGATGTTTTCGCTCCGGCATGGGAGTATGTTGATAAATATAAAATGAGTATTTATAATCGTTGGGGTACGCTTGTCTTTGAAACCAATAACATTGAACAAGGCTGGGATGGCACCTTCAATGGAGGACATAGTCCCACAGGTGTTTATGTCTTTATTGCGGAATATCTTGATGCAATATCAGGAAAGACCTTTTCTCTCAAGGGGAGCATTATGCTTCTTCGTTAAGCTATCTCAGAAGTGTTACTGTGCCCTGTAGGTCACTTTCCCCAGCTTTCCCTGTCAAGGTTCCTGAAATGAATTGCTTCAGAAAGATGTTCTGTTTTGATATTCTCACTTTCATCCAGGTCGGCAATAGTTCTGGCAACCTTTAATATTCTGTCGTATGCCCTGGCTGAAAGGTTTAGATTGTCAATAGCTTTTCGTAGAAGATTTTTACTTTCATCATCAATTGAACAACTTTCTTTTAAAATTCGTGATGTTATATGTGCATTACAAAAGATGCCAGTTATTTCAGAATACCTTAATTCCTGAATTTTTCTTGCCTTAATTACTCTTTCTCTTACTTTTTCACTTGATTCGCTTTTTTCTGAAGTCATAAGGTCATTTACAGGAACCGGCACTACTTCGATATGTATATCAATTCTATCGAGTAAGGGTCCTGAAATTTGATTAAGATATTTCTGAACTTTTCCGGGGATACAGGTACATTCCTGGTCTGGATGATTATAATAACCACAGGGGCATGGATTCATGGCAGCAATTAACATTATACTTGCAGGATACTCTACAGTAAATCTTGCCCTTGATATTGTAATTAATCTTTGCTCGATCGGTTGTCGCATAACTTCCAGCACCGATCTTTTAAATTCCGGAAGTTCATCCAGAAACAACACTCCGTTATGGGCAAGAGATATCTCCCCTGGCTTTGGATAACTGCCTCCACCAACCAATCCTGCATCACTTATTGTATGATGAGGTGATCGGAAAGGCCGAGTTGTTATCAATGAAGTATTGCAAGTGTTTTTTCCTGCAACAGAATGGATCTTAGTAGTTTCAAGAGCTTCATAAAGATTTAATGGGGGCAAAATCGAAGGTAATCGTTTTGCAAGCATTGTTTTCCCCGCTCCTGGTGGGCCAATGAGAATAACATTATGTCCACCGGCCGCAGCAATCTCAAGTGCTCTTTTAATATTCTGTTGTCCTTTAACATCGCTGAAATCAAATTCATAATTGTTAAGCTGTTTGGAAAAATTATCACGTGTGTCAATTTTAACAGGAGTTAGTTCTTTCTTGTTATTAAAAAAATCAATTACCTCTTTGATATTATTTACGCTATAAACATCTATATCATTGACTATGGCTGCTTCTTTTACATTCTCTTCAGGAAGTATCATCCCTTTGAATCCTTTATTTCTGGCTTCTATTGCAATAGGAAGGGCTCCTTTAATGGGATGTATTCCACCATCAAGAGAAAGTTCTCCCATAATTATAAAATTGCCTACATCTTCCGATTTTATCTGGTTTGATGCTGCCAGTATTCCTATAGCCATTGTCAGGTCATAGGCTGATCCTTCTTTTCGAATATCGGCAGGAGCAAGGTTAATAACGATCTTTTTCCCGGGAATACGGTAACCTATGTATTTTAACGAAGCCTCTATCCTTTGGTGGCTTTCTTTTACGGCACTGTCAGGAAGCCCTACCATAAAGAAGTTAATTCCTTTATCAATACTTACCTCAACCGTAATAGTAATGGCATTAATACCCAGTATTGCACTGCCATAAGTTTTAACGAGCTGTGTGTCTTTTTTTACTGTAATTTCTTTCACTGCATTAAAAGGTTTCTACCTCTTAATACTTTTAAGAATAAAAAGTGACGCAGTTTTTCAGGAAAAATTAAGGTTTATACCTGGAATTGTTCAGAATGTATTGATTGTCACGCAGATTCATTAGCTCTTCAATGCTGGTATTATTGTTATCCATATAGCTTCTCACAATCTGCCATCCTATCCAGTGTCCGATCCTTCCAGGTGATTCGTTGGAGAAATAGGATGTGAAAGGGCCATCCTGGATAAGCTTACTAATCTTTTGAAGATCAGAGGAGAACAACAGTTCATTTTCCATTAGAAATGCCCAGATGTGAGCTTCATTATCATCGCACCAATCAAGTTGTTTTGCTGTATATCCGATTTTTAGCGTATCATTTACTTCAGGAAAGACTTTATCAAGATAGTACAGTATTTTACCTTCTTCTATTATTTTATCGATGAGCTGATCACCCGTTCTGCGAGCTGTGAATTCGTTACGGCCCAAAGCTTCCATTGCAGAAGTCTTTATATATTCAGCCTGCATTCTTTTAGCCCGGTAAGCAGGAATCCGCATTTGCTTATATATCAGATAATCTTTACCAAGGTAACAATCTATACCAATTATCATTGAGGTATCCAGGATAGCAACCGGATATTCTGCATCAACGCCGCTTATATAAGAATATACATCCGGTACGATTTTATCAGGAAAATAAAATTTATAATATTTGAATGCTCTGGTAAGTTCAATTCCCAGGAAATCGAGCTTTGGATAAACATCCTGTGTTTTAGTATTTAACTCATTGAGTAAAGGATCGGTAATATATTGTCCGATTTGAATAATATTAAGAGTGTCGCGGTAATTGTCTCCAATGAAAATATAATATTTCTCTGCTAGCTTTCCCAGTCCATGACCAATATTGTCAGGGTTGATACTGAACAGGTCTTTATCATATCTGTTAATACAGACATCAGGCGTATTAATTTTGGAAATATCCGGATCATTGTTGTCACATCCTGTAGTGATAAATGTTATCAACAGAAACAGAAAAGCAAACTTCTTCATCATTCGAAATCTTTAAATAAAAAAATGCCGGCCATTACTGGCAGACATTTTTTATACGATTATTCTCTTTAAATATTGTTTATCTGCCTAAAGTATTTTAAACCCAAGTGTAACAGTCCAGAGATTATTTTTAAAATCTATGGTTTTTCCAGTAGTTGTCTTTCCATCATAAATATTGCTCAGTCCTTGCTCATATCTCAAGTCAAGTGTAAGGAAAAGTATATCAACTCCTGCTCCACCCTGAAATCCCCAGTTTAAATCTTTGAAATCATTATCATCCATATCCGGAACAGGATTACTGTCATCTGAATCAATATCTTTATTTAAAACAAAGGATGCAACAGGTCCCAGCATTAATCTGATGTTCATCACTTTCAGGTTTATTATCCTTACTCCGACCATCAAAGGAACATCAACAGTTTGTAATTTTACTTTATAATTATAATTAATTGTTTGACCACTTGTTGAGATTCCATCAATATCAAATTTTCCTCCTTTGAACTTATACATTACTTCAGGCTGTATGTATAATTTTTGACCAATTCTAACAAAGGCACCCACTTCGAATCCGGGTTTCATGTTTTCTTTCATTTCATCAACATTACTTGAGATCTTTGAAAAGTTAACACCAATTTTCGGTCCTAGTGTAAGGCCTTTGATCTGGGAAAATCCTGTTGAAATAATGAAAAGGGAAATAACAATTAATATCAGCTTTTTCATGACGATTAGTTTTAATAATTACTTAGTTTACTTTTAACAAATATATAAAGTAAGTAATTTAATACCAAGTTTTTTATTAACATTTAATAGGGGATAAATACTCTGCTTATGTTGGCAGCATATGTTTTTATTGTTATAAATTTATAGGTTAAACCATCATAATACATTTAAAATGAAAAGACTGATAATTATAACATTCATAACTATATTCATTGCTTCAGGAATAAGTTTCGCCCAGGAAAAGGCATTTGTTTTTGGTTTTAATCTGTCACCAAACATCGGATGGTTTAAATCTGATACCAAGGGATTTACCAGCGATGGAGTGAGCCCGGGTGTTTCCTGGGGTTTTATAACTGAATTTCATCTGCTGGAAAACTATGCTATTAGTACCGGTTTCAATGTTAGCTATATCCACGGACAAATGAATTTCCAATATAACTACAATATTGATCAAGTTAATTATCCCGGACAGCTGACAAGAAAATATAAACTTCAATACCTTGAAATCCCTCTTGCTTTGAAGATGAAAACCAATGAGTTGGGTAAGATCAGGATTTATGGACTTATTGGCCTCGGAACTTCATTTCTTATAAGGGGAAAGGCTGATGATAAGTTTACCAAAGATATAGGAGGAACATTTAATGAGGACAAAGTCAATATTTATGATGATGTAGTCTTTTTAAGAGAGTCATTAATTATTGGTGCAGGAGTTGAAACTGCGATTGCTGAAAATGTTTCTCTTATTACAGGAGTTAAGTTTGATAATGGGTTCCTGAATATTATGCAGGAAAGTAAAAGATATCTTGAGGAGGATGAACCTAAAGTAATTAATAACTTTATTGAGCTAACCATAGGAGTTTTGTTTTAGCTTTGTATTGTGAAAATCGCTCTTGCACAAATAAATTACCATATTGGGAATTTCAGTAGAAACACTGAAAAGATAATAAATGCCATCAGGTCTGCCAAAGAAAAGCATGCAGATTTGATTGTGTTTGCAGAACTTGCAGTATCTGGATACCCACCTCGTGACTTCCTTGAGTTCAGTGATTTTATCGATAAATGCAATCTCTCACTGGAGAAGATTGCTGCTGAAACAAAGAATATAGGTGTAATCATTGGTTCTCCAACAAATAATCCTGCTTATAAAGGAAAAGATCTTTTTAATTCGTCCTATCTTATTTCTGATGGGGAGATCAAAGAAATCAGGCATAAGACATTATTGCCTAATTACGACATATTTGATGAATACCGTTATTTTGAACCAAATACTGAATTTGAAATAGTTGAGTTCAAAGGGAAAAAGATTGCTCTTACCATTTGTGAAGACCTGTGGAATGTTAGTGACCATCCATTGTATACTGTAAACCCTATGGCTGAACTAATGAAGCAGTCGCCGGATATTATGATCAATATTGCAGCATCACCATTTCATTACAAGCAGGTTATTGACCGTAAGAAGGTGCTGGTTGATAATGTAAAAAGATACAAGATACCATTGTTTTATGTAAATCATGTGGGAGCTCAAACAGAGCTTCTTTTCGATGGCGGTTCAATGGTTATAAACAGGGATGCTGATGTTGTTTCCGAACTGGATTATTTCCAGGAAGACCTTAAAATATTTGATCTGGATGAAATTGAAAATAATACAATTCAGAGAACAGAAGTCCCAAAGAAATATAATAAAATTCAATTGATCCATGATGCACTTATAATGGGTGTAAGGAATTATTTTGAGAAGTTGGGTTTTGAAAATGCCATACTCGGGCTTTCAGGTGGAGTAGATTCTGCTGTAACATTAGCAATAGCAGCTAAAGCACTGGGATCGGAGAATGTGAGATCTGTTTTGCTTCCCTCTCAATTTTCAAGTGATCATTCTATAAATGATGCCGTACAGCTTGCTGAAAATCTGGGAAGCCCTTATGATATTATTCCAATTGAAGAGGCATATTTAAGTATTGACAAGACCATGCAGCCTCTCTTTGGTGACCTGCCATTTAATTTAACAGAGGAAAATATTCAGGCAAGGCTTAGAGGTGTTATTTTAATGGCCTTATCTAATAAATTTGGCTACATACTTCTCAATACATCAAATAAAAGCGAAGCAGCTGTGGGTTATGGAACATTATATGGTGATATGAATGGAGGCATTTCAGTTTTAGGAGATGTTTATAAAACGGATGTATTTGAGCTTGCCAGGTATATCAATAAAGAAGAAGAGATCATTCCGGTAAATACAATTACAAAGCCACCATCAGCTGAGCTCAGACCTGATCAGAAAGATTCAGACTCACTTCCTGATTATGAGATCCTGGATAAGATCCTTTATAATTATATTGAGGAAAGAAAAGGTCCGGATGAGATAATTAAAATGGGATTTCCTGAAAAAATTGTACATAAAATCCTTAAGCTTGTAAACACCAACGAATACAAACGTTATCAAACTCCTCCAATATTGAGGGTTTCAAAAAAAGCTTTCGGTATGGGCCGAAGAATGCCGATCGTTGCCCGCTATCTTTCCTAAAACAACAATTAGATTTGTTCGACGCTTTTTATTTCTGGTATAGCCTTTTTCATTGCCGTTTCAACACCATTTTTCAATGTCATAGTGCTATAAGGACAAGATCCGCATGCTCCCTGAAGTTCAACATTTACGACCATGTCGTCAGTTAATTGAACAAAAGCTATATCACCGCCATCCTGTTGAATATAGGGCCTTACCTGGTCCAAAACATTATTTATTTTTTGAATTAATTCTTGTCTTTTTTCCTGTTCCATGATAATATTCTTAAATATTTTATACTTTTTCTAATCTTTTTATAATATTTTCAGCCAATTGATGAAAGGCATTTGATATGGCTGTATTATTTTCTAATGCAGACGGCCTTCCTTTATCGCCTGCTTCACAGACACTTTCTTGTATCGGAATTTCACCTAACAATGGTATGCCTGCTGTTTTTGCCAGTTTCTTTCCGCCTTCCTTGCCAAAGATGAAATACTTATTGTCAGGAAGGTCCTCCGGAGTGAAGTATGCCATGTTTTCGATTAATCCGAGTATTGGGATTCTTATATCTTTCTGATTAAACATGCTGAATGCTTTTCTGGCATCTGCAAGAGCAACTTCCTGCGGAGTGGTTACTATAGCTATTCCTGCAACTGGTATTTCCTGAGCCAGCGTCAGATGTATGTCACCTGTTCCCGGAGGAAGGTCAATAACCAGATAATCAAGCTTGCCCCATTCAGAGTCATTAAAGAGTTGTTTTAATGCATTGGATGCCATAGGTCCTCTCCATATCAGTGCCTGGTCAGGATCTACAAAAAACCCAATTGATAATACTTTAATACCATACTGTTCTACGGGAAGAATCCATGTTTTTCCATTCTTTTCAACAACATGGGGTTTGGCATTCTCAACATCAAACATAATCGGGATGCTTGGTCCATAAATATCTGCATCTATTATTCCAACTTTAGCTCCGGTTTTTTGTAAAGCTATAGCCAGGTTAGCGGCGATAGTTGATTTTCCAACACCTCCTTTTCCTGATGCAACGGCAATAATTTTCCCTACGTTCTCCAGTGGATTACTCGGATATTTGATTTGAGCAATTACTTGTGTGTTTTCACCAAATTCTTTTTTTAATGCATCCACACATGCTTTTTCAACAACACTTTCATTTCTTTCATCTCTTTCTTCAAAGTAAATATCAAAATGAATATGATTGTCGTGCACCTTCAAATCTCTGATCATATTCAGGTTTACAACATTATCGCTTTTAGGAAAATATAAAACCTGACTTAGAACCTCTATTATTTTTTCATTATTCATTCTTGTAATAATTATATTGTGAGCGGCAAAATTAGTAAATAAATCGTGACGCGTAACGCGTAACGCGTGACGGGAAAGAAATTATAAAAGTAAATAATAGGCTTATAAGAGTTCTTTGGAGGGATCCCAGAACAGATCATCAATGTTCTGAATTTTATTATCTTTAATAATGGCTCCTTCATTTTCCAGGAGTTGCTGCATAAGATTAGGATCACCGAAATGATGTTTGCCTGTAAGTAGCCCTTTTCTGTTAACCACTCTGTGAGCAGGAATTGCTTCTTTTGATGAAAATGATGCATTCATGGCCCAACCCACCATTCTGGCCGATTGTCCTGATCCAAGATATCTGGCAATCGCACCATAAGATGTAACTCTTCCTTTTGGGATTAGTTTTGCTACTTCGTAGACTTTGTTGAAGAAGTTTTCCTGTTTCATTTTTCAGGATAATTTAGTAATTAAGGTTACTATAGATTCAGGGAGAAGCGCAGGTATTTAATTTTTATGCCTTCTTTGAGCCATTTGCTCTCATAAAAAGTTTGAATGGATCTTACCTCTTCCGGAGCGTCGGAATTGTATACATCACTTGTATTATAATGCAGTGTGAGATTGCTCTCACGGATTACCTCCAGGGTATATTCGTATAAGCTTGTATTATCGGTTTTCAGGTGGATCTGGTTTTCTTTTTGCAGGATGTTGGAATATCGTTGCAGAAATAATGGTGATGTCAGTCTTTTTTTGTTTTTTGATTTTTTAAGCTGAGGATCTGGGAAGGTGATCCATATTTCAGAAACCTCTTCTTTATCGAAGAATAGTTCAATGAAATCGATTCTTGTTCTCAGGAATGCAACATTGGTGAGTTTATTCACATTTGAATATTTGCAACCATTCCACATCCTGGAACCTTTTATATCTAATCCGATAAAATTTTTATCAGGATATTTTTCAGCAAGGCCGACAGTATACTCTCCTTTTCCACAACCCAGTTCAAGAGTGATAGGTTTATTGTTTTTAAAGAGCATTGAATTCCAGTTACCTTTTAAAGGATAGCTGTTCTTAATTTCAGCATATTTTGGTTGTAAAAAATTCGGAAATGTCAGGTTTTCCTCAAATCGTTGCAACTTCTTCTTTCCCACATTAAATGGTATTTAAACAATAAAAATCAATGCTTAATATTTAAGCAGCCAGGCATCCGGTACCACATCTTTTCTTACCTTTTCCAAGTCTTCCAAAGCTAAGCTCTTATCGTTATATTGTCCAAGACTAAGTCTGTAATAGCCATTTTTTGCAGGACCGATTATTATCACATTATATCCCTTATTATCCCATTCCTGCTGGCCTGTCCTTGCAAGATTGAGAGAATATGAAGATTCTATAATGATATGAAATTGCTTTGTTGGAGGAGCTGGATCTTGTGATGATGTAATAGGCTTATCTATTACTTCAGGTTTTTTTATTACTTCAGTATCCTTGACTATTTCAGGCTCTTCTTGTTCAGGTCTGTCAGCAATAGCTGAAGCTGAAGAAGGCTTATAAGCTTCGTATTGACTGATGATCTTATTGATCTTTGCAGTTTTATCTGTATTATATTCCAGTAATGGTTTAAGTCCTGAACTGTTTCCTGTCAGGTAACCAAAGTTGAATGGATCTGCCAGCAACAGAATTGCTGCGATCACTATCATTGCAAGAAATATTGTAAGTAAGCTTGACCATGTATTGTTGACATACTCTTCTTCTGCTTCAACAGAGGGTTGAGGTTCTGGCTTTGGCTTTGGAGGTAGTGGTTTGGGTTTGGGCACTGGTGTTTTCTTCTTAGTAACAATTGGAGCTTTTTCTTTCTTTACAGGAATAGCTTCGACAGGTTTTAGCCCGGATGAAGACGGAAGGAAATTTTGTGTTTTATCAAAATCAAATACTATCTCATTATTCTTGTTGGATAATTCTCCAATTTGAGCGAGCTGGGCATTCTGGTCCCGATTTAACAGGCGGTATATTTTTGATACGAAATTATCAACTTCCTGTTTTATTTTATCATAATCTGCTTTCTCTATTTTAGCAATATATTTTATCAGAGAATCATTAGAAATATCTTCTGAGAAAGAAAACTCAACTGATTTAGAAGGAGGAACAAGTTCTTTTCTTTTATTATCTAAATGTGCAGCATGGTAAGAGGTAGTGAAGGTCCCCAGCCTTGGAAGTATAGCTTCTCCTTCCTGAAGGAGTTTGAGCTTTATGTAATGAAGTATATTCATAGCGATTCTTTTGCCTGTCGAAATTACGATTTAGCATATTATCAATCAAGCATTTGTTTTAATTTTTCAAGGTCCTCAGGTGTGTCAACTGAGTGCGTTTGAAGACTTGTAATGTTCACATAAATATCATGATCATTCTCAAGCCATCTTAATTGTTCCAGCTTTTCATTTAACTCAAGAGTACATTGCGGCAGCTTAATGAGTTCATTCAGGATTTTAAAACGAAAAGCATAAATTCCTATGTGTTCATAAAACTGTCCTGATTCATGCCATTGCTCTTTATCAATATTTCTGAGAAATGGAATGGCTTGCCTGCTAAAGTATATCGCTTTTCCGTAATTGTCGAAAACCACTTTAACTACATTGGGATTGAATATAGCTTTGTTGCTGTTAATCTGACGTGCAAGTGTGGCAATGTTAATCTTCTCATTTTTAAAAAGAGATAATAGCAGTTCGATCTGTACCGGATCAATAAATGGTTCATCACCCTGAATATTGATTATAATGTCATTTTCTCCGGCAATTTCTTCTTTTACCAGGGCATTAGCAACTTCACCACAACGATCTGTTCCACTTTTATGATTTTCAGAAGTCATTAATACATTACCGCCAAAGCCATTTACTGCTTCAAATATCCTGTTATCATCTGTTGCGATAATAACTTTATCCAGGAGCTTGCTTCTTGAAACTTTATCATACACATGCTGAATCATTGTTTTGTCATTGATCATGATCAGCGGTTTCCCTGGAAATCTGGTGGAAGCGTATCTAGCCGGTATTATACCAAAGACCTTCATGTCATCTTACTTAAAAAGTCCATACAGTTCAGCATTTATCTTGTCGATTACATCGCCAAGATCTTTGGGGTTTTCTGCAAAATTGACCTCGTCTACATCGATTACCAGAAGTTTCCCAAGTTTGTAATTGGTGATCCATGTTTCATATCTTTCATTCAGACTTTTCAGGTAATCAAGTCTTAGTGATGCTTCATAATCCCTGCCTCTTTTTTGAATCTGGTTTACGAGGTTTGGCACTGATGATTTCAGATAAATAAGCAGGTCAGGAGCTTTAATAAACTGACTGATCAATTCAAAAAGGGCACTGTAGTTTTCGAAGTCGCGAGTTGACATCAGGTTCATTGAATGCAGGTTGGGAGCAAAAATATATGCATCTTCATAAATAGTTCTGTCCTGAATTACATCTTTTCCACTTGCCCTTATGTCAATAATTTGTCTGAAACGGCTGTTTAAAAAATAAATCTGCAGGTTAAATGACCACCTTTGCATATCCTGATAGAAACTATGTAGATATGGATTTGATTCCACATCTTCAAAGCTTGGTTCCCAGCTAAATCTTTTTGCTAATAATTCTGTTAGTGTAGTCTTTCCTGATCCTATATTACCTGATACCGCTATATACATTGATAAAAATTTTTGTCTAAGTTAAAAAAAATCTCTATGTAAAAAATATTCTGATCTCCATGAAATGCTGAGTTAATGAAATGCATAAATTCTTATACCTTCTTTGTTTAAAAGAAACAACCTTTTATTATTCCCTGAGTATGATAGTTTTGCCTGTAATACACTCTTCTCAGGAAGCTTGATAGTGTTTTCTTCAAGATTTTCAGGGTCAATAATTTTGATGTTGGCAGAATCGTTAACAACAAGCATTTTATTTAATAACTGAAAATTTCTGAGATCTTTAACAGCGATCGTCCTGAAATAGCTTCCATATTTATCAAAAACCATAATTCCATAATCAGGATTGTTCAGATATAATATGTTATCTCTTTCTATCATATAATTTGGAATTACCTCCATTCCTGTGGCTTTAAAAAGATTACCTGTTCTATCAGTGCTTTCAAGATATTGATTAAATCGAATTAATTCTGAGAATGGTGGGTTGAAGATCCAGAATCCACTTTGATATGAAGCACAGGCTAATGAAGAAAGATCAAATCCAAGTTTTGACAGTTCTATTTTATTCACAGGGCTTAATGTGTTATCCAGGATTTCTATCTGGCTAAATTCCTGATAATAGATTAATATCTTAAATGGGTCGCCTGTGTCAATAAAGCTAATATCTCCAGCTAAATAATTGCTATAATTAGATAATGCTTTGCCGTTCAGATCATACTTTATTATCATGTTGCCCTGAACAGTAAAGAGGTTGCCAAGTTCATCAGTGGATATCATATTGAATTCTCCGGGTATTGTCTTTAGCAATTTAAATTCATTGATTTGAGCATTGGCAGATATGCTCACGAAAATATAAAAAAGTAATATGCTCCTCTTTATATAACTAATCATTGCTATTTAATAATTCATTAATCTCATCGATATATTGCCTGTGATTCGATAGCCTGGGAACTTTATTTTGTCCGCCCAGTTTACCTCTTTTCTTCATCCAGGAATAAAAAGTTGATGGGGGTACTATTCTGACAATAGGTTCCTGAAGTATCATATTCTTATATCTTTTTGCTTCATAATCTGAGTTTAAGGATTTTAAAGCATTGTCAAAAGTTTCAGTAAAAAACTCCAGGTTATCCGGTTCTTTTTCAAATTCAATTATCCATTCATGTGCTCCATTATTCTTATTTCCAAAATAAACAGGAGCCGCAGTATATTCATTTATAACTGAATCGCATTTTTTGTTTGCAATAGCCAATGCTTTTTCTGCATTATCTATAATTAGTTCTTCACCAAAAGCATTAATAAATGACTTGGTTCTTCCTGTAATAGCAATTCTATATGGATTTAAAGATGTAAACTTAATTGTATCTCCAATAACATATCTCCACAGGCCTGCATTGGTACTAATAACAAGGGCGTAGGTTTTACCCAATTCCACTTCATGAAGCTGATATGTTACAGGATTTTCATTCCCTACCTCTTCAATTGGCAGGAATTCATAGAAGATCCCATAGTCAAGCATCAGTAATAGTTCACCAGCAGTTGTCATATCCTGGATCCCAAAAAAACCTTCAGATGCATTGTATGATTCAACATAATGCATCGGGCTTAAGGGAGCGACTTTATTAAACTGCTCTTTATATGGTGAGAAATTAACACCACCATGAAAAAACACTTCAAGGTTAGGCCATACTTCCTGTATATGTTCCTTTCCTGTTATTTCAAGAATTCTTTTCAGGAGTAATAATGTCCAGGATGGTACTCCTGACAGATTGGTTACATTATGAGGAATCGTTGCTTTCGCTATTTCTTCTATCTTGGTTTCCCATTCCTCAAGAAGAGCTACTTTTCGTTTTGGAACCCTTATTATCTCTGCCCAGAATGGAAGGTTCTGTATGATGATAGCACTCAGATCCCCAACATAATATTCCTTGTTATCAATTTCGGTGATCCTGTGACTTCCTCCCATTGCCAGACCTTTTCCGCTAAACATTGAATGATCAGGATAATTGTTACAATAGATTGATAGCAGATCTTTACCACCTTTAAAATGACACTCTTCCAGGGATTCCTGTGTTATCGGTATATATTTGCTTTTGTCACTGGTTGTTCCTGAAGATTTCGCAAACCATTTTACATCTGTTGGCCACAAAATTTTTTGTTCACCTTTCATAAGCCTGTCTATATAAGGCTTTATCGAATCATAATCATTTAAAGGAACTCTTGATGTAAAGTCACTATAGTTTTTGATGCTTTTATAATCATACTTTTCACCCCACTCGGTATCTTTAGCAGTGTTGATTAATTTTTTAAACCATTCATATTGAACCTCATTAGGATACTTCTTGAATAGATCAATCTGATGTATCCTTTTTTTCATTATCCAGGAAAATACTGAATTAAGTAGTTCCATATTGAATGCAGGCTGTTTAAGGAGATCAAAAATACAATATTATAACGAATATCACTTCAAATTCTGTATTTTTGATTTAAGGGGATTTCTATTAATTCCTTTCTTTCAAGAAACAAATAGAATGAACAAGATGCAAGGCATAAATTTTTCTGAATAGCCGTAGCTATTGAGAAAAATTTTAACGCAGTCAGATTGTTTATTATATTTGCTCCTGTGAGGTTTTCAGAGTTTTCCATATACTTCTTTAAATTTTATTGCATTATCCCGATAGTGCTTCAAAAATTTTCATCGTCTATGAATAACTCTGAAAATCTTGATGCGAAGGAATTAATAGAAGTCACCTTATGATAGTCTTTCCTAATTGTAAGATTAACCTGGGTTTAAAGGTTAAGGAAAAAAGAACTGATGGTTATCATGAAATTGAATCATTGATATTACCAACAAAGCTTTGTGACGCACTTGAGATTATTGAATCCCCAAAGGTGTCCTTCACTTTTTCAGGTATTTCTATAGATGGTGATTTTAAGGATAACCTGATATATAAGGCCTACTTATTACTAAAGGAAAAATATTCTATTCCAGCCATTGCAGTGCATTTGCATAAAGCTATTCCTGCTCAGGCTGGCTTGGGAGGTGGTTCAGCAGATGCATCTTTTATGCTAAAATTGCTAAATGATTATTTTGAACTTAATTTAAGCTATGAAGACCTTAAAACACTAAGCCTTCAACTCGGAAGCGATTGTCCGTTTTTCATAAAAAATACTCCGTCATTTATTTCAGGAAGAGGAGATATCCTGGAAGAAACAAAGCTTGATCTTAATGGTTATTATATTGCAATAGTAAAACCCAATGTTCATATAAATACCGGGGAAGCCTATAATAATATTATCAGGTCAAAGAGCTCTTTTGATATTAAGACAATTATCAATGCTCCTTTATCTTCCTGGAAAGAGCTGGTTTTTAATGATTTTGAGAACTATGCCTTTAGTAAGCATTTTGTTATAAGAAGTCTGAAAAACAAATTGTATGATAATGGTGCAATTTATGCAAGCATGTCAGGAAGTGGTTCAGCAGTGTATGGAATTTTTGAAGAATCTCCAGGATTAAAGAGTGAATTCAGAGATCATTTTTACTGGGAAGGAAAACAATAGGTCTTATTTGGGAGCAAGACGTATGAGAATGGCGGCAATAATTCCGAATATAATATTTGGGATCCATGCAGCCAGGAATGGAGAAAGGTGGCCGCTTATTGCAAAAACGGTGCTTATTTTCATAAACATTATAAAGGTAAATGTAAGGGCAATTCCCAATCCAAGGTGCATACCTATCCCTCCTCTCACCTTTCTGCTTGAAAGAGCCACACCAATCAAAGTGAGAATTATGGTTGCAAATGGACCAGATATCCTGTTGTGTTTTTCCATTTCGTAAACCTTAACCTCTTCTGACCCTTTGAGTTTCTCATCTGCGATCTTTTTTCTAAGCTGCCAGTAATTCATCTCTTCAAAGTCTTCCTTTAAAATGATAAGATCGCTTGGTTTAAGTTTAAATGTTGTATCCAGCTGTCGCCCAGTTATTATATTTTCTGAACTGTCTGTAAATTTCCTGATGAAATAATTATACAATGTCCAGCTTTTGTTGATACTATCCCAGTGTATCCTGTCAGCAGTTAATTTATATCTCAGGCTTTGATCAATGATCTTTTCCATGGTAAATTTATAACCATATTCTGATTGCATGTTGTAGTTCTCCAGGTATATGAACTCTCCAGGACTGATCTGCAAATGTATATTTCTGTCCTTGCCTCTGGTTAATTCTTCCATGTATCTGTCTTTAAAGATCCTTCTTTTAATATTAGTTTTCGGGATCAGGAAGTTGGAGAGGTAGAACGACATTAATCCGAGGAAAATAGCTGAGATCATATACGGTCTCAGTAGGCGATAAAAACTGACACCACTGCTAAGGATGGCAACTATCTCAGTATTGGAGGCAAGTTTGGAAGTAAAGAAGATTACTGAAATAAATGTGAACAGGAAGCTGAAAAGGTTGATGAAATATGGGATGAAATTGACATAGTAATTTATGATAATCTCATCCATCGGGGCATCATTATCCAGAAATTCATCAATATTCTCAGATATGTCGAATACGATCACTACCAGGATAAGAAGCGAGATAGCATAAAAGAAGGTACCCAGAAATTTCTTAATAATATAAAGGTCGAGGATCTTCATTAATGCGCTAATGTATTAATTGGCAAAAATATAAAAGTTAAACTAATAAAGGAAAGGAATATTATGTAAGTCTTGAGATGTGATAACAGATTTTAGGTCTTACTATTTCTTTTTCCATACATATTCCAGTGCAACAGCTCTTGGCCCGCAAGCATCTTCTTTAGCAATTATTGCAAGCTTGTCGGAATCAATTGTAAGATAGTAGACACCAATTGAATTGCAATCTGCATCAACAACTATGCGCATTATATTGCCATTGAGCTCGAATTCAGCATGTGAATTGGAATGTCCCTGAACAGTATCAAGTAATATCCAGTCGTAGGTATAATCATTGTTAAATCTTAACTCTACATTATATTGCAGTCCTTGCGCATCTGTTTGCAGAATAGTCCATGAACCAAATACATTAATTACTGGTTCAGGACAATCACAGGTTTCGCAATCCTTAGTGCAGGAGGTCATGATAAAAAGCAATGGAACAATTAATAATAATGGGGATACAAAGGTTTTCATGTGTATAGATTTAGGAATTGTCAAAATAAATGATCTTAAACAGTTAATACTTAAACAAATATAATGATTTATCTGAATAAACCTGAATTGGTAAATAAACTTCTTGAAGAAGTGAATTTACCTTACATATTATTTTGCTGTAAGGGGAATATGAACATTAAATGAACTACCATCTTTGCGAGGATTTATATTTACAATAGAGCATGCACAGTATAAAACTTCCGGATTGCCCTCTCTATCTGTTAAGAGCTGAGGCCGTTCTAAGCGATTTACCTTGATAGTATCACCATTTATTAAGATAACTTCTTTTTTCATAAAGAATGAATCATCCGGCTTAAGCCAGTGAATGCCATCATAGGATTCAAGGATAGCTAAGCCAGGCTCATCTTCAGTTATTTCTCCTGTAAAATCTTTGATTACAGCATAGAATCTTTCATGTGTTTTATGGTACCAAACATATGGATCTTCAGCAGAAGCTATTTTCCCGTTTTCCAGCTTAATATCGAATACAAAATGATCAGTAGCTTCAAATGGACCACTGGGTGAATCAGAAACAGCCACTCCATGAACACCCTTCCAGTGTGGATCATATAAGTTCCCTTTAAAATATAGCAGGAATTTTCCATCAGAAGGCCGATGAACTACTGATGGGTTCACTACAACAATATTATCGGGTTTAGTAATGGTTCCATCAGGGGATGGGTCAATGATATTTTCGGCTTTGACTCTTGTTCTGGGTGATAAAAGGGGAGTATCAGGCCTGGTAAAGTTACCTGTAACCAGATCTTCAAAGCTGTTGAACTCTATAACACCAATTTTTTGATTTTGCTGAACCCTGTTCCTTTTGTTTAAATTCTCACCTTTTGACCCTTTGGGTTGTATACCGGGATCTGAAGACCCTATGAAAAATAAATAGTATTTCCCATTGAATTTCTTTACATGAGGGTTGCTTACCATCTGGGCATCCCAGGCTGTGGAGTCACCTTCATTGGCTCTTCCCCGAAGGATGATTTTCTGAAACTTAAAATCTTTATCAGGAAGATTTGAAACGGCATAAGCAATTTTGGAATAAAGCACCCATGAGTTGCTGAATTCCGGAATAGAATCACCACATTCCCACGTATTATAAAGCATGTGATATTTGCCATCATCACCTTTTATTACGCTTGCTCCCCAGACAAAGCGATCAGGATCGTTTAATACTGAAGGGCCTGTTAATATATTATCACTTACTTGAGCATCTATTGATTTGGCTTCAATCGTCAATGTAGGTTTCTTGCAGGAATAGTTTGCAATAAGGATTGATATACATAAGCTCCGTAAAAGTAGTTTCATAATCTACTAGTTTCTCAGCCTTTGAATATTAGATAAAGATCAGATTGTTTTGTAATATTCTCCAGATTGATTTATATGATAATTATCATCCATATAATAGCTATATAATTTGGAAAAAACCTGAATTACTTAGTTGTTTTTACTCCCATATTTGTGAAAATGCTGTCGATGGGTTCCCATAGCTCAATTTTATTCCCTTCCGGGTCCATGATATGAACAAACTTCCCATATTCAAATTCTTCAATTTCGTCAACTATAGTTACGCCATTTTCTTTTAGGTTCCTGACCAAGCCTTCAATGTTTTGCACTCTGTAATTAATCATGAAGTCTTTTTCAGATGGCTTGAAATAATCTGTGCTTTCTTCAAATGGGCTCCACCTCAGATAATTGACTTCCTCCGGATTGTTGGCATTTCTGAATTCGAATGGAGAACCATAGTCATCTATTGCCATTCCTAAGTTTTCACTATACCATTCTCTTACTTCTTGAGGGTTTTTCGAGCTGAAGAATATTCCGCCTATCCCCGTTACTTTTGGTGTTGTGTCTTTCATAGTTGTTTTTTGCTCTTTGGTATTATCATTATTGGATTGGATTCTGGTATTACAGCTTCCGAATAAAAATGTCAAAAGTAAAATCTGGATTAATATTCTCATTTGTCTAGGATTTTTATGATCGCGAATATGCTTTATGAGCGTTTGTATGTGCCTTGAATGGTAAATATACAAAAGTTCTTTGAACGTTTTTATGATTTAAAGAACCATCCGGAGAGTGCAATTCCCACATGGGAAGGGGAGGAGAAAGGCATGGTAAGTGGTCATATCTGGTGCCTGGATTCAGCCCCGGTGAAACCAGATACTTCGATGGCCAGCCTTGAGTAGAAAGTTCCTGTTGAGAACATGGAGGACAATCCAGCTAAAGTGAGTAACATGAGTAGCCCCGATCGCAAAGCCAAAGAGAATGAAGCACCGAAAGAACAAAAAAACATCACAGCCAGTTTTTCAACCTAATTCAAAAGTAGTTATTCCAAATACTTTGTTAATATTTATTTGAGGAGCTTGTCCATAATACATCCTTGCGCATTCAAATATATATTTTGCTTTAAATTTTTTTACAATTTGAATTGCTCCTTGATTTACCATTGGAATGTCTATATAAAGTGGTTTTCCAATTACTGAATTTAAACAAGCCTTATATAATTCTTCTGCAACTTTAATATTATCAGCGAATAAAGGGCCAACCTTAAATCCAATTGAAACTTTTCTGGCAATGGAAAAGCCTTTTAATTTATTTCCCTCTACATATTTAAAAGTTTTATTTTCAGGAAGGTTTATCCATGGATTTAAGAATTGTGGTCTTAAAAAACCAAAACATTGTTTGTCGTAATTTAAAATTTCATGGAAATCTTCATCTTCTATCGTAGAAATATTAGGATCAAGATTGAATTTCATCCCTGGTTTTTCATAACGTTCATCTTTAAATACAATTTCAAATCCTCCTTTTTTATAGAAAGCTTGCATGTCCACAACCCCATCCATCCCAATTGAAGCATTATTATTTAGCCTGTCAATTAATAAATTACGCCTATGATACCAGAGCTTTCTGCCAATTCCTTTTGCTCTATATTCAGGTTTAACAATAAAAAGCCCCATGAACCCGAATTCTTTATTATAAGAAACAATTGCTCCTCCGGCGACTAAGGACCCGTTGAAATAATAACCATAAAAGCCATCAGGGTCTGTGGACCAATATACATCTGCATCATGAGGGCCGGGGTTCCATCCTTCATTTTTAGCCCATTCTACTAATATTTTCAGACCTTTTAAGTCTAATTTCCGGAATTCAAGATCTTCACTATTTATCATTAGTATTCTTTAGATGAAGAGAATTGCTTACAACGGTTTTAGAAGTATGAGCATGCGGTCGTTTTGGAACGCTATCTTTTTTACTTAGGCCGGATTTTCTTAGAAATTGACATCCCTCTCTTAATAATCATGATTCTTCCACAGCCATATAGTACTTGCCACAATTGGAACAAACATAAAATAGGTTCCAAATGGTCCAACCACAAATCCTGCAACAGGAGCAGGTAGAAAGGAGCCAATTATATTGATAATTAACAATACGCCCAGTGGAGATACAACAATAAACCAGCGTGGATACATTGTCTTTCCGCTCAATATACCCACGGCATGCCATATTGCCCCGATAATTAAAGCAGGCATTGCTGTGAGATCTCCCCATAAAAAATGCTCAATAATATATTCGTTGGCTTGGGCGAAAAATTTCATATCGGTACATCCGACTACCTCTTTCGCCTGTTCCAGTACGCTTAAAAATGCAAAACTAGCATGCTGAATACCACCGATCATTAATATTGCATAGGCGAGTATTACAAGAGGAACACGGCCAAGCCAGAAGCCTGCTCTGCGCATTCCTATCCACATATGATAGTATGCCAGAGCATAAATCGGGTAAAGCCATCCGGCGGTTTGCGCAAGCATTACCATCCAGTGAGGACGGCCGTCAGCGCTAAGCATAACCTTAAACACCGCAGATGTTGAGTAATCCGCTCCGCTTAACTGGGAGGAATATACATAGATATAATCACATACGCCATTCCAGAGCACAAGTATGGATACAGTGATCCCCAGGATAAGAAGTCGTTTACGCATTTTTGCGTTATCAGTCATAACTGAATCTGAAGACGTTAATTCATTTGTATTTTTCATATTAAATATCTTTTGTTGTTTTGGGATTAGTATTCTTTGATCTACGACAATTACGGACCATTATAAACAAGGAAAATATGAGTGCAGCAATGGCGACATAGGCAATCAGGTTTCCAATACTGCTATAAAGAGTGTATATTTTCCCTACCGGCAAAGAAGCGATCAGTATTCTGTCGTTATTTCCGAAATCAGGCATTGCAGCGTAGATCTGGCCGTAATTGTTAAAGCCCATTGAAGTGGCCTCATTGGCAGATCTGAGAACAGAGAATCCTCCTTCAATGGCTCTTATCCTTGCCATAAGCGTGTGTTGCATGAGCATATTCCGCCAGTCCATTCCTGGCACTACAACCATATCAGCTCCTATCCTGGCTTGAGTAAGTGCCATTTGCGGGAAGTCATAATCATAACAAATGGCTCCCGTCATATTACCGTATTCAGTATGGATAACTTTCAAGGGTTTTATGCCTTTCTCACTTTCTTCTCCCGGGACAGGATGGTGTTTGAGATAAGTTTCAACTATCTCTCCATTTTTATTTATCCAGGTGAACTTGTTTATAAAATTATAATCTTCTTTTTCGTCTTTCGGAACCGGTACTGCATAAGCTGCTACAATAGCAATATCATGGCTTTTTGCCACTGTAGATAGCTCTTCTAAAAACCGGCCTTCACTTTTTTCTGCAATTAAAGTAGATCCTTCGCCCCAAACTACAATTGAGGCTCCCCTGTTTGCAGCTATCCGGGTTTTTTCTACTAAAGCATTCCTTGCTTGCACTACCTCCGGGTCATCAGGGTCTGGAAAAACATCGGTGAAGTCATTATCGACCATAATTGCAGCAGCCGTAATATGCTTACCTTCCGGTACTTTATTTATTCGCAGATCACCATATACATATAAAGCTGTAAGTACTAGTACAAATATCGACAGTCGCAATCCACTTCTTACAAAGTTTCCTCTTAATATTATGGATGTACAAAGAACTGCTGCCCAGGCCATGATGGCGGATATTCCCAGGAATCCGAACAGAGAGGCTGTTTGTAAAAGTGGAAGGTTATACAATTGTGTATTGGCAAAAGAGCCCCAATCCCCAAAAGGCGTATAGAATGCCTGAATATATTCTAAACTTAATATTATTGCAGGAAATGCGATCAGGCTGATAAGATCTCCGGACCATTTGCGAATGTAACCCCAAATAAGAAAGGCAAGATAATATCGCAAACCTAATACTATACCGATCATTATTGAAAATCCGATGGAAGCATAGAAAGGTTCTGAAGCAGCTTTCATGAATGTTAAAATGAAACCCAACATAAGGCTTAGCAGCAACCAGAGATGGTTTTTTACACCGTGATAAAGAACCACGTAAATCAGAAAAGGTACTGGCATAAACCATGCGAAAAGGCCGGCACTGCCCCGCATATTGGAAAGGAGTACCAATAAAAAGCCAATAATCAACAAAGAACTCCTACGCGTCAACAATAAGTTTCTCAAATGCAAATAAGAATTTGATTGATCTTTATTTTTCATAATATTTATAGATTAAAATTACAAATCGAATATTCGGGATGCAAATACATAGTGAAAATATTTTTAGCAAAATTTTATTAAAATAAATCATTCGTGAAAAATTGCTTACAAGGTTCCAAGTGTATAACCTTTATGCGGCCTTACCGCGATTAAAGATAATCAATATCTAAGTTGTTATTGTTTAGTTTTTATGTTTTAGATACCGATGCCGCAGCTTATTGGCCATGACCCGCTGTTGCAGGCAGTATTTTTGTTTCTCCTATTTTTTAAATTTCTTTTTACTCGATTTATTCCCTAAGACTATTGCATATTTCTGATGTCAACACCCGCATCATGCAAATGTATTGCATAACTATACCTTAATAAAGCTAAGGCAATTTATGGTTTTTAATTTATTTTTGAAAGTAATTAAAGTATTAAGAGGTATCTTGCATCTCCCCTAAAGCCTTCTATCCAGCTTCCTAACCATCCCTTCCTTCCATATTGCAAACTCATCATTCTGAATTTTCTTCCTCGCTTCTCCAACAAGCCATAGATAAAAATTCAGATTATGCAGACTGGCGATCATAGGGCCCAGTATTTCTCCTGCAGCAAAAAGATGACGAAGATATGAGCGTGTATAGAATGAATCAACAAAGGATAATCCGTTCTCATCAATAGGGGAGAAGTCGTCTTTCCACTTTTCATTCTTTATATTAATGGTGCCTTCAGAGGTGTAAAGTAGTCCGTTACGTCCATTACGGGTTGGGATAACACAATCAAACATATCTATTCCCAGGGCAATGCTCTCCAGTATGTTCACAGGTGTTCCAACACCCATAAGATAACGGGGTTTATCCTGGGGTAATATCCTGCATACTGCATCTGTCATGTCGTACATCATCTCATGAGGTTCACCAACGCTCAAGCCTCCGATGGCATTGCCTTCTGCATTTTTTGAAGCCATAAACTCAGCTGATTCTATTCGCAGGTCCTTATATACACTGCCCTGTACGATGGGAAAAAGATGTTGTTTATAACCGTATTCGCAGGATGTTTCTTCAAAACGGAAAAGGCATCGATCCAGCCAATCATGAGTGATCTTTAATGATTTCTTCGCATAATCATATTCACAGGGGTAAGGCGTACATTCGTCAAAGGCCATAATGATATCCGCTCCAATAATCCTTTGAATATCGATAACATTTTCAGCTGTAAATAAATGAGAGGAACCATCAATATGCGATTGAAACTTCACGCCTTCCTTGGTAAGTTTCCGTATGTCTGTTAAGCTATAAACCTGGTAGCCACCACTATCGGTCAGAATGGGCCTTTCCCAGTTTATAAATTTGTGTAGTCCGCCAGCCTGCTTTATAATATCCAGCCCGGGCCTTAAATAAAGATGATAAGTGTTTCCCAGGATGATCTTTGCGTTTACATCATCCCTGATATCTCTGGTATGAATTGCTTTTACTGTTCCTGCAGTGCCGACCGGCATGAAAATCGGAGTTGGGATCTCTCCGTGATCTGTGATCAACCTTCCTGCCCTGGCGCTACTCTTTGGATCTTTATGTTCGAGTGTGAAAAACATTTTCGTAAATATTCTATCAAAGATAAATTTTATTCAGTAAGAATGGATAATTTTACTTCTGATCTGTGCTTATGATTGATCTGACCCTGGAAATATTATTTTATGCCTTTATTGCTTTCCTTACAATGCAAATGGCTTATTACTGGATATTATTTTCCAGGATGGCATTCTACAGGCATTCTGGAAAAAATAATGAAAAGCCTCCTGTATCAGTAATAATATCAGCAAGCAACGAATACTATAACCTTGCTGAAAATCTTCCTGTATTATTTAATCAGGACTATCCTGAATTTGAAGTTGTTGTGGTGAATGATGCATCTGATGACAGCTCCTCTGAACTACTGCAGGATTTGCGAAAGCACCACCCAAATCTGAATATTGTAGATATCCCGCAGCGTTTGAATTTTTTCTCAGGAAAGAAATTTCCTTTGTCAATAGGAATAAAATCTGCAAAATATGATACGCTGCTGCTTACCGATGCCGACTGCCATCCGAAAAGCAGAAAGTGGATAGAATCAATGATCTCAGGATATTCGGAAGGGAAAGATATTGTTATAGGATACGGTGCATATAGCAGGGAAAAGGGTTTTCTTAATAAGTTAGTGAGGTTTGAAGCCCTTCATGTTGCACTGCAGTATATTTCTCTGGCTATTGCAGGAAAACCTTACATGGCAGTTGGAAGAAATTTGTCGTATAAAAGAAAATTGTTTTATGACAGCAAGGGATTCATCTCGCATTATAAGGTGAAGTCGGGAGACGATGATCTTTTTATCAGCCAGGTTGCTCGTAAAGTGAATGTTTGTGTGCAAATCGACCCTCTTTCACACACACTTTCTGTTCCACCGCATAGTTTTTCTGCATATGTCCGACAGAAAAGAAGACATTATACAACTTCAAAGTATTATAAAAAGAATATTAAATTCATTCTTGGAACGTATTATTTTTCTCAGTCTGGATTCTGGATTAGTTTTCTGATTC
>CAZDWF010000040.1:0-27575 GCA_964508895.1 uncultured Bacteroidales bacterium
TTTCCGTGTTGTGAAATATTGATAATAGAACAAAAAGTCAAATAAGCATGATGTGCGGGCCGGAAACAAGAGCGGTGATCAGACTGGCCTTGTGCGGTGGGAGCTTCGTTGTTTCTTGTCCCGATAGTTATCGGGATTTTGCTTCTTTTTGAACAAAAAGAAAAATGAATAAAAAAGAGTTACAAAAATACAGGTACAAAATAAAACAAAAGCAACTTAGATATTTATTAACTTTAATGCGGTATAACCGCATAAAGGCATACTACCGGACCCTTATCATCCATAAATTAAAACCCTTAAGGAATGAACTCCAGGTTTTTTGCGATTTGCACTTTTGTATTATTTGTATTGGTCGGATGCAAGAATGAACCTATGCTACAAAAAGACCCAAACATAATATACATTTTAGCGGATGATATGGGATATGGTGATATCTCAAAGTTTAATCCGGATGGTAAAATTTCAACCCCGAACCTGGATCAGTTGGCAAATGAAGGAATGATATTTACCGATGCTCATACGTCTTCCTCCGTTTGCACACCTACACGGTATGGTATACTAACCGGAAGATATAATTGGCGAAGTGAATTAAAAAGTGGAGTTCTTACTGGTAAGTCAAAGTCATTGATACCTACGAATCGTACGACAATTGCTTCTATGCTTAAAGAACAAGGATATCAAACAGCTTTCATTGGCAAATGGCACTTAGGTTGGAATTGGACACTTAAAGACTCAATCGACACCAGTGGAATAGGATGGAACAAAGAAGATTTTGATATTATAGATTTTACTAAACCTGTAATTAATAATCCAAATGATCTTGGGTTTGATTATGCATATGGGCATTCAGGATCTTTGGATATGGCACCTTACGTCTATGTAGAAAACGGAAGGGTAACGGCACAACCAGATACATCAACAGTAAATACAGGAAAATATTCATGGTGGAGAGAAGGCCCAACAGGCAGCGATTTTGATCATGAAGATGTAACCCCAAATTTCTTCCGAAGAGCAAATAAATTTATTAGTGAAAATGCCAGATCAGATACACCTTTTTTCTTGTACCTGGCACTACCTTCCCCACATACACCTATTCTGCCAACTAAAGAGTGGCAGGCTATAAGCAATCTCAATCCTTATGCTGATTTTGTAATTATGATTGATAGTTATATAGGTGAGCTTATCAATGAGATTGAAAAAGCTGGAATTGAAAAAAATACAATGATTATTTTCACTGCAGATAATGGGTGTTCACCAGCAGCAGGCATTGTGGAACTACAGGACATGGGACATTATCCAAGCTATATATATCGTGGACATAAGGCTGATATTTATGAAGGTGGTCATCGCGTACCATTTATTGTAAAATGGCCCGAAAGAATTGATAAGGATGTTGTAAATGATCAAATCATAAGTACAACTGATCTTATGGCAACCCTGGCTGAGATTGTTGACTATTCGCTTAGTGAAAATGAAGGAGAAGATAGTTATTCAATGCTCCATCTGTTTAATGGTAATAAAGCTGATAATTCAATTAGAGAAACCATAGTACATCATTCTATAAACGGGAGTTTTGCGATTAGAAGAGGTGAATGGAAATTGATAATGGCTCCTGGATCAGGTGGATGGAGTTTTCCAAATCCTGCCAAGGACAAAAGCACAATCGACACCTTACCTCCAATACAATTGTACAACCTGATCGACGACCCAGGTGAAACTATTAACTTACAAAAAGAGAACCCCGAATTGGTTGCTGACTTAAAATCAATATTAATTAAATACATCGAGGATGGACGGAGTACCCCTGGACGACCTCAGAAAAATGACTTAATAGATTTTGAATGGAAGCAAATTGAATTTATTGATCAATAGAAATAATCTAATGATTATAAAAGATAAAATGCATTGAAACACATTTTATTAAAAACCTTAGCAAACATAAAGTAGAAGATACCATAACTAAATAATAACAGTAAATTATCAACATTAAGAAATCTTATAATGGACAAAAAGAAAATATTAGTCTTAGGTGCCGGAATGGTAGTTAAACCAGCAGTGGATTATTTTTTGGATAAATGCAATTATCATGTAATTATTGCTACAAGAACTGTATCAAAAGCTCATGAAATAATAGGAGGAAGAGAAAATACAACTGTAATTCAATGGAATGCTACGGATTTTGAGAAGCTCGACAAACTGGTTCCAGAAGCTGATTTAGTTGTAAATTTTATCCCTCCTGCCTTTCAGGTAGAATCAGCTAAGATATGTATCAAGCACAAAAAGCATATGATACATACAGATTTTGCAATTCCCGAAGTAACAGCTATGGATAATGAGGCTAAAAAGGCAGATGTGATAATCTTAAACGAAATCGGTGAAGATCCGGGTATTGATCACATGGGCATAAAGAAGTCACTTGATGAAATTAAAAGGAAAGGAGGCAAAGTTATAAGTCTTGATTCTTATGGAGCAGGATTACCTTCATTTGAAGATAACAGAAACCCTTTTGGTTACAAGTTTTCGTGGAATCCAAAGGGACTGATGAAATCAGCTATGGCTTCCGGAGAATATATCAAAAAAGGTAAAATTATCGAAGCGAAAAATCTTTTTGATCATTTCCGTATCGTTGACCTTGAAGGCCTTGGAACATTTGAAACCTATCCGAACAGAACATGTGCAGTTTATAAGGAACCTTACGGACTAGATGATAATGTAAGTTTCTACAGAGGCCTTCTCAGGTTTACAGGCTGGTGCAATACGATAAGAAAATTCATGAAACTGAATCTGCTGGATTATGCAACTGTTAATGATTACAGGAATATGACATATAATGAGTTTATAAGTCGTCTTGTAAACTCACCTAAAGATGGAGCAGAGGCAATTGCCAATTTTTTTAATCTCGAAACAAATGATGATTTTATTAATAGGTTGAGATGGCTGGGATTCTTCGAGGATAAACAAATTGCTATTGACAGCGGCTCAAATGTTGATGTATTGGTTGATTTGATGCTAAAGAAAATGTCGTATCAACCAAATGAAAATGATATGGCGATGATTCATGATGATATTATAGTTGATTTTAAAGGTAAAAGAGAAAAATGGTCATCAACAATGGTAGTTAATGGGATTCCAGGAGGTGACAGTGCAATGGCAAGGACAGTTTCATTACCTGTAGCTATTTCAACAAGATTGATATTAGAAGGAAAGATAACATTGAGAGGTTCAGTATTACCTATTTACCCGGAGATATACAATCCTGTTCTTGAAGAACTTGAGGAATTTGGGATAAAGTATAGTCATCGAAAGAGAATAATTGAATAAATGAACTCAAAAATCAAGGCTGAATAATGCCTTTTTAAAGATATTTAGTGCTGGGTGGATGATATAAACAACGATTCATGGTTTTTGTTAATAATTATTCAAAAACTGTAAACACAGGAGTATGATAATTTATCGAAACAAAACTATTTTTGATAACAAATAATTCAGCACTAATCTTTAACAGAATAAAAATGGCGCAGCAATATTTAGATCATTCAAAAGCAATTTTAACTTCTAATCGTTCAAATTTTAAAGGAGGAAGCAAAGGTTCAGGGATTATCTCATTATTTGGGTATCAAAACGAATATGATCTTAGAGAAGGGTATCCCTTATTAACTACTAAAAAGATGTTCACAAGATCTATGTTTCATGAAACAATATGGTTCTTAAGAGGGGATACAAATATTAAATATCTTGAAGACAATAACTGCCCTATCTGGAGGCCTGATGCTTTTCAGGGCAATCTTTCCGGGATGCAAAAAGAAGGAATTTTTCCTGAAAGTATTGTGAAGTATTCTCCTGATTGGGACAAAGCAATGAAAGAATATGGTCAGAGAGTAAAAGAAGATCCTGAATTTGCAGAAAGATGGGGAGATGCAGGACCAATATATGGGAAGCAATGGAGGAGATGGGAATATTATGATCATGACAAAGGGAGCTTTGTTGAAATAGATCAAGTAGAGAAATTGATAAATGGTTTAAAGAAGAAACCAACTGGGAAAAAACACATTGTTGATTCATGGAATCCCGGAGACACTCCGAATATGTCTTTACCTCCATGTCATGTTCTTTATCAAGCAACTGCCAATGAAGAAGGCGAATTAGAATTACAACTCTACCAGAGAAGTTGTGATCAGTTTTTAGGTGTTCCTTTTAATATAGCCAGTTATGCAGCTCTCACCCAAATAATTGCTCAGGAAGCAGAAATGATCCCCAAAACATTTATCCACACTTTTGGAGATGCACATTTTTATGCCAGTATTGGAAAGAGAACTCAATGGTATAGAGATAATTTCAAGGAAGTGCAAAGTAGAATAAGAAATGTTTCTGAAAAAGAAGAATATTTAGGAGTTGTTGATTGGATTAATAAAAATGCTCCTGGTGACGGAAATGAAGAAAAATATGATCATGTAACCGCAATTCTTGAACAAATGACCAGAGAACCCAGACCCTTACCTAAATTACATATTGCAAAAAAACCTTTTGATCAATTGACTATTGATGATTTTGTAGTAGAAGATTATAATCCTCATCCTCCAATCAGAAGGAGTATGGCTGTTTAAACAATAACTATCTTGGAAGAATTAGTATTTGCTATACCAACAGACAAGTTATGGAAATTAATAAGCTATAAAGAAAAAGGTTTAATAAATGGAAATAGTGAGGTGTTGAAAAGGATCATTCAAGATGGTCTGTTTTGCAAAAGGAGTGAACTGGAAGAAGACCCTTCCTTTAAGCAGATTATTCCGTATGCAATTATCTCGAATAAAGAATCATTTTGCATATTTAAAAGGACATCCGGGCAGACAGAAAAAAGATTACACAATAAATTCTCTTTAGGAGTAGGTGGACATATGAACCCCAGCAACTCAAAGGAATCGAAAGAACAGTATCTGATTAATGAATTAAAAAGAGAATTATTCGAAGAGGTTAAACTATTAAATGCTTGTTTAATAGAGGATATAGAATTTATTGGTTTTATAAATGATGATACAATTTCGGTTGGCAGGGTTCATATAGGGCTGTTATATAATATCCATGTATCAAATAAAGATGTTATTATTAATGAAACAGATAAGATGACTGCAGATTGGATTGAGAAACCTGATTTAGCTGAATTTTATAAAGGAATGGAAACCTGGACTAAAATAACATTTGATTACTATATTAGATGAAGGGATACACTAACATAAAAACTGATGATTTTTGTTGTATCTTGATAGAGCAGTAGCTACGGAAGCCCCAACGTTTCATACTGCCTGCCGTTAATTTCAAAATAAACAACCCATTAAAGAAATATGAAGAAATACGGTCTCATTTGGTCTTTAATTTTATTGGCAGGTTCAATTTCATGTAAGAAAACTGAGACTTCTGATGAAATACTGCAAAAGACAATTGCTGCTATTGATACTGTTAAAACTGTTTACTACAAACAGGACATGAATCGCACTAACCCAGGAAACATTAATGAAACTATATTCCGATACAGAGAAATGTATTTTCAAAGACTAATTGATGATTCAATCGTTGGAGTAAAAGGTCATTGGTATTTTTATAATGAAGATAAAAGCAGGGTCTTATATGAGGATATTTATGATGGCGACAAATTGATTCGAAAAAACAATCGGGATAGTCTTGCAAGGGTTTTTGATCTGATAAAATATCCTACCTTTAAAGAAAAACACTTCTGGAGTCATAATACTCCGTTTACTATGCAGTATATGTTTAAATACGTGCTGAACAATAAAGAATTTTATCAAACCATAAGACGGAATGATACAGTGATCCGGGATACTGATTGCTTCCAAATATGTATAAGATTAGAGAATAAACAAACAATGCCCGGGTTTGCCATTGAGCTTACAGATAGTGAAGGAAGCATATCAACAAGCCTGTTGTTTATTAGCAAAAAGAATTATTACCCGATCAGAGTAGTGACAGAAAACTATTCTAAAGAAAATACTGCACAAAAGGTTTTTGTTGACCAGTCATATTATGATCTGAAATTTAATATAGCTATGGATGAAAGTATTCTGTTTAACACTTCTGATGATGTCATATCCGGATTTGAAACTACTGAAATAATACCATAGAATGAAGCAAATAATGTCCTATATGTTGTATAAAAAACACTGATATGAAAGTGAATAGAATTATATTATTAATCAGCATTGTTTCGCTATTTTCAGTAAATGCTTTCGGACAATGGCAATCGTTATACGGTCCGCAAGGTGGTTATATCAGAAGCATATTTTTCGATGGACAAGCATTATTTGCAGCAAGCGGTGGCGGCGTTTTAGTGAGCACTGATGAGGGAAATGCATGGGAATTTAGAAATACAGGACTTGTCAGTTGCGATACAAAATCTTTAACTGCCCTGGGAGATTATGTATTTGTCTCCACTGATGAGAACGTATTTCGTACAAATAACTTGGGGGTTTCATGGGAGTCGGCCGGAGAGGAACTTGATGGGAAATACATTAAAAATCTTATCGAATGCAATAACAATCTGTTTGCTGCTACTTATCTGAGAGGCATATACAGATCCACTGATACGGGAAATACATGGACAGCTGTTAACAATGGTTTCCCAGCGAAATATGCTTATTACCTTGCAACTGACGGGACACATATTTTTGCAGGCACATATAAAGATGGCATATACCGTAGTTCGGATATGGGTGACAGTTGGATTGCTATAAATAACGGACTTCCTGAACTGGACATTATGGCTATTACCTGTTTTGAAGGCAAGGTATTTTTAAGCACACTCTCATCAGGCGTTTTTGTTTCTTTTAATAATGGTGATTTATGGGAACCCTTGGGTACCAGCATACCATCGGTTAAGGGATTTGCAAATCATGAGGGAGTGCTTTACGCTGCATCTCATGGTGGCGGGGTATATAAGTCCACTGATTCAGGACAATCCTGGACAATAATAAATGAGGGGCTTGGTGAAACAAACCTTTGGTCTGTCTGCACAAGTGATTCTTCAATTTTTGCTGGAGTGAAAAGTGGCCATATCTATAAAAGGTCTTTAACAACAGGCAACTGGGCAATCAGTTGTGATATGGAATTCAATGCATGTGTGGGATCTGTGAATAGCAGTGGTTCAAATCTGCTTGCGGGGACTCATGGTTCAGGTTTTTTTGCTTCTACTAACAATGGTGATGACTGGGTTCGAATAACTTCTATATGGACTGTTGAGACCCGGGCAATTATATCTTCAAATCAATATGTTTTTGCAGGAACTGATATGTTAGGCATTTTCAGGTCTACAAACAATGGAGGTTCTTTTTCAATGTCGAACTCAGGCCTTAGCAGTGCATGGATCCAGGCGTTTGCTATATGTGACGGGAATCTTTTTGCCGGCAGTGGTGAGGAAGGTGTTTTTATTTCTCATGATGCAGGATTAAGTTGGAGCCCTGTTAATACAGGCCTCACATGCGCTAATATTTTATCATTGACTTCTGATGGAATGAATGTATATGCCGGCACCTCTGATAGTGGAGTATTTATCACTGCAAATTCCGGAGCTTTTTGGCAAGCTGTTAATAACGGTTTGCCCTCTGACGACATAAACGCACTTGAATACAATAATGGGTTTCTTTTTGCAGGAACAAAATCCAACGGGATCTATATATCCCAGGATAACGGGAATAGCTGGAACCAGGTAATTAATGGAATATCACCCCAGGAAAATATCCGATGCCTTCATTCCTACGACACATTGGTTCTTGCAGGCAGTGGTAGTGGAAAGGTATATGTAAGTTTCAACTATGGAGATTCCTGGAATGTGATTGATGAAGGTTTATCCGGTGCACCTGTATTGTCATTATGGGTTTTTAATGACTTTTTATATGCAGGAATAAATGCCGGTGGTGTATGGAGTTATCCTTTATCATTGATCAACAAAATTTATGAACTATTTGAAAACATAAAGTTAATCATCTACCCAAATCCTTCCAGTAGATTTATTACCATACAACACAATCATAATCTTAAGAATAGTTTTTTTTCGATCTATAGTGTATCAGGCAAGAAATTAATAGAACAGGAATTAAGAAATGACACAAAGCAAATTGATATCAGCACACTGCAAACTGGAATCTATTTGCTAAGACTTCATGGTAGGGAACGTACTTTAACAACAAGGTTTATAAAAAAATAAGCCTGAAAAAGCAATAAGAAACGACTGTGCAGCATGGTCGGGAATTTCCTTTTCAGTTAACGCTATTCGGCTGATCTAAGATCTAGAACCTAAATTTCCCCTATCTTTATAAAAACATCATGAAAATAACCCTTTCTTAACCCTTAATAATTATCATTATGAAAAATTTAATGCTTATCACATTCATTTTACTTACTTTCCAACTTTCTGTGTTAAGCCAACCCTGCCTGCCTTCAGGTATTATATTCTCAACTCAGCCTGAAATTGATAATTTTCAGACAAACCACCCAAACTGTACTGAGATAGAAGGTAACGTTACAATTAACGGGCAATTCATCAATAACCTGAACGGTTTAAGTGTATTGACCTCATTCGGTGGAGACCTTTTAATAAATTTGAATCCTATGCTGACTGATCTATCCGGACTGGATAGTGTTACATATATCGCAGGACAGCTATGGATAAGGGATAATGATGCCATGACAAGCATATCTGCTTTATCAGGATTAACTGCTACAGGAACTGACCTGTTCATTGATAACAATCTTGTGCTGGCAAGTTTGTCAGGACTTGATAATGTGACTGCTGTTGGAGGAGCTCTTGACATACGGTATAATGATGTGTTGACAAGCCTGTCAGGACTGGAAAACCTGACTAATATTGGAGCCAATCTTGATGTTTTGTTTAATCCCAACCTGGTAAACCTGACAGGATTGGACAATGTAGCATATATAGGTGGAAATTCAGGAATATCATATAGCGACGCGCTTATAAATTTAACAGGACTTGAAAGCCTGACAAGCATTGGTGGGAACTTAAGCATCAATACATGCAGCTCCCTTACAAGCCTGGCAAGTCTAATGAATCTTACAAGCATTGGTGGGAACCTCTCTATTGGTCTTAATGCTTCCCTGATAACTTTGGTAGGCTTAGATAATATTGCCGGTTCTTCAATTGTAAACTTAAGTATCAGTGATAATATCTTGTTATCTACCTGTGAAGTAAAAAGTGTATGCGACTACATGGTAAGTCCCGGAGGCTCAATTTCTATTCACAGCAATGCAGTTGGATGCAACAGTCAGCTGGAGGTGGAAACTGCTTGTGGAGTCGGCATTCATGATATAAATTCTGAACGCAAAATCTCCATCTATCCTAATCCTGCTGAAAACAAGATACATATATCATGCAATAATGAAGCATCCATTAAAGAGATAAGCATCTTTAACCAGCTCGGACAAATAGTATTGCAGGAAAGAGAGAGAGCAGCAAATATTGATATCTCAAAACTCCTTAATGGAATATATATAATAGAGGTTGTTGGTACGAACTGGAGAGTGAAAGAAAAGCTGATGGTTCATTAGAATCCCAGTATTCATTATTGCACCAGGGAACACAACCTCAATTCCAAATACTGACAGGTATCAACCTGCAATTTTTAAGCAATTAAATAATCCGGCATCAGGCATCCGGCATCAGGCATCCGGCATCAGGCATCCGGCATCAGGCATCAGGCATCCCGATCTTTTCACTATCTTTGCATCTAAACCATGAGCAAACGCAAGCAACAACCAGATTCCGCTTTGAAAGTCAATAAAGGTATTGAACAACCCAGTTCCATCAGCTCAGAGGCTGCCGAGAAGTTTAAGAATATCAGGAAGACAGACCTGAAGCCTGAAGATTACATTGAAGGTATTCTTAAGGGCGACAGGACTATTTTAAGCAAAGCCATTACTCTTGTTGAAAGCTCTCTTGCAGAACATCATAAACTGGCTCAGGAGATAATTGAGAAATGCCTGCCACATTCAGGTAAATCAATTCGTGTGGGTATTACCGGAGTTCCCGGTGCAGGGAAAAGTACCTTTATCGAAGTACTTGGAAAACACCTGACTTCCTCCGGCAAGAAAGTTGCAGTACTGGCTATTGATCCGAGCAGTCAACGATCAAAAGGAAGCATACTGGGAGATAAAACCCGTATGGAAGACCTTGCCAACGATCCTGATGCATATATTCGTCCTTCTGCCTCTGCAGGATCTCTTGGAGGTGTTGCACGCAAAACCCGCGAAAGCATTATTCTCTGTGAAGCAGCAGGTTTTGATACCATTTTCGTAGAAACTATTGGAGTCGGACAATCCGAAACTGCAGTGCATTCTATGGTGGATTTCTTTCTGTTATTAATGATTGCCGGTGCAGGTGATGAACTTCAGGGCATCAAACGCGGCATCATGGAAATGGCTGATGAGATCATTATCAATAAGGCCGATGGTGATAATATTGAGAAGGCCAATATAGCAAGGCAACAATACGCCAATGCAGTCCATTTATTCTCTCCATCTCTCTCAGGATGGACGGTGAAAGTAAACACCTGTTCCTCTTTAAGCAGCACAGGAATAAAGGAAATATGGGATGACATCCTGGAATATTGTGCTGAGGTCAAACAAAATGGATACTTTTCTGAAAGAAGGACTCAGCAATCTCTTCACTCACTGGAATCAACACTTGATCAATCGTTAAAAGATCTGTTTTATAATGATCCTGAAATTACGAAAATGGTTGAGGAATATAAGAAGGAGATTCTTGAAAGCAGGCTGAGTCCTTATCTGGCTGCACAAAAGCTAATGGAGTTCTTCCAGAAAACAAAAAATGAATAATAAGATCAGGAAGAGTTCTCACAGATTTTCACTGATTACTACACAGATTTACACATATAAATAAATTTGTGAAAATCTGTGGTTCATCTGTGTTACTCCGTGAGAAACACATTATCAATTATTAATTCTTTTAGGAAATACTATTGATAGCAAAATGCTTACTGCCAATATTCCTAACACTATTACTAAACTCACCTGTGTAGATATCTCCAGGAATGGATGCACAAGCATCTTCACTCCGATAAATGCCAGCAGTATTGCTAATCCTGGCTTGAGATAATAAAATTTGGTGATCACATTGGAAAGCAGGAAGAATAAAGACCTGAGTCCAATGATGGCAAAGATATTTGAGAAAAAGACAATATATGGATCTTTTGTAACGGAGAATATTGCTGGAACTGAGTCCACCGCAAAGATCACATCAGAGAATTCTATTACAAGTAAAACTAAGAATAAGGGGGTGATGAATAACTTACCATTATCCCTGATCCAGAATTTATGTCCTGCGAATTTAGGATAAACCGCAAAATACTTCGAGGCGAATTTTACGACTGGATGGTTCTCCGGATCAATCTTATCTTTCTGCTTCCTTTGGAATTTTACAAGCATCACTGCTCCGGTATAAACCAGGAAAGCACCGAAAATATATAATATCCAGTCAAATTTCTGGATAAGGGCAGCACTCAGGAAAATAAATATAAAGCGCATTACTATGGCCCCAAGGATTCCCCAGAAGAGAACCTTTTTATAATACTTCTCTTCAACCTGGAACGACATGAAAATCAATATCATCACAAATACATTGTCGATTGACAGTGCATATTCGATAACATATCCTGTAAGGTATTCAAGCGAAAGATTATGGTTATATCTTGCAAGTGCATCCTGCAAACTTAATCCCGTAATCTCAATAGGGTGCATTGCAACTCCAATACGATACTCTATATCGCCAATATTCTCAATCCCATGAATAAGATTCCCTTTGAAATAAAGGAATACGTAAAACCCCATAGATAATGACACCCAGATTAAAGTCCAGAAAAGGGATTCTTTAAAACTTACTGCATGATGGCTTTTGCTAAACAAGCCAAGATCAAAAAAAAGTATCAGCAGTATGAATACAATAAAAGCACTTAAAAAGATCAATTCTGACATATCCTGAATAATAAGCAGCAAATTTACATAAAGTATTATCTATTGATAAGTAAAATATTACGAATTCCATATAAATGTTTTTCAATTCTTGTAACAGAATTACAAAATATTTTCGCGTCACGCGTCACGCATTACGCGTCACGTCTTATATTTTTTCATATATTTGGCTCCCCAAAATCAATGATATGAATGATCATACTGCAATGAACCCAAATCCACTGGTTCAGTATCTTAACAAAGAGGCTAAATACTTTACCAAGGAAGATATTATCAAATACTGTGAAGACTATAATATAGAAATGATCAACTTCAGGTATGTAGGCTGGGATGGCCGCCTGAAAACTTTGAACTTCATTATTAACAGCAAACAACACCTTGACGACATTCTTACCAACGGAGAAAGGGTGGATGGTTCAAGCCTTTTCGAATTTGTTGAAGCCGGAGCCAGTGACCTTTATGTGGTACCACGCTATAAAACTGCTTTCCTGAACCCTTTTAATGAAATACCTACACTTGACATCCTGTGTTCATATTTTGATAAATATGGCAAGCCACTGGAAAGTGCCCCGGAAAATATCCTGAAAAAAGCACATCAGACTTTTAAGGATATAACGGGAATGGAGTTTGAAGCCATGGGAGAACTTGAATATTATGTATCCTTTCCAAAAGAATCCTTGTTCAATGCTGAAGACCAAAAGGGATATCATGAATCAACTCCTTTTACTAAATGGGAACAACTTCGAATAGAGGCCATGCATGCAATTGCGCAGACAGGCGGCATTATCAAATACGGTCATTCAGAAGTAGGTAATTTCAGTGTGGAGGGTGAAGAATTCGAGCAGAATGAAATCGAGTTCCTTCCAACCAATGTGGAAGATGCAGCAGATCAGTTGCTGGTCGGTAAATGGATATTAAGAACTCTCGCATACCGTTACGGTGTCACCATTTCATTTGCACCTAAAATAACAGTGGGTAAGGCAGGCAGTGGACTTCATGTTCACACCCGGCTGATGAAAGACGGGAAGAATATGATGGTTAAAGATGGTGACTTAAGCGATATTGCGAAAAAAGCTATCGCAGGATATCTTACCCTCGCACCATCATTAACAGCATTTGGAAACCTTAACCCTACATCATACTTCAGACTTGTACCTCATCAGGAAGCACCTACAAATATCTGCTGGGGCGACAGAAACCGCTCTGTACTGGTAAGAGTACCTCTTGGATGGAGGGGGTCAAAGAATTTGTCGCAGGTAATAAATCCACATGAAGGAGAAGAAAAAGTAGATCTCAGCAGCCGCCAGACCGTTGAGTTCCGTTGTCCTGATGGTTCTGCAGATATATATCTTCTCATGGCAGGGCTAACCGTTGCTGCACGCCATGGGTTTGAAATGAAGGATGCCCTGGATGTAGCTAAGAAAACCTATGTGGATGTAAACATCTTTGATGATGAGCATAAAGAAAAATTGAAAGACCTTTGCCAGCTCCCTATATCCTGTTATGAATCTGCATTATGTCTTGACAAACAAAAAGGTATCTATGAAGAAAACGGAGTCTTTCCTGAAAGAATGCTTGACTGGATCATTAAGTACCTGAAGAGTTTTAAAGATGAAAATCTGAGGGCAGAAATAGCTGAGAATGAGGATTTGATTCTGGAACTTGTGAAGAAATATTATCATTGCGGGTGATCCTAACGCGTAACGGGAAAGAAACTTTGCTGGCGCGAACTTGTTGTCCGCGCGCCATCTATAAAAGAATTCCAGTCGCTCCAATTATTAATTTTTAATTCTTCTGTAGCGGTGTGCTTCTAAACTTAATCAATCTCCTCTTCAGATATACCCTCCGTATCCAGAACGGCAGCACTATCACCCCGATAAACAGGTATGGATAATAGGAAATTATTCTCCAGAGTAATCCAAGGGCACTTTCTAATCCGATCGGTATAAAATCACCAAGGAAAAGAGGGAACGCATATTCCGCGATTCCACTGCCTCCCGGGGTTGGACTAATTAATAAGATTACCCACATGATAAGCTGGCGGGCATAAATAAGCATATGCTCACCAACGGTATTAAAAGCCATGATAAGGCAATTGACAACCCAGAAACGGGCGGTCCAGGAAAATATCGTTGCTCCGTAGGCTTTGGCCCAGAAAGCAAATGACTTTCCTTTCATCTCGGTTGATGTAGCAATGATATCATCTCCTGTTTCAGCAGCTTTTTCTTTCCATTTTTTCAGAAATCTTAAGCTGAAGATCTTTACAAGTACTTTTTTAAATCCTTTAGGACTGATAAAAACCCCTGTAAGAATAATTATGGTAAGGAAGAAAATAAATATATATCCTGCGATAAAAACACCTTCACTTCCCAGGTTCATCATAAATGTTCCTGAAGTAATGAAAAGATTATTCAATCCGACGAATAATATCACCAGGGGAACCATTACTAAATAGAAAAGCTCATCGAGCAAAGCTGTGATCATAACAACAGCAGTAGACCTGCCAACACTTAATCCTTCCTTGTGGACGATAAACAACGCAATTGCAGATCCTCCGACAATTGATGGTGTAATCGAAGAAGCGAATTCCCAGAGCATCACTACATCAAAAGAGTTTCTCCAGGATATCTGTTTATCGGTAAGCAATCGCAATCGATACATATATGCAATGTCACGTATTGCCTGCAAAATAATTGCAAGGAGTAACCAGAGGAAAGTATAATAGGTCCAGTTGATCTTGTTAAAGGCTTCACGGTCAAAATCACGAATGATAAGCACTACAGCCACTCCCAGGCCAAAGATGATCGGAATGATGATACGCTTTAACTGAAAAAAGCGTAGTATTTTGCGGATGTCGGTTGCCATATGCTAAGATGCAAAAGTAGGGAAAAAAAGCTTTTGGTTGCTGGATACTAGACACTGGTCACAAGGTGCAAGTCGCAAGGATGTCGGATATCGTTAAGTCCCGTAAGGAGTGATATTATTTATTTTAATTTATTATAGCTTTATCATTTTCCCTGTATGGGTTTTTCCTTCTGTTTGGATTCGGTAGAAATAAATGCCGGGAGCATGATGTATGGCATTCCATTGATATGATTGTGAACCGGTTTCGCAATATTGCGAATATGACTGAACAATGCTGCCATTGGAATTGAAAATCTGAATATGCACCATTGAGGGTTTACACAAGGACAATTTTATATTGGTTGAATGCGATAAAGGATTTGGGAATACTATAATTTCACCTTTATCCTTTACCTCTCTATTATCACTTAAATGTATCGTTTGCTTTGTACTTGAATATTTTATAATGTTACCATCGCCTCCACATGCCCAAACATTATCCTGATCAAAAGCATAAATAGATTTGAAATAATTTCTTGTGGGAAAAATTGTTTTGATCCAATGGTCACCTCCATCAGTAGTATGCCAAATTTTACCTTCATGACCAAGTATCCATCCTGTCAGTGAATCAGCAAAAGACATATCAAACATATAACCTGCATTGCTCTGCTGGATCTCCCAGTTTTGTCCTCCATCACTGGTATATAAGATATTCCCCGCATGCTCAATAGCCCACCCTTTGTTTTTATCTGTAAAATAAATAGCTTCCGTCAAATCATCCTGATATTGTTCTTCCCAGCTGAGCCCACCATCACAAGTATGTAATATCCTGCTTCCTGTAATCCAGCCATTTAAATTATCAATAAAAAAGACATCATTACTATTCCAATAATTATTGGCTACAGATGCATTCCAGCTTTGTCCCCCATCTGTAGTAAAATAAATTGTATCATTTAATCCCCCAACAATCCAACCATGCATAGGATCATTAAAAAAAATAGCTTCAAAGTAAGAATCATTACTGAAATTATAAGTAGTCCAGTTTACCCCTCCATCATTAGAAATTAATACTGTATTTCGGGTACAGGCATAAAAATTATTCTCATCCAAACAAAACAAATCACGCAATGAAGCTGTTGCCATATATTTAATATCCCACTGTTTCCCGCCGTCCGTTGATTTTGACAGGAACTGGTTGTTCTCTATCACCCAGCCAACATTCTCATTCACAAATGACATGGAACGAAATGAACTCCTTGGACCAGGATTCATAAAGAACCAGCTTTCACCCCAGTCCTGTGAATATTGAATAGTGACATATCTTCCGATCATCCAAAATTCATTTTCTAAATTACAAAATGCAATAAAGTAGAAAAAATTGCCGGTACTGTTAATATACTTTTTATCCCAGCTATTTCCACCATCCGTCGTCCTGTATATATAAGATCCTGTACCACAAACCCATCCAGTATCTTTGGTTTTAAAATAAACATCATTTACGCCCATATTATTTCCTATGTTGCATGAGATCCATGACATCCCATTATTGGAAAATAAAACAGTCCCCCCGGAACCACATATGTAAATAATATTGTCATCCACAAAACAAATTTCATAAAAATCAACTGGGTGATCAACAGGTATAATTTCCCATCTTAATCCTCCGTTACCAGTATATAGTATGGTACCATTCTCCCCGACAGCTAAACCCAGCAAGCTATTTGCAAATGAAACAGCATTCAACCTGTTATTTGTGATTGCCTTATGCGATCTCCAGCTAACACCTCCATCAATTGTGCTGACCATAAAGCCATCTGTTCCCACGGCCCATCCTTTCATGCTATCCAGAAAAAATATATCCCGTAGCTGCATGTCTTGAATTGTATAAAAACTCGTATCCCATGTTTGACCACCGTCTCCTGTACGCAACACATAATTACGATATGAACCAGAACCATGATATCTATAGCCTGCAATCCAACCATTATCTTCATCTGTGAAATAAACACTTTGGTAACTGGAATATGGATCATTCCCAATATTTTCCACATCCCAACTAAGTCCGTTATCATCTGTTCTGATAATGGTAGCTGAGTAACCAACTGCTATAACTTTTCCTGAAGGAGTAATACACACATCATTAAGCCGGTTTCCCTGAGGTAGCGGATTCAACCATTCCCATTGAGCATTTAAGGAAATACTAAAGAAAATGAATATCAATAATAGAATTGATCTATATTTCATGATTAAGGATAAATGGGAATTATAAAGATATGAAATATAAAGATACCAGTCGCCAGTGACCAGTGACCAGCGACCAGTAATTATATTTGCGTCAAATTGGCATAATAAATTCAGAAACACTGCCATATTGGCTTTATTCCCAGTAGGTTACAAAGTGAAATTGTGTTGGTACAGAAATTGAACTGTACTCAACAAACATAAAAAAATAATTTAAAGGAGGACATACACATGACTTTAGTTAAATGGACAAATCACCCAATATTAAATGAGATGCTTGGAAACCGCTTTATGCGTCAAAACAATGGTTGTCAGGCGAACCGTCCGGCAGCTAACATCTCAGAAAATGAAAATGAGTATACTATTGAGCTAGCAGCTCCGGGAATGAAGAAAGGTAATTTCAACATAGATCTTGACAAAGACATTCTGAATATTACCGCCAAAATGGAAGAAAAGGAAGAAAAAACTGAAAAGAACTATAACAGAATGGAATTCAACTACCAGGAATTCTGCCGATCATTTACTCTGCCTGAGACTATCGACAGGGAAAATATCAAAGCTGAATACAAAGATGGTATTTTGAACGTAGTTCTTCCTAAACAAGAAGAAATGTTAAAGAACGAAAAAAGAAAGATCGACATAGCTTAATCTATGCATCAGTGCGTGCTAAATAAGGAGGGCACGATTGATTATATGATGTTTTCATAATTCGATTGGTTTTTGGTTAATATAAATAATGCGGCTTCTAGCCGCATTATTTATTTCGACAATCGTCTAATCGCATAATCGGCAATCAAATCAGGTCATTCCTGATTTGCTCAACCCATTCTTTGATCCTTCCCACTGTCATCTCTTCCTGGTATTCAAGATCAATCGCCAATCCAACAAACTGTCCGTTTCTTACAGCTAAAGAGCTTTCGAAATGATAAGTTTCCATTGGCCAGCTTCCGATGATATTTGCTTTGCGTTTTTTTAGGAAATCGTATAATAGTCCCATTCCATCTACAAAACTATCAGGATAGGTATCCTGGTCACCTAATCCAAAAAGAGCCACAGTTTTGCCACTGAAATCATAAGCTTTAATATCTTCCATGAAATCTTCCCAGTCGTCCTGAGCATCTCCTATGCCCCAGGTGGAAGTGCCAAAGATCATGTTGTTATATTTATCCAGATCAGCAATTTTCGCAGAATCAACGTTCAGGAGTTCAGCATCATTTCCAAATTCGTTTTTTATCATTTCTGCTACTAATTCTGTATTACCTGTGGAGGAACCGAAGAAAATTCCAATTTCTTTCATGAAGTATTTTTTCAGTTAAACAATAACAGGCTAATGGCCATAACAGCCATTCCTGCAACAAGTCCGTATACGCTTAAATGATGTTCACCATATTCCCTTGCAGCAGGTAAAAGTTCATCAAGGGAAATAAAGACCATAATACCAGCCACTCCGGCGAAGAGTATTCCGAATACTGCCGGGCTCATAAAGGGCAGCAATATCAAGTAGCCAACTATAGCCCCAACTGGTTCAGCCAATCCTGAAGAAAAGGAATACCAGAATGCTTTTTTTCTGTTTCCTGTAGCATAATATATTGGTACTGAAACTGCAATGCCTTCCGGAATATTATGGATGGCAATGGCTACAGCAATAGCTATACCCAATCCCGGATCTGAAATCGCTGCAGTAAATGTTGCAAGTCCTTCAGGAAAATTATGAATTGCAATCGCCAGAGCAGTGAACAATCCCATTCTTAAAAGTTTAGGATTTGTATTCTCATGCTTTTCTGACTTTGTAATATCTTCTACCATCCTTATTTCATGAGGGTTTTCATAGGATGGAATCAGCTTATCAATTAATCCAATGATCAATATCCCGCCAAAGAAGGCTGCTGCAGTGTACCAATAAGAAGTTGTATCCCCATACTGTTCACTAAGCGATTCTCTTGCTTTAACAAATATTTCCACAAAAGAGACATAGATCATCACTCCTGCAGAAAAACCCAGTGCAAGAGTCAGGAATTTCTTATTTGTTTGATTAGTGAAAAAGGCAAGAGCGCTACCAATACCGGTCGACAATCCTGCAAACATTGTTAACCCAAATGCAAAAAGAATTACCTGCCAGTCTGTTTCCATAATACTACAAAAATGTCTATTTATTATTTACCATATATCATCTCTCAATCTTAACAATCTGTCCGTCAAAAGCATCAAAGATAACACTGAAACCATTGTTTGATTCTTTTATTGATACATCTCCCTCTTTAACAATGGCGTTTTGTGGCTTTTCTTTGAAATTTAGTGTTAGATTTTCGATTGATATATCATCCTTACAATCAACATAAATGATAACAGTATTGTTTTTGCTTTCGACAAAAAACCTAAACTTTTCCAGCTTGCTTCTATAATCTGCAACTTCATCAATACTTGTCATCCATGTATTATCCTGTTTAACAGTATCTATAAGATTTTCTAATGCAGAAAAAGTATTTCTGTTGAAACCTACTAACCCTGGATGACCCAGATAAACCATTAAACCATTGTAAGGTTTAATACTATATTTCCAGAAATCCTGCAAGTATTGATCATAGAGCATAATATCTTCAGTAAGTTGATCAGGGTTTTTATAATCGTTGCTCATCAATTTACCCAGATAAAAATAATCATCATGATAGATGGGTCCAATTTCCAGGATGTTAGTGCTTTTATAAAATTTGTCCTCTGAAATCACTAAATTGTAAGGGAAAACACTTCCATGCATAAACTCCAGGTTATTGACACTGATACTTGATTCATAATCGTAATCATGTAAATCTATTGCTATTAGACCAGTGAAATTCGGACTTGTATAAGGAAATCTGAATCCTTTGAATTTACGATCCCATTCATATTCATTTTCAAGTATATCATTCAGGGCTATGGGATACGTAATGTTTCTAAAATTCACATAATGAAATCCTGTTGAAGCAATATTAATATTATTCGATTTTATAAAATCTTTTATAGTATCATTTATAAGTCCACTTACAAAAAAGCTTGGTTTTATTTTTAAATCATTAAGCCGGTTAACAACATATTTATAATTATCAAATTCACCATTCGCATTAAACGTAACACAAAACGCCACATCATAAGCATTTGGCCAGGGGTTTAAACTGATGTTGATATTGTTTTCATTATAATATTCGTCTGCCACATAATTATAAAAATCATTTATTTGATTAACACTCCAATGTCCGCCTGAATTGGCAGGATTAATAAAATCAGATGATGCCAATAAAAAAGCCAGGCCTTTTCCATATCTGTTTTGAATTATAGCAGGAAGTGTATCATTATCATTTTGCCAGGAGGCCAATACTTTCAATTTATCAGAGATAATATCTTGTGGAACCAATGTCCATAAATCTTCTTCAGAAGAGGATAAAAAATCACCTTTCAGAGACTGTGAGATATCCCCACAGATCTTATAAGATCTCATATTGCTTTCTTTCAGGGTAACACCAAATACCTCAGAAAGCGAATAATTATCAGGATTTAATTGCTGTGTTTCAAGAATCCTGTCAGTGCCATCAGATAAGTTTCTTCCAACATGATCCCCGGCAATAATAACACCTCCTGACTCGACGAACTTATTCAGGTTACTCAGCTCAGCATCAGTCATGTAGCTTAAAGAATACATTCTATCACCATCATGGTATCCTTTGGCAGTAGAAAGTATAATAATGTTATATTGTGTCAAATAATCGAAATCATACAGTACATCCCGAGGTTCAAGTCTTACCGGAATACCTCTTTTGTTGAATGTTTGTATAGCCACAATGATCCCTTTGGGTAAATCTTTTTCTTTGTCTTGAAAATTGATGCCGGTTGTGATAAATAAAACTTTAGGTAATTGTGTGTTTAACTCCTTTGTTGGATTTGTAGATATGTAATTATTCTTTGATGAACATTGCAGAAAAAATATGATCAGCAATCCTGCGACTATTGGCATTAATTGTTTCATTTGATAAGTTTTATTTCGTTCTCTTAACTATCTCCAGTTTTACTTCTTTTTCAGGAAAAACATTTAACAAGATACTTCCTGTCCTGTTCTCATAAATACCATCGTTAGCCGAGCCTGATACTTCGATTATTTTAGCTGTGGAATAATATCTCACGGTCAGAGGATGATTGAAGATATATGGATTTAGCTTGTTCTTTATTTTCAGGAAGATCAGGTTTTCATATCTTTTAACTTCAATTTCAGATGCCTGTTTCTCCTTTAAATATTTATAAACTATTGATTCCGGTGCTATCCAGTAATCTGAATTTCTTATTAATCGAATTTGCCTTTTAAATTTCTCTTCATGGATGAAATATTTCTCAGCCTGGTCATTAGTGAATTTCTTATCCAGAGCAGTATCTCTGTTAATATGATGATAAACAAAAATGCTCCAGTTTCCTTTATTTGCTTTCAGTGTACTGTCTAGTACCATTTGACTCATGTTGGTATTAACCACAGAAAATGGAATGTTTTCATGGAAAGATATCAACTCATTATCAGTATTTGATTTCCGTACAAAAAGGATTTGCTCAGGAAGGTCCTTAACATTTTCCTGCGAATGAATTGTAGAAATATTAAAGTCTGACAACAGAGGAAGAACATCATTTACATCCTGCGAATTTACAGCATTCAATTGCAAAACAATTTCATTGCCACTATTATAAATCTCCCTGATCTGGATAAATCCCATTCGTTTGATCAATGCACCTTCATCAACATTTATTATATTGGGCAGATCCTCCAACACATTCGGGATAAGACTGAAATCTGCATTCAAATTATACTTATTCAGTACAGGCAATGCATATTCATATTGAGAATAGCCAGCATTTTCAAAAGTGATAGAAACTGCAGCTTTTTTATCATTAAAAAATGGAGTTATTATGAAAGTTTCATCCTGCACCCCAGCATAAAAATCCTTTTCTTTTTTTGATTTCAGATTTTTAAAATATGTTTTCAAAGTGTCATAAACAGGTTTTAAACGTTCGGTAAAATCAGGTTGCGTCCATCCATCCCAGCTAAAATAAAATGGATAGTCTTCAGGATATTGAAGAATGACACTGTCATTTTTGTCAGTGATGAAAAAATATATATTAAACCCATCTGTTTGGGAGGCTTCTATAGATTTTGTCTCAGGACTGTCATCCAAAACAAATCTGGTAGAAGGATCTGAAATATTAATCAAGTGCCAGTCCAAACGCAATTCAAAATTTTTATTCATGTATGACCAATTCCAATCTGCATTGGAAAATTCAGGATAAGATGTATTACCATAGATCAACGGACTACGGTTATTCAGTATCGAATCTGTTTTTTTGCCAATCAGGCCTTCACGACCACGATTTACAAGCATCAATTCATCTACAAACTTTCCATTTTTATTATTTACTGAAGCATAAACCGGGATGTCATCATTATAAATATCAGTAAAGACAGAGTATGGTTCATCAACAAGTATTTTTGCAGTGTCTTTGGATTTGAATTCACATAGAAATTCAAAACCATTATCAAAAATTTTATCTGTAAAAGGTAAGCTGTGGTCACCTTTATCTTCACTGTATGTATCAATTGCTATATAAAGATTGTGCTTTTTGAGATCAAGATCAGGAAATTTGCCTGCCAGATAAAAGTAGGTCGGATCAGCATCAGCCCAAACTTTCATTTCAATATTTTCTTCATCTCCCTCCCAATCATTCAAAGATGCATCAATAATCTTTTTCTTGTTTTCAAGAGCCAAAATTCCAAAGTTCTGTTCAGGGTTTTCCATGTTATGCCAAAGCTTCCTGTTTTCAAAAGGAACTTCAAAATCTAAAACAAGCCAGTTGTGTTTGAACCATTCATCGGCCCACTCAAAATAAATTGCACCTGCACAATTGGTTTCATAAATATCTTCGGTTAATGTTAAAGATAATTCTGCTTGTTTAGCCTCAGAATGTCCTCCCTGGTTAAACCCTGATGGTGTAAAATGACTTATCCCACGGCTTGTTGGTAAACCATATTCGGAAATCACCAGGGGCATCCCCTCAGTATGTTGTTTCAAATCTTCTAAATAACCAAAAAAATTATCTTTTATACCATGGTGATTGATTGCATTTACATATTTGTCCTGCAAATAAATAAAATCAGGATAATAGGGATAGACATGATAAGCAGCATAAATTCCAGCAGGGAACAGTTCCGTTGCATTGAATTTCCTGAAATCAATACTTATCATATCATTGTCGTATTCGCGAACTTTTTCATTTTCAATAAACTCTGAATTGTGATACATTGGATCAAGTGGCAGCCAGTTTACAAAAGATAAAGGATGTTGCCATCTGTATTCCTGGGTTTCATACATTGCAGTAAAATCTAACATTTTCGCCAACCACACTTCCATAGGATTTCCATTTGCAATGGATATAAAATCTCCATCATAACTGTTAACATCATAGCTCTGTATGGTGTGTGATACACATGAAGGTTCCCACTCCCGTCCTAATAAAAATCCAATTACATATTTTGATACATCCGTTGGATAAATTCCGTGTGCTTTGCCGGGCATTTCTTTTAACACTGCATTTCCATGGATTACATCAATCGCATCAATTAATTCTTTTTGAAATTCGCGTGTATAATCCTGATTAAAATAATCATCATCATCCGGAATTTTTGCCCAAATGCCCTGCATAATATAAAGAGGCATATTTTGATTATGCAAATTATAATACGCAATTGCTTTATAAAAATCGGGAGGCAAAATAGTATATAAGCGAATTACATTAGAATTCATTTCTCCAATCATTTTAAACCAATCCAGATATTGCTCAAAACTCATTGAAAATTCAGCAGGAAATTTTCCCGGCAGGGCAACGCCAAGGTTTACACCTTTTAAAAAAATATCCTCCCAATGATTCAATTCTTCATCAATGCCGGTATTATATTTTTGAATATACGTTCTTCCTGTCTTGAAATCATATTGCACATCGGAAGCTATTTGTTGAAACTCCTCCAAATTCAATGTTTCAACCAAAGGCTTTGTCTCATCTTCTATGTAATTTGTAATAATCCGTTCTTCACGAATATATTTTTCATACTCCATCATTTTATAAATAGTGAAGCCTAACAATAGGAACAGAAATAATATGATAAAGAATTTGCCTTTCATATGCTAAAAACTGAACTTAAGATTTAATGAAATGAAATAATGGGAATAATAATTATTGTAAAAACGGCTTGCATTTATTGAAGCGACAAAAGATTTATACTCGTATCCAAACTCTGCATTTGCTGACCAATTATTGGCATTCAGGTATACTTTTTTAAATCTATTGTTACTGTTACCCTGTGATTGACCGGCAACATCATAATAGTATTCAGATCCAAAATTATATGAAAAATCACCATATACATAGAAATTGCTGAACGGGAAATATAAATTTGCTGAAGGACCGAATAAATTCCGGCCATAAGGAGAATAGTAAAATGCCGATTTGTATTTATAATTCAAATATGAATAATTAGCGGCAAGAGTTATTTTTGGGTTAGCTGCAATTTTGTATAAAAACGAAATATTATATCCATTGCGTGTATTTGTACTTTCAAAATATTTATCATTGCGAACATCTATTACAGGAGCATTATCAATAATACCATAACCATAGCCCAAATTCAAGCCTAATTTTTTATACATAACAGTCAGATTATCTGAAATCATATTTTGCCCTATTCTGTTCCAGTAATAAAAATAATCGTATCCTGCGGTAACAGAATTCTTAAAATTAACAGATTTTACAGAGAAATTCCATTTCCAATTTATACCGTAAGTAGAAAACTTATTATCACTATTGCTGTACCCCCCGTATAAAAACAATTTATGATGTTCGGAGATCCAGCCAGCCTTTAGCCATGTATTATCATACCATCTTACAGTATCGCCAATGTCAGTATTTGTAAAATTTCTATGTGAATGATCAAGCAAAAAATAAAGTGAAAGACTAAATTGATCGTTCCATCTTTTTTGGAGGCCATATTTTTGGACAAAGGCATCAATTTTATAGCTTTCCTCTGTTTCGTTTAAGATTTTAATAGAGCCTGAAAGTTTATATTGCAATGCTTGTCTAAGCTCTTCATATTCTTTTTTAATATTTTTATTCAAAGGATCTAATTCAATGGCTCTTTCATAGAAAGATATAGCCGTCTTCGGTTTTTCTTTCCAGTAATACATCTTTCCAATCCCTTGCCAGACTTCGGAGTAAGTGTCATCAATCTTTAAAACTGCCTGATAGGTCTCAATTGCCTTATTGAGACTCCCCTGCCAGCTATATGCTTTTGCCAATTGCAAATACAAAGGCACATAATCAGGCAAATAAGAAATTGCCCTTTCATAATATTCAATTGCTTTGTACAATTCGTCCATATTAAGATAATTATCTCCCAAACCTTTTAATGCCTCTACATCTGTAGCATCATTAGCTAACATTTTATTGAAATAGAACATTGATGTTTTATAGTTCTCGCTTAAATAGTGTAATCGTGCAATTGCCAAATGAGCATCATAATCATCGGCCTGGAGTTCCAAAACTCTATGATAATAAATTACAGCACTATTATATTCGCCTTCTAATTTAGCTTCATATCCTTTTTTGCGCCATTCTTCAATATTGTTATTTTGGGCAAAAGTCTGCATTCCCCATATTGCAATTAAAATGAGAAGAAAGTTTTTGCTTATCAACCTATATATTTTTAATCCCTTTACGTTCAAATTTCCTCCAATCATGTCTTTTTGTAATAAAAGTATAAATACCATAAATCTGGGATGCAATCTTAAAAAATGAATATGAAAATTCCGCTAATATTCCTACAATAATTAACCATAACCAGTCAGTGAAAGTTTTATAACGTAATGCATCTCTGTTTGCATTGGAATTTTTTTTACTCCAATACTCAATAACAGCTGTTATGGTACTCATTATTATAGCAGTTGTTAGCATCACACTTACTAAAAGCAATGATACCCATATTAAATTGATCAATCCGTATTGTGCTGCTATCAATATAAAAACAAATGCTGTAATTTTCATAAAAGGTGATAGAAACTCAAACAGAAAATAATAGGGTAACCCAAGCAGGCCTGTAATACCATATTTTGGTTCAAAAATCATGTTTCGGTGCAATTTCAAAGTTTCACCCAAACCTTGATGCCAGCGTGAGCGTTGTTTAAATAAGCTTTTAGAATTGTCAGGCACTTCAGTCCAGCAAATAGGTTCAGGCAGGAATTCTGCTCTTGCCTTTATATTATCGTCTCTTTTATATTTCCATAATCGAACTACAACTTCCATGTCCTCACATACGGTTTGCTTTCCAGTTCCAAGGTTCTTTATAATATAAGGATGCGTATTTATTTTACTTAAGAATCCGCCAACTTTTAGCAAATCTTTCTTTTTGAACAATGAAAAAGCTCCTGACATTATTAGTAAAGCATTGATTTTGCTTAAGCCTATCCTTGAAATCATAAAAGACTTGATATATTCTATTATTTGCCATTGCACCCAAATATTCTTCGGTACTTTTGCATTAACAACTTTATTACCCGACAGCTTCACATCATTTGCAACAGCAAGTTGTCCACCTGATACAATAGTGTTTTTGTTTTTAATAAATGGTTTTATTACTTCTTTTAATGCTTTTTCATCAAGGATGGAATCTGCGTCTATTGTGCAAATATAATCTCCATTTGCATAGTTTATGCCGGCATTTATAGCATCGGCTTTCCCACCGTTTTCTTTATCAATGATAAAGATATTTTTACCTTGAACCCTAAAATACTGTTTTACCTTCTGTGTGTTTAGATAATCTTCTTTATTTATTTGGGATTCCAATAACTGATAATTATTTTTCAATATATCCATTGTTTTGTCTTTTGAACCGTCATTAATTATGATGATCTCAAAATTCGGATAATCAAGCTCCGAGAGCATATCGGTGCAGGTAACAATTGATACTTCTTCATTATAGGCCGGAACAATTATGGAAATTGGATATTTGTCAAAATCGAGATTGTTATTTTTTTTATTTCTGAACCTGAAAAACGTTAATATCGAATATAGATGTAATAAAATATCTATTACAAAATAAGTTGTAAAATATATGATAAGTATCTTTTCTATTATCCGTAATATTAAAAACATATTTTCTTTATTAGAAATATTTTGCCTGGTAAGATATCAATAAACAATTAGTTATTTTCTTCATGTTTCAACTATTCCTCCCTTATTAGGATAATAACTAAATCCCGAATAACCAATTGTATCATTATTCTTTATCTTCAAGTTAAGGTTATACCAATTTTCAAATTAACAAACTCCAACAAAAAGGTTCTTTATAAAATTAAAAAAAAAATCAAAAATCTCCAGATAAGATCTCTTTCGATAAGCATTATGTCTTTTATAATACACAATAA
>CAZDWF010000041.1:0-27412 GCA_964508895.1 uncultured Bacteroidales bacterium
CCTCTCTTTCGTTCTTTCTGATTAATAAATAAAAATAAGAGATTGTAAACTTAGGTTGTTTAAATGGTTATTATTGGGGTCATGAGCATATGTGATAGCAATATCAAAGGAAATAGTATCTGACGGCTGTAGATCAAATGGACCGGCAGATCCTAATACATTTTGCCTTCCAGGATATTGATTTGCTGAATACATAGACCATGCATTTGTATCATTGGGATCACCCGGATAGAGATGATTTACAGGAATGCTCCCATTCATGCCGCTGCCACCATATGTTATTGGAGTTCCATTATACCAAAGGCCATTAAGGTTATTGTAATAAACTTCCGGTGAGGTTTGAACAAAATTGTTAAAGATGAAATGCTTTAAAGAATGATTCAGGAATGTGATACCTATAGCTGGTGGACTTGATCCATATCCATCACAGGATGATGTAGAATCAATATTGTCTTTATTATAGCTGAAGATTGCATTTAAAATAGTGTCACATCCTGTATAATCATCTTCATCACAGCCGAGTCCCTGCTTGGATTCAATGCCAATATATGAGTTATGATAAGAACTACTTGATCTGTTAATTATGTCATAATGAATGAAAATGCTATTATTGATTGCTGCATTAGCTGTATAATGATAAGCATATGCCATCCCATGTATCTCAGCATAAAAAGGAATGGTGTCTTCACTTACAGGAGCATTTTTTGAGTCGTTGCAAATAAAATAAATAGCTTCATGACCTCTGATTAGTGGATAATCACCTTTTGCAGGTTCATATTGATTGTTTGAATTCAAATCCATGAAAGGTGCCAATAAATAGCTTTGTCCTAATGTAGTATCTCCATTCCCCGGCCAGTTTGTTATCGGATCAATTGCAATGTAGTCAGGATCATTAAAATTATTAATGTGATAATCAATTTCTTCGCATTTTAACTTCCAAACCCTGTCCCATTTTTCACTGGTATTTTGATTACCAGGATCAGAGACCGGTCCAGGCCAATATTTATATAATAATTGATAGCCATTCCAATTTTGCCGGTACCATGCTGGTGATGAAATTATTTTATTATTATCAGTTATGCCAGCTATATGAGGAAAAAGGTTTGCGATAGAATAGTTACCACTTCCTTTTGGAGCTTCAAATGATGAATTATCATTTATGAAAATATCTCCACCAAAGTTTATCCCATTAGAGCTAATGCTTGTATTAATATTATTACATGCAAGCCTCTCTATCCTTTTATTGTTTCCTGAAAAATAGATTTTAGCAGTATTTGAATAAAGCCCGTTCACTTCATCCTGGATGAAATATGGAACTGAATCCAAACCAACAATGTTATGAATTACAAGATGAATAGTACTGTCATTATTGAAACTATGAAGGATTATTGGGTTGTTAGTTGTAACTCCTGCAATCTTTATTTTATGATTATCTTCTGAGTAATCATTAGCTAGTGGATATATAATAATCGTATCCCATAGATTTTCATAAGGAAAATTATAGGTGACAGAATCATTAACCGCCACCGGGGGTTTGTCCTGGCTATGCAATTGTAAATTCACTGAAAATACAATACAGACGTATATGAAAAGTCTTGTGATCATTTGTTTCAGAGCAAAATCAAAGATAATGATTATTAAAGGGTGTTAGTGTAACAGAAGTAAATAAAGTATTTAAAGTAAGCTATCTGCACCTAATTCTTAATTCTTTATTATTTATACCTTCTAATCTCTCCCGATTTCAATCTCTTAAAATAATTATTAAGGTCTCTTTTTATTTCAGGAGCCAGAATATAGAGTCCGATGATGTTTGGAAACGCCATGCAAAGGATCATCAGGTCAGCAAATTCCATTACTGAAAACAAGCTGGATGATGCCCCGATAACTGTAAAACAGAGGAATGCTAAACGAAAGAAAGTGTCAGTTACTTTTCTTGTGCCGAATATTTTTTCTCCAAATCCACCAAAAAGATAATCAAATCCTTTAAGGCCATAATACGACCAGGAAATCAATGTTGAAAAAGCAAAAAGGCTTACAGCAATTAAAAGGATGTAAGGAAACCAGGGTATAACTGATTCGAAAGAGGCTGAAGTAAGTTGTACGCCCTCCAGTCCGGAAGATCCATCGTGAAGTCCTGTAAAGATAATAACCAGAGCAGTCATTGTACATATCACAATGGTATCAACAAATGGTTCAAGAAGAGAAACCAGCCCTTCAGTAATGGGTTCATTAGTTTTTACAGCTGAGTGTGCGATGGCAGCTGATCCAATACCAGCTTCATTGGAAAAAGCTCCGCGTTGAAAACCGAAGATAAGAACTCCAAAGAAACCTCCTTTAATAGCGTCAGGGTTAAATGCACCATCAATGATCAATTGGAATGCTTCTCCTGTGTAGGAAATATTCATAACAATAATTACCATTGCAGCACCAACATAAAGTAAAGCCATAAAGGGAACAATTTTGGAAGTTACTTTTGCAATACTTTTTATCCCACCAATTATAACGAGTCCTACAAGGAAGGCAAGTACCACACCATACCAGAATCCAAAATTTTCAGTTTTTGGGAAAAAGATAGAGAATTGTTCAAATGCCTGGTTTGCCTGAAACATATTTCCTCCACCGATAGCACCTCCAATAATGAGTATGGCAAATAATCCAGCTAATAAATAACCAAGAACGCCTAATTTCTTTTTCTTAAGCCCATCCCTCAAGTAATACATTGCTCCACCGGAAACTTGTCCGTTTTTATCAATTTTCCTGTATTTAACACCAAGTGTACATTCAACAAATTTTGACGACATTCCCAGGAAGCCTATCACAATCATCCAGAATGTTGCACCAGGGCCCCCAATTGAAATTGCCAAAGCTACTCCGGCAATATTCCCTAATCCTACAGTAGCTGATAAAGCTGTCGTTAGTGCCTGAAAATGAGAAACTTCGCCCTTTTCGCCCGGCTTGTCGTACTTACCTCTGGTGAGGTTGATGGCATGAATAAACCCTCTAATATTGATAAATCTAAAGAAGACAGTGAAGAATATAGCGCCAATAACCAGCCAGATCACCATTAATTTCAGAGGTGCTTCAATTATTTCACCTTCTTCAGAAAAAACAGCTCTTCCATTTTCATCATAAACAACAGGATCGTAGATGCCAACAGCTTCAAGAGGATCCCAAAACAGAACTTCCTGAAGTACTTCAACAAAAGGTGTGAAAAAACCATCTATGTGGCCACCAATTGTCAGGCTGGAATCATTGTCAGCTATATTTTGTTGACAAAGTGTGTCAGATTTAGTTTCCTGATTAGCAAATGAGATATTTGCAGCAAAGCTTAATGCTATTATAGAGGAATAGAAAAATAACTTACGAAGTCTTTTAATTAACATTTACTATGATTTCAGTTTTTTCATTTCTTGAAAGTAATCTCTTGTTTCCTTCATTACTACAGGGGAAAGTAGCAGAATTGCAATCAGGTTTGGTATTGTCATAAAAGTTATAACCATGTCTACAAAGTGCCACACTATATCTACACTCCAAATACATCCGAAGAAAACGAAAAGTGCATAAATGTATCTATAAGGTTTTACAAATTTTTCACCTAAAAGATAATTAATACTACGTGTTCCATAATATGACCAGGCAATTATGGTGCTGAATGCGAACATTAATAAACCTAGTGACACAATGTGTGGAGCAAAGTGTCCTACACCGAGCTTTGAAAGACCAATTTCCATTCCCTTAACGGTCATCCCAACTTCTTCAACATTCGTCTGCCATGCACCAGTGAGTATGATCACCAGGGCAGTAAGTGTACAAATTATCAATGTGTCAACCAATGGTTCAAGTGATGCAACCAATCCTTCTCTGGCAGAATATTCCGTTTTCGCTGCAGCATGTGCTATAGGTGCGGAACCTTGTCCTGCTTCGTTGGAGAATAAACCTCTTCTTACACCCCATAACAATGTGAGCATAAAGGTGGAGCCCACAAAGCCTCCTGCGGCAGCAGTTCCTGTAAATGCATCAGATACTATTAAAGAAAAAGCAGCAGGTACTTCTTTATACATCATGATAATAACCGCACTAGCAGCAATAAAATAAACAATGGCCATAAACGGAACTAACTTTGAAGTAACATCAGCAATACGTTTTATTCCTCCAACAATTACTAAAAGTACCAATCCTGTGATAATAATTGCAGTGATGTATTTTGTCTGGAAAATAAATCCGAAAAGGCTTAATGTTTCTATAATGTTATAACTTGAATGAAATACATTTGTCATAGAGTTTGATTGTGCCATATTACCCGTTCCAAGACTACAAAGGATGGTTGCAATGGCAAATATCACAGCAAGGACTTTTGCTCCACTGCCTAATGTTTTCTTCAGCCCCTGTTCCATATAATACATCGGGCCTCCTGATACAGTGCCATCGGAATTAAAAATACGATATTTATGAGAAAGGGTACATTCTACATACTTGAGTATCATTCCCAGGAAGCCTGTCACCCACATCCAGAAAATAGCACCCGGGCCGCCAAGATAAATTGCAAGCGCAACACCTACAATGTTTCCTGTCCCAACAGTTGCCGATAGTGCTGTTGTAAGTGCCTTGAAATGATTTACATCTCCTTTGTCACCGGGTTTGTCGTATTTTCCTGCAACTACTTTTATTGAATGCCATATCGCAGTAAGATTCAGAAATTTTAGTCGTATGATAAAGTATAACCCAGTAGGAATAAGAAATAGTAAGACTGCATATCCTCCAATATTGGTATTATAATAAACGATCAACCGGTCGATAAACTCCAGGGCTATATTCATTATTCAGATATTGATTTCTTAAATTTGAAGAATTAAGGATAGGCAAAAATGAAAAAAAAAACATTCAATAGCAACCAGACTGCATTAAAATTTAATTTTTTATTATATTTAGGCATATAATGTACTAATAGGGTATTATGATTACAGTTTTAAATATTTCATTTGATTTCAACTTTTTGCCACTCTTAATAGTGGTTGCTGTAGCATGGATTGCCCCCATGCTTATGTCATTATTTCGAATGCAAAAAGTTCCTATTGTCATAATTGAAATTGTTGCAGGATTTCTAATAGGACATTTTATACTTAATTACGCCAGTGAAGAAAATATAAGATTATTAGAATTTCTTGCTTTGATAGGATTTATCTTTCTAATGTTTTTAAGTGGGTTGGAAATAGACGTAGATCAAATAATGAATTCATCTCCCAGGAAGAAAATCACACTGGCCAGATTTCTTATGAACCCATTTCTGATTGGGATAGTATACTTCATATTTACTCTTGGGTTCTCAATTCTGGGTGCCTTTTTATTATCGTTATACATCAATCTTCCTGACATCTGGTATTTCTCTCTTGTCTTGATTACCACATCGGTAGGTATTATATTCCCTGTATTAAAAAGCAGAGGGGAGACTACGGGGCATTTTGGACAGATGCTGATTCAGGCAGCAGCAATTGCGGATATTGCCAGTATTATACTTTTTACCTTTACTGCTTTTATTTACAAAAATGGATTTAAAGCAGATGTTTTACTTGTTATAGGCTTGTTTGTTGCTTTCTATCTTTTTTATTGGATAGGCAAGAGATTAAATATTATATTTTTCAGGAAGATTACTTTTCAATTGTCACATGCTGCATCTCAGATAAGCATCAGGGGCACATTATTAATAATACTTTTATTTGTAGTTCTTAGCCAGTATCTTGGAGAAGAGATCATCTTATTAGGTGCATTTTTAAGTGGTTTATTGTTGTCGTTCTTTCTTCATAAAGACAGATCCTTATTGATTATTAAACTTGATGGGATGGGCTTTGGCTTTTTTATTCCTATATTCTTTATAATGGTTGGTGTAAAGTTTGATATCACATCTCTTGCTGAGTTCGACAGTTCATTGATTCTTTTCCTGATTATTTTATTACTTGTATTATATGCAGTGAAAATTATTCCGTCTTTTCTGTGGTCCAGGATTTTTGGTATTAGAAGAGCTGTTTCAGGGGGCATTCTTATGTCATCACGACTCAGCTTAATAATAGCAGCATCAGCCATAGGCCTGGAGCTGGGTGTAATAACACCCGGTTATAATGCTAGTTTTATATTACTGGCAGTTGTAACATGTTTTTTGTCGCCTATTATATACAATTATCTGAGTCCTCGTCAGCCTTATGTAGGAGATAAAACTGTTATCATTGGTGGGAGCAGCACAGGAGTGCTTCTTGCCCGCAGATTACAGATGCATTCAAAGTCGGCAATAATTGTAGAGAAAAATGACGATAGATATAAAGATCTCAAGAAAAAAGGATTGCCGGTTTTTAAGGGCGATGCACTGAATATTAATATATATAATGAGCTGAGATTGCATCCTACAAATTATGTTGTAGTTGATACAGGGATCAATGAACTAAATGTAGAAATATGCAAACTATTGAAAAAAGAATACTATCATGAAAAGATCATCTCAAAATCAGTAAATTCTGTCACTGACATAATGCTTAGATCCCTGGATATAGAAGTGCTTGACGCAACACGTGTACTCGCCACAACTATTGAAAGTCTGGTGATTCGACCCACTACTTATCATGCATTGGTCGATACCTTTGAAAATTACCAGGTGGAAGACATTGAAGTTACTAGCAAAAAGATAGATGGTCTTCAGATCAAAGACATCCCATTTCATTTTGATTGTACACTAATACTTGTCTCAAGGGGAAGTGAAAAATATATACCACACGGTGAAACCTATATCAGATATGGTGATGTTATTACAATCTTTGGTACAGACTCTGCAATTGAAGATTCAATATCCAGGTTAGTTTAATGGGGCTAATTATTATATCGACTTTATTATTTTCTTCATTTGAAGAATTTGCTCTGATGTGCCAAGTACAAACAATTTTGTTCCTGGAATAACTTTAGTATTGGGAGAGGGATTTATTATATACTCCCCTTCTAATGTTTTGAATCCTATAATATTGGCCCCGGAGTTTTTTCGCAATTGCATTTCGCCAATGGATCTGTTCATTGTTTTTTCAGGAAGATCACTGCAAACAATTTCTTCGAGATTGCTTGGTGAGCTACCTGACATTGACAAATGCTCCAGATACTCCACAACATCCGGACGAGCAACCAGAGTAGCCATATGTGAACCTCCCACTCTTTCTGGTAATACCACTGAGGCAACTCCTGCCATCCTGAGTTTTTTTTCTGAACTTTCACTGGAGGCTCTGCTTATAATTTTGAGATCAGGGTTAAGTGCCCTTGCGGTAATTACAATATATAAATTGTCTGCATCCAACGGCATGGTGGTAATTATTGCATCTGCCTTATCAATATCCGCTTTCATCAGTATCTCATCTTGTGTACCATCCCCTTCAATGAAACGAAATGGTTTTGAAAGGTTTTCGTTGATGAGGTCATGGTTTTATTCAATGATAACAAAAGCTTGTTTGTGAGAAAGAAGTTCTTCTACAACCTGTTGTCCGTTTCGGCCATAACCACATACTATAACATGGTTTTCCATACTCTTTGTTGATTTGTTTCTTTGTCCTTTAATGAAAAGATATCCCAGCTTTCCTTCAATAAAGTAAGAAGTCAGGATGGAGATAGCATATGCATAGGTTCCGAAGCTTGATAATATCAGGAGAATTGTAAATAATTTTCCTGAAACAGATAAAGAATGAATTTCTCCGAAACCCACAGTTGAGATCGTTATTATTGTCATGTAGAGGGCATTCAGGAAGTTATCTCCCTCTATCAGCATATATCCTGAAACACCAATAACAATAATAACCGAAAGGATTATAAAAGCTCTGATTAACCTGCTTCTTCCACTAAATGTTTCCAAAAATATTATTATTTATATCAACGGTATTAAAATCGATTGGCTTTTCATTGCCTTTTCAACAGATAATTACCTATCTGGCATTTAAGACACTTCTTGTTATCGCAAAGTAAAGACTTCATTTGCAGTAATGCTTGCGAATCAAATGCGGAAGAACTTTCAAAGCCTATCCTGGAAAATTTTTTAATGACAGAGTTTTTTTCGGCAGGTAATTCTCTCAGAAAATCGAGAGCTTTTTGGGTGAATGCATTGTTATTATGAACTTTTCCATAAGCGAACATAAATGGAATTACAGTATTAATTATGATTAGCTGAATCGATTGCTTTCCCAGAATTTTATTCCTAAACGAGCTTTCAACGCCAAAGAGAAAATGATTAAACCAGTAATCAGAGCAGTTAACATCGAATATATCGTATAGCTCTTTTAATGAATTTGAGTTTATAGCCTTTTTATAGAGATTTTCATTTTGGAAAAGTAAATGAGTGAGTTGGGAAATGCGAATGGTAGGGAAGTTATTTGGCCTTAACCTCAGAAATTTCCAGAGAGATGGATCAATGGGTTGTAATGAATATTTCTTTTTCAATTTATTATACTCGATCAATAATAATGCAGGATATATTCCATTCTGGGATTTTTGCAATAATCCTGATTGTCCGAATAATAGCGCTTCAAAAGGAATCAGTTTTTTTCTTGTTTGCTTCAGACATTCGAAGGGAATTGATTTTGCCAGAAGTTCAAAAGCATGATTATTTAATTTGAACCCAAAGTAGGTGATCATATTATGATTAAATACAATTTCCCATGAATGATTACTCAATACCAGTTTTTTTTCAATATCAATGGCTTTATTGTTAAGTCGGTTAAATAGCATCCTGTTCAGAACCGTCCTTTTGATTTTCATTCTTACTTCTCCCAGGAGGTTTATGCATGGGACCCAGTTTTTACTCCTGATAAAATCCTGGTATCTGTAATAAAGAGATTCATCAAATTTATTTTTTAATGATAGTGTTGGAATGTTTTCTCCTGACCTTCTGAATACTTCCTGATCATGTTCATAAACAACATGCAATATGATATTATTATACCTCTCGTCGAATTGATGATTATGCCTGAACCAATCAGAAGACCTGACATGTATTTCTACATTTCCAGCCCATATAGTGGACCCTAATTTTATTTTGGAATTAAAAAAGTCAGGCCCTGAGTTATAATTCTCTTTTCCAGGTTGTATTAGACTTATTTCCTCATTATCAACCAGGCAATTATTAGTGTTAAAAAGGCGGTTTTTCCATAAATATGAGATAAAATCTTCATTCATAATATTTTTATTTTAAAGGTTTTCTACCCCTTAATACTTTTTACTGACTTATTACCCACCTGTTTAGGAACTATTATTGAAGAAAATCTTTAAAAGCCTATGAATAAATTATTTGACAAATGCTTCATTTTTATTAAATTTGTAGAATCATCGTATAAATGGGATAAGAGGAAATGAAGTTATCAGATGAGCTGATTACTCAAATTGAGAAAAAGATTGAAATGCTCATTTCAAAACTTGATAGCTTTAAATCTGAAAAAGAATTACTAACTAATCAAATAAAAGAACTACAGGAAATAATAAATAAAAAAAACAGCGAATTAGAAACATTAACAAAAAAAATTGAAAGAATAAAAATTTCAAAAACTATAGAAGACGGAAAAGAAAAGGAAGAAGTCAAGAAAAAAATAAACGAGATTTTGCGGGAGATAGACAGATGTGTTGGACTTTTAAACCGGTAAAAATCTCTTTCTGAAGGAAGAACCCAATGGATCAATTCACTATATCAGTAAAAATTGCAGAACGGGTTTACCGAATGAAGATAAGACCGGAAGAGGAAGAAGGAATTAGGAAGGCGGCCAAATTAATAAATGAAAAAGTTAAGGATTATTCAAATACTTACGCATATAATGATTACCAGGATTTATTATCAATGGTAGCACTACAGTTTGCAGTGAGTTATGTGAAGACAGGAGTTGATGAAAGCAAGTTTGATGAGGATTTTGGCGAACGACTGGCGAAGATCAATACATATTTAACGGAAAATATCCAAGATACACTATAACGTTCTTTGAAACATATAAAAATTTACCCGCATAAGTTCGAATTAAGTTTAAAAACTCAACATTACAACCTTTAGGGTTAAGCTCATTAAGTCTGTAGAACAGGCCTCATCCCGACTAGTCGGGATTCACATCAGTGGACAGTGGAAGTTTGAAGGACTAGGCGTCCCTATACATGTCTATTTGGGGTTTTTCAAGCTCCTGGATTTTTGCGGGTTTTTTTATTCCTTTTCTATAATGTTCCGATGAGTCTTAATTAGAATGATTTTTTTCAATATTTAGGCAAAATCCGATGAAAAACCGCATTTTACTAGCGTAAATGAGGATTTTGAGGAGGATTTTAACGACAATATTGGATAAAAGATGAGTTTTTGAAATGATGTAGAATTATTAAATACACAATGTGATGTCAGAAACTTTAATATTAATTATTATAGGTATAAGTGCTCTGGTGATTGGTTTTTTGATTACTGCAACATTGCTGAGAAAAGCAGTTGAAAGAAAAAGTGAGAATTTGCTTAAAGAAGCCAATGAAAAATCTGAAGTGATCAAGAAGGAGAAAATACTACAGGCAAAAGAGAAGTTCCTTCAACTGAAAGCTGAGCATGAGAAAATAATAAATGAAAGAAACAGTACGGTGCAGAAGAATGAACACCGGCTGAAACAAAAAGAATCAAGTATATCTCATAAGCTTGAAGAAATACAAAGAAAGCAGAATGAAATAGGTTCTATTAAGGATAACCTGAAAAACCAGCTTGATATAGTAAGCAACAAGCAATCAGAGCTGGATAAAGCTCAAAAAATACAGGTAGAACAGCTGGAAACAATCTCAGGATTATCTGCTGCTGAGGCAAAAGAACAACTTCTTGAAACACTCAAAGAGGAAGCGAAATCAGATGCAATGGTTTTTGTTAAAGACATTGTTGAAGAAGCTAAGATGAATGCCAATATGAAGGCCAAAAAGATAGTTGTTGAAACCATCCAGAGAACAGCTGCTGAACATGCTATTGAAAACACTGTCTCTGTTTTCCATATTGATAACGATGAGATTAAAGGACGTATCATAGGAAGAGAAGGTAGGAATATAAGGGCATTGGAATCTCTTACCGGTATTGAGATCATTATTGATGATTCTCCTGAAGCAATCATCCTTTCTGGTTTCGATCCTGTAAGAAGAGAGATTGCAAGACTCTCCCTCGAAAAGCTGGTCACAGATGGAAGAATACATCCTGCACGGATTGAAGAGGTTGTTTCGAAAACTAAAAAGCAAGTTGAGCAGGAAATTGTGGAAACCGGAAAACGCACAGTTATAGATCTGGGTATTCATAATATGCATCATGAGCTTATTCGCCATATTGGCAGAATGAAATTCAGATCATCATATGGTCAGAACCTTCTGCAGCATTCTATGGAGGTAGCAAACCTCTGTTCCACTATGGCTGCAGAGCTTGGCCTGAACACAAAAATAGCAAAGCGTGCCGGCTTACTTCATGACATTGGAAAGGTTGCTGAAAACGAACCTGAGCTTCCTCATGCAATTGTTGGGATGAAGCTGGCAGAGAAATTCAAGGAAAAAGTTGAGATTTCTAATGCTATAGGTTCTCATCATGATGAGGTAGAAATGGAATCACTTATTGCACCAATAGTACAGGTTTGTGATGCCATATCAGGTGCAAGGCCAGGTGCACGTAGAGAGGTCGCTGAAGCTTATATCCAGAGACTCAACAAGCTCGAAGAACTTGCACTTACCTATGAAGGTGTAATAAAAACTTATGCTATCCAGGCAGGACGTGAGTTAAGGGTTATCGTTGGTGCCGACAAGATCAGCGATGCTGATGCTGATAAGATCGCATATGACCTTTCAAAAAAGATCCAGGATGAAATGACGTATCCGGGTCAGATTAAAATAACTGTTATCAGGGAGACAAGGGCGATTAGTTACGCGAAGTAAGATAGATGCCTGATGTGCCGGATGCCGGATAATAAAAAAGCTCCACGCTTAAGCATGGAGCTTTTTTATTTCTACGAACTGCGAACTATGAAATACCTGGCGCGGACATGCTGTCCGTGCCCTAATAATGCTTTGCTATAGTTCTGACTACATACCGCCTTAGCATCAATATTCCAAATAAAATAACTTGCTTTATATAATAGCCTTTAGCATATTTTGTATATTTGATAAAAGAGTGGTGATTGTTTATTGTTCAATAAACATGAACATATTTTTTAATAAGAGAAGAGGTGTGTTCACTGAGGGTTGACATATAAACAAGTTGGCAATAATTGTAACCATAAAAACTTCAACTATTCTTATAAGTGAAAACATTTCTTTAATACTTCAAAAACTTACTTATTTGTCAATACCCAAAGCTCTACTTCTTCAGAAGAACGCCAGTATTGATCTCGCTTTGTTTTTTCAGAAGCAGCTTTCACTATTTTTTTTAAACATTTTTCTAATTGAAATCTCCCACCTTCGGCTAGTTCCTTCTCTATCGGATGGTCTTTTGTTACATTAGTTATTTGAGCTAAATTTGAGAATATGATTACGAGCTTTCCTTCAGGTAACAGCCTTTTTTTTGCTTCTGCAAAAAAATCAGGGAATAGATTTTTATTGTAATAAATAGCTTCGACATTTCTATCCAGATTATAAGATGCTGGTAACCAAGGCGGATTAAAAACAATTAATTCGGTCTGCTTTTCCCACTTACCAAAAAGATGTCCAAAATCTAATTCTATCTTTCTAGACAATTTTGTATCTGCCATAAACTCTGTTAGTCCAACAATCGCATTAGGATTTGTGTCTGTACCAAAAACCTTTTGAAAACCATACTTTAACATTTGAAAAGAAAGTACGCCACTCCCAACCCCAACATCTATTGCTGACTTTTTAGGTCCTTTATAACGTTTCAACCAATTGTCGAAAAGTTTCAAATGATCAAAACGTGTAGGAAAATAAGTGCCGTAATATGGATGTACTTTATTTCGCAATACAGGAATGGAAATTCCATTTTTGTACCACTGCCAAGCACTATTTAGTCCTTGTACTTGAGGAAAGGACAATAAGAAATCGCTAGTTTCTGGATAAAGCTTTTCTAACCAACCAATAGAAGGTGATTTTTTCACTGTCAATTTATGATCTGCAATTTCTATTAAAATAAGATTTGATAGCTTATGATATTCTGACCGATACTCGCGTTGCTCCTGAAAAGACTTGTTAGGTAACTTTCTTTTAAGATGCATCTTCAACTCCTTAAGAAGTAACAATCCATTGCTATAAAACGCTGTTATTAATACAGGTTTACCAGCTTCTAATGCTTTAATCGTAAACTTAACATCTGTAGTGCGATTAAACAACTCTAATTGTTTTCTAGAAACAATAATAGGTTCTGGCTTGTTTATATCTATACTTGTAATCATCGATTGGGTTTGCTTTTGCATAAAAGGAAAGAATTTTGTCAAGTACTTCCAACGATTTATGTGGTTGATAAAAAAATCAAATAAACCTATTTAGTTCACTAGCTCATTTACTTTTTACGGATAGTCCGTGTTGCGATTCCAGAATCTAAACATAGTGTCTGTTACAATTACACCTTTGTCATCAGATAAATAATACTCTGACAAAGATACTTTTTAAAATCCCATTATGAGATAATACCAAAGTAATATCTATTAACATATAAAATAGAAACATAGGTCTTTTGATTGGAAAAACTTATTGAAAGTTTTGAAATTAAAATGTCTGAATAAAAACTATTGCCAACACGGCTTATAGCGCATTTTGCCACGGGTTTGGATAAGTTAGTTCAATCCTCTATTTTAGTGCTATTAACAAGCTTTTATGGCGGTCGGACAGGAAAGGCAAAACGGACGTCATACGCCAAAACGTTGCCATTCATTCGAACTAAAGCATAAATAAAATGAAAAGAGAAAATCTGAATACAACTCTTTTAATAATTTGCATAGTATTACTTATAAATTGTGCATATGGCATTTATTCTCATCCGACTTTAGAACAAATTGATGCATGAATTATACATTGGGGATAACATTTTGAAGCAACATTTCAAAATAACAACAATCCCGTCACCTGCCTGCCGAAGCGCAGCGCAAGCACGGCGCATCACGATTCAGGGACTAAAAGCTAATTAGCTTCCTGCTGTTTAGCCTCAAACTCCTTGATCAGCTCCTCTGGTGATTTGCCCAGATTCTCAATAGAGATAATTGCATCGTCAGCAAAATCATTTTCAGGATATTTATCAATAAATTCCTGGTAAATGACCCTGGCTTCATCAAGATTTCCAAGATAGTTTTCATAAATATATCCTGTCAGGAACAGGCATTCAGGTGCTTTGCGGAAATCAGGATATTCAGCCCGTATCCTTTTATAAAGGTTAATGGCTTTTGTTGGAAGGTTCATATTCATTGAGATATCTGCTGCCTTAAAAAGATATTCTGATGATAATGAATCTTCAGGGTATTTTTCTGCGTAAGCAATATATAAATCAACGATCTCATTTGCTTTATTCTTGTCGATCATACCACTTGTTTGAGAGAAGAGTTCACTCTCAAATACATCAATGTTTTCTTTATCCTGTATTTTTGTAGGGCCACAGGAAACAAATAATAAAGTGATTAAAACAATAGGGATAATTTTTTTTATTTTCATATTTGTTTGAAGTTTTTTGGATTTAATATTTTATGTTCTTTTAATTTTCTTTTTAGCTCCCGGAAAGATCATCTTATAGTCAACCTTAACTTTACCATTAGATATTTCATTAAGCTTTCTTTTTAATAAAGTTTTTCTTAAAGAACTTACTTTATCGGTAAATAGTATGCCTTCAAGATGATCATATTCATGTTGAATGATCCTTGCAATATATCCTCCGTATGTTTCATCATGAAATTCCCAATTTTCGTCATTATATTGGATCCGAATCATTGACTTACGGCTAACATCTTCTCTGATATTTGGTATACTCAAACAACCTTCATCCGTGGTCCATAATTCACCTGCTTGTTTAACAATCTTAGCATTGATAAAGATCTTCTTGAAATCTTTTGCTTCAGGAATGTCTTTCTCATATGGTGAAGCATCAATAATGAAAAGACGAATATTTTTGTTTACCTGTGGTGCCGCAAGCCCAATTCCGGCAGATGTATACATTGTATCAAACATTTGATCGATAAGTACGTTCAGATCAGGATAGTCCTTGTCAATATCCTCCGAGATCTTCCTTAATGTTGGGTGTCCATATGCAACTATAGGTAACATTAATCCTCCTGATTTTAAAAAGCGCTAAAATAATACATTATTGTTGATTTGAAGCAAGATAAGACTGAAGGATTATAGTAGCACTGATTTTATCAATCAAAGCCTTATCCTGCCTGGCTTTCTTTTTTAATCCTCCATCTATCATTGCCTGAAAAGCTATCTTGGATGTAAATCTTTCGTCATACCTTTCAACAATAAGAGCAGGAAAAAGTTTTTTTATCCTGTTGAAAAATGGTTTTATGAATTTTTCAGCTTCCGAAGCAGTATAATCCATTTGCTTTGGTTCACCAACAATAATGCACTCAACATTTTCTTTTGAGATATAATCCTGCAGAAATTCAATAATGTCTTTTGAATGCACCGTCGTTAAAGGAGTGGCGATGATCTTTTGCTCATCAGTAACGGCTATTCCAACCCTTTTTCTTCCGTAATCTATTGCTATGATCCTTCCCATATATTTGTGTAATGACAACAAAATTATAAAGATTTCAATGCATTGCGAATTTTTTGGCTAATTTTGATTAGCTAAAATCTTGATATGTATAAGAATATTAAAGAATTAATTCATGATGCATGGGATCATCGTGAAAAACTTGAGAATGACAATGTTAAAAATGCAATTCATAAAGTACTTGAATTGCTTGACAAGGGACAGCTGAGAGTAGCTGAAAAGAATGATGGTGAATGGAAAGTAAACGACTGGGTGAAGAAAGCTGTGATCATGTATTTCCAGATTCAGGAAATGAAGATCACTAAAGCCGGCCCAATGGAGTTTCATGATAAGATTGATCTTAAAACAGGATATAATGAAGCTGGAATTAGAGTAGTCCCCCATGCTGTGGCCCGATATGGTGCCTATATCTCTCCTGGTGTTATCATGATGCCATCATATATAAATATTGGAGCCTATGTTGATCAGGGAACTATGGTTGATACATGGGCAACAGTAGGCTCTTGTGCACAGATTGGGAAAAATGTGCATCTCAGTGGAGGTGTAGGAATTGGTGGAGTTCTGGAGCCCGTACAGGCAAGCCCTGTAATAATTGAAGATAACTGCTTCATTGGATCAAGATGTATCGTTGTTGAAGGAGTGCGAGTTGAAGAGGACGCAGTTCTGGGTGCCAATGTAGTTTTGACAACCTCAACAAAGATCATTGATGTTACCGGAAGTGAACCCAGGGAGTTCAAAGGATATATTCCTGCACGTTCTGTAGTTATTCCGGGAACAATCCCTAAAAAATTCAATGCAGGAGAATATCAGATCCCTTGTAGCCTGATCATTGGTAAGAGAAAAGAATCGACGGATAAGAAGACGTCCTTGAATGATGCACTTCGTGAATTCGGAGTCACCATTTGATTAGGAATTAAAAATTAATAATTAAGAATTAAAAATTACAAACTACGAACTACAAACTACAAACTACAAACTACGAACTACGAACTACGAACTTTATGAACTAACCAATGCCCAAATTCCTCATCATACAAACAGCTTCAATAGGAGATGTGATACTTGCTACATCTGTTCTGGAAAAATTGCATGAATTTTATCCTGATGCTCAGATCGATATTCTGGTGAAGAAAGGCATCGATTCCTTATTCATAGGCCATCCTTTCCTGAAAAACATATATTCCTGGGATAAAAAAAACGGAAAGATCAAGAACCTCAGAAGTATCCTGAAAAAGGTAAAATCTGAGAAGTATGATTATGTGATAAATATTCAACGCTTTGGTTTAACTGGTTTGCTTACGGCATTGTCACGTGCTAAGGAAAAAATCGGTTTTGACAAGAATCCCTTTTCAAGGCTTTTTACGAAGCAGATAAAACATATAATTGGCGAAGGAGGAATGCATGAGATAGACAGGAACCATGAATTGATTAAAGCTATAACTGATAATATTCCCGGGAAAGTTAGCTTATATCCAACTGTAGGTGATCTTAATGCAATAAAAAAATATTCCACAGAAAAATACATTACAATTGCACCAGCTTCACTCTGGTTCACTAAACAGTTTCCTGCAAGCAAATGGGTTGAGTTTCTTAATGATGTGGATGATGATTTCAAAGTTTATCTTTTGGGAGCAAAAAATGATATTGAAATTTGTAAGAGAATTGTGAAACGTTCAACTCATAAGAATTGTTTAATATTAGCAGGAGAGTTGAGCTTATTACAGACAGCTGCCCTGATGAAAGATGCTGTAATGAATTATGTGAATGATTCTGCTCCGCAACATCTGGCATCGGCCATGAATGCAAGCATTTCGACGATATATTGTTCAACGGTTCCTGAGTTTGGATTCGGACCATTATCTGATGATGCTGTAATTATTGAATCTGATAAAATTCTGGATTGCAGACCTTGTGGTTTACATGGCCACAGAGAATGTCCGGAAAAACATTTTGATTGTGCATTAACTATTTCTAAACAAAAACTTGTAGATCGTTTAAACAATGGAGAAGGAAATCAATAAAGCAATAGAAAACTTATCAGCAGGAAAGACTATTCTGTATCCAACTGATACTATATGGGGTATTGGATGTGATGCAACAAGCGTGAGAGCTGTTTTAAAAGTCTATCGTATTAAACAAAGAATGGAATCAAAAAGCTTGATCATATTGCTTGATGATGTCGAAAAACTAAAAAAATATGTCAGAAAAGTTCCTTTTTCAACCTATGATATACTGGAAAGTGTTGATTCTCCTTTAACAGTAATTTATCCTAATGCAATGAACCTTGCAAAAAATGTTATTGCTAAGGATGGTACTATAGCTATTCGAATAGTAAAGGATAAATTTTGCCAGGAATTGATCAGAAGATTTAAAAAACCTATTGTTTCTACTTCGGCAAATATAAGTGGTCATCCTGATCCTTACATCTATAGCAAGGTGTCCGATGAGATCATTAAACAGGTTGACTATGTCGTAAATGTTAATGTAGGATTAATTCGTTCAACAAAACCTTCCAGGATTATCAAAATGGAAGAGAATGGAGAATTTAAAGTTATCAGGGAATGATTAAAGCTGGTTTTATTCAATTTCAACCTGTGTTCGGCGATCTGGAAAAAACCATTTCAAGACTAACTTCATTAATTGAGAATTCAGAAGATGCCGATTTAATTGTCCTTCCTGAATTAGCTAATTCCGGATATAATTTCGATTCATTCGAGCAGGCTTACGAGCTTTCTGAAGAGGTTGATAATAGCTCTTATCTGAATTTAATTAAGGAATTTGCAGTGAAGAATTCATGTTTCATTGTTAGCGGATTCAATGAAAGAGAAAATGACAAATTGTATAACTCCGCAGTACTGGTTAGTCCTGAGGGCATTATAGGGAAATACCGTAAGGTTCACCTGTTCATGAATGAGAAAGATATATTTACACCTGGTGATCTTGGTTTTCCTGTATTTGATATTGGCATCTGCAGGATAGGTATACAGATATGCTTCGATTACCTTTTTCCTGAATCATGGAGAATACTTGCCTTAAAAGGTGCCCAACTGATTTGTCATCCGTCAAACTTCATAACTGCTTATCCACAGAAAGTAATACCTGCACATGCTATAATTAACAGGTATTTTATCATAACAACCAATCGTATCGGCATTGAAAAAGATCTGAGTTTTACTGGAGAATCTTTTGTTGTCAACCCTGAAGGGGATTTTATTTTCAAAGCATCTGATAGTGATGACGAAGTTTTTATCAGTGATCTGGATATCAAGCTTTCAAATAATAAAATGATCACTAAAAGAAACCACGTCATTAGCGATCGTTTTCCTGAACAATATAAAGACCTGACTTGTTAAATTATTTGAACAAAATGATATCTCGCGGAAATTATTTTTCAATGATATCAATTATTTGATTTTGTGATGATCAGGAATAAGAGAATGAAGATACACAAACAGGATAAGGCTTTCCTGTTGAAAGATATTGATATAGATGTTCTAAAGAAATGGTATTACCTGATGACTTTGGGACGTCAGCTCGATAATAAAGCACCTAACTATTTAAAACAGGCCCTTGGATGGTCATATCATGCGCCATATGCAGGACATGATGGGATACAACTGGCTATAGGACAGGTTTTTAATAAAGAACATGATCACCTGTTCCCCTATTACAGGGATATGTTAACTGTAGTTTCTGCAGGACTATCAGCCGAAGAGATTATAATGAATGGAATCTCTAAAAGGGATGATGTTGCCAGTGGGGGCCGCCATATGTCGAACCATTTTGCAAAACCTGAGTGGAATATTCATAATGTTTCTTCGTGTACAGGAAACCATACTCTTCATGCTGTTGGTGTTGCAAGAGCGATAAAATATTACAAATCCGGAGGTGTTGCAATCTCCTCTCAGGGAGAATCTTCAACCTCTGAAGGATATGTTTATGAGGCTATCAATGGAGCTTCAAATGAGAGATTACCTGTAATATTTGTATTTCAGGATAATGATTATGGTATTTCTGTTCCTAAAAAAGACCAGACTGCAAATACCAGAGCAGCTACTAATTTTGAAGGATTTAAAAACCTTGAGATCATTTATACTAATGGGCTTGATGTGTTCAATTCTATGAATGCAATGGCATTTGCAAAAAAGATTGTTAAAGAAAAAGAAGTGCCTGTGATTGTTCATGCCAATTGTGTGAGAATAGGATCTCATTCAAATTCCGACAGGCATGAGCTTTACAGAGATTCCAATGAATTATTGACTGTGAAAGGGCAAGACCCTCTTGTCAAATTCAGGAAGCGGCTTATTTATTCAGAAAAGCTTACATCTGAAGAACTTGATGATATTGATAAGCAAGCAAAAAAAGAAATATCTGCAGCACATAAAAATGTGATCGCCATGGAGGATCCTGATCCTGGATCCATTTTTGATTTTGTAATGCCCGCAGCATATAATCCGGAGAAATACCCTAAAGGAATTCCTGATGGAAGTGGTAAATCAATGAAACTTATTGAAGCCCTTAATACTACTTTAAAAGAGGAGTTCAGTAAGAATGAAGATACTTTTCTATGGGGACAGGATATTGCCAATAAAGAAAAAGGTGGAATATTTAATGTGTCAAAAGGCTTGCAAAAAGAGTTTGGTCCAAAGAGAATATTCAATGCACCAATAGCAGAAGACTTCATTGTAGGTACAGCCAACGGGATGAGCAGGTTTAATGATAAAATAAGAATAGTGATAGAGGGTGCTGAGTTTGCTGATTATTTCTGGCCAGCCATGGAGCAATTGCTTGAGATGTCGCACGATTATTGGAGATCCAACGGTAAGTTTTCTGCAAATGTTACAATCAGGTTAGCATCCGGAGGCTATATCGGAGGTGGATTGTACCATTCTCAATCCATTGAAGGAGCCTTAACAACTCTTCCTGGAATTAGAATCGTATACCCATCCTATGCTGATGATGCAGCAGGATTATTGCGCACCAGCATCAGATCACACGGACCGACTATTTTTATGGAACCTAAAGCATTATATAATGACCCGATAGCAGAAACGTATGTTCCTGATGATTTTGAAGTCCCATTTGGCAAAGCAAGAATCCGAAGGGAAGGCAATGATATGAGTATAATAACTTATGGTAATACAACTCACCTAAGTATTACTGCTGCTGAAAGGATTAAAAAGGAAACAGGAAAAGAAATAGAAATTCTGGACCTGAGATCATTAATACCGCTTGATAAAGATGCCATCCTGGAAACTATAAAAAAGACAAACAAGGTTCTTATTGCTCATGAGGATAAGGTATTTGCAGGATTTGGAGGAGAATTAGCAGGATTGATCTCTGATGAAGCATTTGAACACCTGGATGCTCCTGTTAGAAGAGTAGGATCAGAATTTACTCCTGTTGGGTTTAACAGGATACTTGAAAAAGCAATTTTGCCTGATGTAGAAAAGATTTACAAAGCAGCATTGGAGCTTTTGTACTACTAATCGCTTATCCATACTGGCTCTTCGTTAATTCGTTATACTATCTTAACAAAAATTAACAGTAATTGTAATGAATTATTATTTTGCTATATCAATATGGATTAATTTTGACCATTAGTATTGAAATAAATTAAAAGACATGAAGATTAAAGGATTTAGAAGTTTTACATTAACAATGTTATTAGCTTTTTTATTTGCAGGATCTGCATTTTCTCAATCTGAAGAACTAAGGAAGAATATTCAGAAACTTGCTTCCGTAATACAGATTATCGATTATACTTATGTTGACTCTGTTGATATGGAGGATCTTGTTGAAAAAACCATTGTTAAAACACTGCGTGACCTGGATCCCCATTCAGTTTATATTTCAGGAAAAGCACTTGAGAGGGAGACAGAAAGACTTCAGGGTAGTTTTGAAGGCATAGGTATAACATTCCAGATTTTCCAGGATACCATACTTGTTATTTCCCCAATACCAGGTGGACCTTCTGAGAAACTTGGCATTCTTTCAGGTGATAAAATTGTGAAGATTGATGGAGAAAATGCTTGTGGTAAAGACATAAATAACCAGTTTGTTTTTGATCACCTCAGGGGAGAAAAAGGTAGCAAGGTTGAAGTGACCATTTTTAGAAATAATAAAGATCTTATTGATTATACAATTACCAGAGACAAAATCCCGATAAATAGTATTGATGCAACATTTATAATCGATGATGAAATTGGATATATCAAGCTGAATAGATTTTCGAAAACATCATTGGATGAATTTGAAGAGTCGGTTCGTACGCTAAAGTCAAAGGGTATGAAAAAGCTCATTCTTGATCTTAGGGGTAATTCGGGAGGTTTGCTTGATGCAGCAGTAGATCTCTCAGACGAATTTCTCCCAAGTGGCAGATTGCTTGTTTATACTGAAGGTGTGAAAAGTCCACGCTATGAATCACATGCAACAAGTCTTGGTAATTTCGAGAAAGGAGATCTTATTATTATGATAGATGAAGGATCTGCATCAGCCAGTGAGATTGTGTCAGGAGCTGTTCAGGATTGGGACAGGGGTATTATCCTGGGAAGACGTTCATTTGGTAAAGGCCTTGTGCAAAGACCATTTCCGTTAAATGATGGGTCTGTGATCAGAATTACTACTGCCCGTTATTATACTCCTACAGGAAGAAGCATTCAGCGACCATACAATGGTGGAATTGAAAATTATTACAAAGATTTTGCTAAGCGTTGGAAGAATGGAGAAATGATTCATGCTGATAGCATAAAATTTCCTGATTCATTAAAATATTATACTCCTGGAAATCGAATTGTTTATGGTGGAGGTGGTATTATGCCAGACTTTTTTGTTCCCTGGGATTCAACCTGGATCTCTGATTATTATATTGATCTTCGTAAAAAAGGCATACTGAATCAATTTACCATTACCTATGTAGATGATAACAGGAAAAGTCTGTTAAAGGATTATCCTACTATAAAAGAATATATTGCAAACTTTCATGTAGATGATGATTTTATGCAGGCATTTATTGAACTTGCTGAGGATGAGGGTATAGAATTTGACAATGAGGGTTATGAAGCTTCAAAGGATGTTTTAAAATCACAGGTTAAATCATGGATCGCACGAAATCTTTGGGATATAAATGCTTCATACCAATCATTTGCTGAATCTGATGAAGCTTTACAGGAGGCAGTTAAGATATTACAGGATGGCTCTATGTTTATTGAGTTGAAAATAAATAGATAGTCCTGCTAATTATTCAAATAATTACATAAATTTGTCAGACTTACTTATAATTCCAAAAACTGTAATATAAATTATGGCAAATTTAACAACGAAATATATGGGGTTTGAACTTAAGAACCCTATCATTGTTGGAAGTTCAGGATTAACAAATTCTATTGACAATTTAAAGCTGGCTGAAAAAAACGGGGCCGCTGCTGTTGTTTTAAAATCTCTTTTTGAAGAGCAGATTAAGAATGAAGCCGCAAAAACAATGAGCTTAAACCGGGATAATATGGCCTATCCTGAAGCTCAGGATTATATTGATAATTATACCAGGGAAAATGATGTTGATAATTATCTTAAGCTGATCAGAGAAGCTAAGAACACATTGTCAATACCTGTATTTGCAAGCATAAACTGTGTTACATCTTTTGAATGGATTGATTTTGCCAGGAAAATAGAAGAAGCCGGTGCAGATGCTCTGGAACTTAATATCTTTATTTTACCATCAAACCCCCAAAAGACTGCTGGTGAAAATGAAGCTGTTTATTTTGAGATAGTTAATGAGATTAAAAAGCAGATTAATATTCCTGTTGCCCTGAAAATTAGTTATTATTTCGGTGGACTGGCGAATACTGTTCAGAAACTTTCCTGGACGGGTGTTGAAGGAATTGTTCTTTTTAATAGGTTTTTCTCACCTGATATTGATATCGATAAGTTTAAGATTACTGCAACCAATGTTTTCAGTACTCCTGAAGAACTTGCTACTTCATTAAGATGGGTTGCTATGCTGTCCGATAGATTACACTGCGATATTGCAGCCAGTACTGGAATTCATGATGGAAGTGCTGTTATCAAGCAGTTACTTGCAGGAGCAAAAGCCATACAGATCAGTTCAGTTTTATACAAGAAAGGCTTTGAGCAGATCAAGATAATGCTTGATGAGATTACAGAATGGATGGAAGATCATGAGTTTACATCAACCGATGATTTTATTGGTAAAATGAGTTTGAAAGAGGCGGATAATCCTGCTGCATATGAACGCGTACAGTTTATTAAGCATTTTGCAGGAATAGAATAATTTTCCGTTTTTGCCTTCAATGCAAAAATACAACACTATACACATTGCATTACCCTTGATGGGGGAGCGTGATTATATATCAGGACTCATCAAATCCCTTAATGAACAGACTTTCACCAACTTTCAATTGCATGTAATTATTAATCAACCTGATCATTACTGGCAGAATGAGATCAAGAAGTGGATTTGTCTGAACAATCAGGATACAATTAGATTTTTAAAAGATCTTAATGCCGGCTTTAACATGGATATCCTGGATTATTCATCAAAAGGAAAAGGCTGGGATCGAAAGAATCTCGGTGTGGGCTGGGCACGAAAAACAGTAATGGATCACATTAACATGCAGGCTGATGAAAACGACCTAGTGGTGAGTATTGATGGTGATACCGTTTTTAATCCTGAGTATTTGAAATCGATAATTGATAACTTCAATAAGAACCAACATGCTACCGTGCTGTCAGTTCCTTATTATCATCCACTGCTTACAGATGAAAGAGCAAATCGAGCCATACTGCATTATGAGATCTATATGCGTAATTATGCTATTAATTTATGGAGGGTTAGTAGTCCGTATGCTTTTACTGCACTGGGATCAGCTATTGTTTTTCCAATTTGGTCATACAGGAAAATAGGAGGGATGACACCAAAAAAAAGCGGTGAGGATTTTTATTTTCTTCAAAAAATGAGAAAATCTGGAGATATGATGATATGGAATAAGGAAAAAGTTTATCCGGGCACCAGATTCTCCGACAGGGTTTTCTTTGGGACTGGTCCGGCAATGATCAAAGGAGATGCTGGAGACTGGAATTCATACCCAATTTATCATTATTCTTTATTTGATGAGATCAGAAGATTGTATGATTCTTTTGCAATGATATATAATGGAGAAGCAGACAAGGAATCAAATTCCATGACAGAAATGATATTTGGCAGCATAGATGTTTGGGATCCATTAATTAAGAATTCTAAAAATGTGGATCAGTTCATAAAAGCTGCTCACCTGAAATTTGATGGTTTGAGGGTTCTTCAATTTCTGAAATCCAGGCAGCAAGCATTTGGAATTAGCGATGAAGAGTGTTTGAAAGAAAACTTCAAGATTTATTATCCAGATTACATAAATGATGAGGTGAATTCAATCCTTGTGGATCTCTCTTTCAATAGAAATTCTACTGAAGAGCTTGATTTGATCAGGAATTTGCTTGTACGGATTGAAGAAGATTTTCAAAGGGAAAACAAATATGCAAGCTCATTCATCAACCAGTGACCAGCAACCAGTGACCAGTGACCAGTGACCAGTGACCAGCAACCAGTGACCATTTTTATTTATCTTTGCAAATTCAATTCAGCACCATCATGTCCAACAATCTCATCACTATCCTCGGCCCAACAGCAACTGGCAAAACCACTCTTGCTGCTCATCTGGCAGCAGAAATTGATGGGGAGATTGTTTCGGCAGATTCAAGACAGCTTTATCGGGGAATGGATATAGGAACCGGTAAAGATCTGGATGATTATATCGTTGATGGAAAAGCAATCCCTTATCATCTGCTTGATATTAAAGATCCGGGATATGAGTACAATGTTTTTGAGTTTCAAAAAGATTTCATAGAAGCTTTTAATGATATTGTTTTAAGAAATAAAATACCCGTTTTGTGCGGTGGCACAGGACTTTATCTTGAATCTGTGCTACAGATGTATCGTATGCATGATGTTCCTGAGAACAAAAATTTAAGAAAACACTTATCAAAAAAGAGTGATCAGGATCTTATTGGTATTCTTACCTCCCTGAAGATTCTTCATAATGTTAGTGATACCAATGACAGGAAACGAATGATCAGAGCAATAGAGATACAACATTATAACCTGGAACACCCTGATGAGATAATTGAATTTCCCGATTATAATTCATTGATTTTCGGTGTTCATTTTGAAAGAGAAATTATTAGAGAAAGAATAACCAGAAGGCTTAGATCAAGACTTGAACATGGGATGCTTGATGAGATCAGAACATTATTGAATTCAGGATTGCAAGCTGAACAATTAACTTTCTATGGTCTGGAATATCGTTATCTTACCGAACACGTAACAGGAAAGCTTTCTTATGATGAAATGTTCACTAAATTAAATACGGCCATTCATCAATTTGCTAAACGACAAATGACATGGTTTCGGAGAATGGAAAAGAAAGGAACGAAAATTGACTGGATAGATGGCAGCCTGGATATAGATGAGAAGGCGGATTATATTAAATTAAGAATTAAGAATTAAGAATTAAGAATTACTACTGTCCGGGGAAATGACATAATTAGAGATCATTATTACAGTTAATAGCTACAAATAAACAGCATCAGATTAATTTCTGACCCTTCGATTCCGCTTCGCTACTCTCAGCGCGCCGGCTCCCGTTTGCCTATAAACTAACATAACAGAGTCACCCTGAGCCTGTCGAAGGGTTGCTATCTACTTCAAATAGCAAATCAATAAATGCTAGCCTCAATATTCAAAAAAGCCCTGAAACACTTACAGTTCAATAATTTCTAAAGATGTATGCTAGCTTTACCGGAAAGTAGTGATTAATAATTTTAATTTTCAACTTTTACATCAATGTTAATGATATCACCTTTATCATTGATTTGGTTTATTTTAATAAATCCATATTTGCCAGCAGCTGTTTCAAAATAGATTACATCATCTGCTTTAAGTTGATTCACATGAATTGCTGTACCAGAAAATGCAGGAAATTGGAAAAAGTTTCCAATTGCATCAAATGTTGGTGCATCAATTGGTGCTGGATATTCAAATTTGGTAATATTTGCACCACTCCATGTTTGACTGAAAAATTCATTCATCAAAGCACTATCGGAAACAGATGTAATTATAGATCCGCTCGTGGTTCCAAGAGAAAATGCGAAATCTATCAAAGCAAGATTTGCCTGAACCTCAGGTTTGAAGAACACCTGATTTGTGGAAGTTGAAAAGAAGCTTCCATAAGTTTGATCATTCCAGGATCCTAGAATTACGCCTGCATAAGTATTAACAGGTGTTCCTGGCCCAACAGTTGTTACAATAAATCTAATTGTAACTTTTTTACCGCCATTGTCAACGGCTTCAAATTCAAAGGTTTCTGTTCCTTCGTCAAGTTGTGCGTTAAAGTTTAATTCCAGTGTTTCTTCACTTTTCCCAATGTTATAAGCAGTATCATAAACAGTGGTGTTGTTTTTGATTCTTCTTACATTCAGGAAGTCAATGTTTTTCTTTGTAGTGGCATTTTCTGCCATGTAAATTTTTGTTTTAAATGCATTTCCGGGAGCTAAAGTAACATCTCCATTAACATATCCTTGCTCAACCAGAAAATTAAGTACAGGATTTTCGTTAACTGGATCATTATTGTCATCATCGTCTTTCTTACATGCAGATACTACCAATAA
>CAZDWF010000042.1:0-25912 GCA_964508895.1 uncultured Bacteroidales bacterium
TTTGCTTGGAATTTATAATTTGAGTTTTGAGATTTCACACTTGACTTTTGCTTGGAATTTGTAATTTCACCTATAGGCGCGATATCATTTCCCTCACAATATTATCCGCTCCTTCTGCAATATCCAGTATGGTAGCATCAAGCATATAGCATGGCGTTGTGAATACAAGTTTGTCTTCATCAATGATCACTTCAGCATGGTCAGTTTCTTCATGTGTGGCTCCCATTTTTTCAATAGCTTCAATGGTTCCTTTATCCTGCCCAATAGTTACCGTCACATCTCCTAGTATTTTAGCAATAAAAGCAGGTGCGATACAAAGTGCTCCAATAGGCTTCCCTTTTTCCAGCATATCATTCACTGCTCGTTCCACTTCAGGATTTACTTTAGCATTGGGGCCGTCAAATGCTACTGTAGAAAGGTTTTTTGCAGCACCAAAACCTCCCGGAAAGATCAAAGCATCATAGTCATCAGCGTTAAATTCCTTAAGATTTTTGATATCTCCCCTGGCGATCCGGGCTGATTCTATTAAAACATTCCTTGTCTCTTCCATCTCTTCGCCTGTAATGTGATTAAGCACATGATGCTGTGGAATATCCGGGGCAAAACATTGGTAAGTAGCTCCATGTTTCATAATGGAGTATAAGGTAAATGTGGCTTCATGAATTTCAGCTCCATCGAAAACACCACTTCCTGCAAGGACTACTGCGAATTTTTTCATAACTTTCAGTCGTGACGCGTAACGCGTAACGCGTGACGCGATGGTTTTACAAAATATTGATTAATCCAAATATACAAAAAAACCCGCCATTGCTGACGGGTTTGATATCTATCAATAAAGAAATTAGTTGAAAACAACTTTATTGGAATTTATTACTTATTGTTTGGTAATTCAAACCCTATCCACGTTTGTAAACAATAGCAACAACCGTTACATCATCACCACCCATATTGATAGTAAGACCGTATGGTTTATCATTAGTCATCTCAATTTGAGCATCACCGGCTTTTCCTGTAAGCTGTTCCCAGATAGTAACAGCCTGGTGAACCCCTGTAGCTCCTGTAGGGTGTCCCCATCCTATCAGTCCGCCTGTGGTGTTCACAGGAATTTTACCATCTCTTTTAGTATGTCCTGCTGCTACAAAATCACAACCTTCTCCTGGCTTTGCAAATCCAAGTGCTTCCATCGCAAGAACCCCTGCGATACTGAAACAATCGTGTGTTTCAATTGTACCCAGTTGATCTATAGTAATTCCAGCATCTTCAATGGCCTTAAGGGCAGCCATTTTAATAGTGGTAACTTCTGTCAGATCAGGAGGATCGTTTGTAATATTTCTTTCAAGCTGTGCAAAGCTAATTACTTCAACAGTATCTTTTTTGTCGATACCGCAGCGTTTAAGTCCTTCTTCAGAAGCAACTATTAATGCAGACGCTCCATCAGAAACTTTTGAGCAATCAAAAAGATTCAGATTGTCAACGAAAAACCTTCCATCAGGTTTCCGGCTCATATAAAGGCCCTCAAGGTCTTTAGCTTTATTTTCATATTCCTGTGCAGTTGGGCATAGTCTTGCATTTTCCATAGCATTCACAAACCATTGGCACATTCCTTTTCTGGCTTTGTCGAAACCATATTTTTCATAATATGCACCTGCTCTTTCGCTGAATTGACCTGGAAAGAAATAAGCATGGCCATCTTTTCTTTTCTCCATATGTCCTGCCCCTGCCAGTATATCGGCTCCATAAATAGCTTTGACTGAATTTTGAACTTCAACACCAACGGTTAATACTACATCAGCAGTATCTGATAATACACTTTTAATTCCAGTAATTAATGCAAGAGCTCCTGAGCCACAGGCTCCTTCAACAGCTATACTGGGTTTCCATTCCAACCCCTTATCAATATAAGGAATAAATCCCGGAAGATTTCCTTGCTTGCTAAACCGAGCCGCCATGAAGTTTCCAATAACTCCTTCGTCGACATTTTTTGCTCCACCGATCATTTTTAAGGTTTCCTGACCGGCTTCTTTAATGTAATGCTCCAAACCCGGACGAGGTTTTCTTGGATTAAATTCACTTCTACCAGTACCCAGTGAGATGGTATTGTAACCGGCTGCCATATATACTTTTTTTCTTGGAATCATTTCTGTTATTTTAATTTTTTACTTGTTTATTAATTTTCGTAGATATAGATAATTGTAATTCAATAGTGATTTGTTGTGATTAATAGTAATTCATAGTGTAAAACTCCTGATAATTCTAGTTTCCATATTCAAACTCATCTTCATTTACTAAATTTCTACTAAGAGAATTTATATAGTTATTAATTTTAATTCCTAGGGTGTTTAGCATATTAATTATCTCATTATAAGTTTCATTTTCAATAAGATTTCTATTATTTGCTTTTTCAAACCATGTTTTGGTTTCGAACAATGAACCTCTGGAAAAATGTAAAAACCTAATTTTATCCTTATAATGATATCTTCCAAATCCCTCACTTATATTTGCAGCAATTGAATCAGTAGATCTGATGATCTGATTACCAATTGTTCTCTTCTGAAAATCATTCCATCCTTCCACTAATTTCCATATTTTCTCACCTATTTCCATTGAGATTTGATAAATCTGTAAATTTTCAAGGCCCTTTTCCATTATTGTAAACAACAATTAATCACTACTAATAACAATTTAATCACTATTAATCACTATCTCTATCAATCAAAGTATTCGTTTATTGGCCCATAAGCATGAAAGAATCCGGTTAACAACACTGTATTCACATCATCATCTTTGTAAGCTACCTTATCAGCAACCAGTTTTTTGCCAATTTCATTTGACTTTTGACCGTATTTAATTGCCAGATCAGCTCCAAGGGTACCAAGTTTTTTAAGGTCTCCATAAAGTTTTTTCAGGATAGGATCTTTGTCTTTAATCCTTACCAAAGCTTTCCATGGAATGATTGATTCAGGAACTTCACCAAAGCTGTCAAGAACCTCTTCCATCACATCTTCTACAGGAACATATTTTTTAACATAAGGACCGTAAATAGCAACAATCTTTCCTCTCTCATACTTAAAGAATCCATCTTTTTGAGAACCATCAGAATATTGTCCGCCTTTAACTCCTTGTTCAAGCATCATATCAAGCAATTCACTATGAAGTTCTTCATCTTTCATGTGAGGGTTCATTACATTCATGATAAAGCTAACCACATCAATTCCAACATAGTCAATCAACTGAAAGATCCCCATTGGTCTTACCAGATAATCCTGAGTAACTTTATTCACAAGATACACAGCAGTAACAAAAGGCATGTCTTTAGAAAGGCGTTCAACTTCTCTGATACCATGAAGGGCGTCACGCATGAAATGTCCATTTCCTATAAATCCTGCAACATCATTTGAAGGAACAACAATTTTCTTAAGATTCTTTGCATATTGCAAAGCAAATTCTTCTAAATCTTTCTTAGTATTCTTTGAAACTATGATCTCAACAAGTTTTTGGATAGCTGGGGGGTTATAAAAATGGAATCCAAGAATTCTTCCATCAAGATTTGCTTCTTTGTCGATAATACCAATAGGCACTGATGAAGTGTTTGTAAAGAACCATGGATCATTGGAATTATTTTTATCGATATCTGTAAAGATCTTAACCTTAAGGTCTTTGTTTTCATTTACCGCTTCGAATACCAGTGTTGAATCATAAGCCGACTCCATACGTAATGTTGGATGAACAACGCTTAGTACATCCTCAACATATTGCTGAATGATCTCTGCATTTTCAACTAAATGATCTCTGTCAGCATACATCTTTCTTAAAGGAACAGTTTTCTTTTCAGCAACCTTCAAAACCTGGGTTCTAAGGTATTTCATAACACCTTTTAGTCCTGCAGGGGAAATATCCACTGCATTAAGAATGAATGTTTTGTCTTTATTCTCAGGCTTAAGCATCAGGTCAGCCATCTCAACAGCTGTAAGCAGCAAAATGCCACTTCCCATCTTGCCTGCTGCACCAAGAATAGTAACATTCTGCAATCTATCTTCGTAATTCATATTTTGATTGTTTGTAAAAAAACTCCGTTTTTTTACACGTGACGCGTGATGCGTGACGCGTAACGAAATTCTTAATTATTAATTATTAATTACTAATTCTCTTTACCAGTCTGGTTTACGTTTTTCCAGGAAGGCCTTCATTCCAACCTCACCTTCTGCTTTAAACTGTGTGCCAAAATAGTCGGCTTCCAGTTCGCATCCTTTATCAAAATCTCCAAGTAAGCCAGTACGTGTTACAAATTTTACTTTCTTAACAGCTTCAGGACCTTTGGAGATGATGATCTTTGCAATTTTCATTACTTCATCCATAAGTTCTTCAGGTTCCACAACTTTTTGAACAAGTCCTATTCTCAGCGCATCTTCAGCACCAATCATTTCACCGGTCATCAAGAGAAATAATGCATCCGCCAAACCTACAAGGCGTGCTAATCTTTGCGTTCCTGCATACCCAGGTATCATACCCAGATTAACTTCAGGCTGACCAAACTTTGCTTTATTGTTCGCTATTCTGAAATCACACCCCATTGCAAGCTCAAGTCCTCCACCTAATGCAAAACCATTAATGGCTGCAATGACTGGTATCTCCATTTTTTCAAGACTGCGAAAAGTATTCTGACCTAAACGAGAAAAAGCTGATCCTTCCGCCGGTGTTTTATCAACCATCTCAGCAATATCGGCACCTGCAACAAATGCTTTTCCTTCACCAGTGATGATCATCACCTTCACATCAGAATTTGCACTGATTGTAGCAACCACATCATCCATTTCATCAAAAAACCTTGTATTTAGGGCATTTAATGCTTTTGGACGATTAATAGTGACAAGTGCAATCCCCTCATTAATATCTACTTGTAAAATCTGATATTCCATAATAATTTAGTTTATTTTGAATCCCCTCAAAGTTAGCAAAATATTGAAAACTTATAGCCCTCAGCCTTATATAAATTAGTTCTAAACTTACTTCTTTAGTTTATAGTTATTTATTCTTAACGTACGATAAGTAAGGGGATATATAGCTTTAACAATCATTTAACAAATTTTGAACAAATACAGGCAACTTCTTTATATAAATATTGTTACTATTGTAGAACTTTTGAAATCATTTTGAAACAGATCAAAAACATACTTTCTATTATACTAGCTGTTGTAGTATTGATCTCAACAACTGGTATTACTATTTTTGAGCATCATTGTTCTCATACAGGAACCGTTAGCATCTCTCTTTTTGATGAACATACTTCATGTTGTGCTGCAACAAATGAAAACCACTCCTCTTCATGCTGCACCCATCAGAAGAATGAATGCCCAGTTAAGAAAGAATCAGATTGTTGCAATGAAAATATTGCAATATATAAGCTTGAGTCTCCACTCGACGCTCCAAATCAACAATCCAGGGAACTAAAAGTAGTTACTGCTGTTTTTGATCATAACATTGAAAATACAGAGCTTATTAAAGACTCTGGTTTTTGTTTTGTCAAAATAGATAATGATATTACAAGAGATAACTCTCCTCCCTTCTTCATTTTATACAAACAACTTAAAATCGCTCCCTCCTATTTTCAATTTGTATAAGAATTACATTATTGAAGATTAATTTATTAGGAGGATATCATGAATTTTATAAAATTTTTAACTGTTTTTTTCTTTTCCATAATCTGGAATTATTCATACACGCAACACGAAGATCATAAACAAGAGCATCATCATGAATTCGGTCATATTAACGGAATTGTTAATGAGATTAGTGATAATGGTGATGAATCACCTATCCCGGGTGTAAACGTTTATTGGGCAGGAACTACAACAGGAACCAGTTCTGATAAAGACGGCCACTTTCATATTATCAGAATTGAAGATTTTAGTATTCCTTTGGTGATAAGCTATATAGGTTATAAGAACGATTCTATAGTTATTCCAGCTGATACCGAAGAAATTGAAATTGAGTTAAAAGTAAACAATACGCTTAAAACGGTTATCATAGCAAACAAAGCTCCGGGGGGGGCATATTTCAAGACTTGATCCCTTGAACACATTCCTGATAACCGGAGCTGAATTACAAAAAGCGGCATGTTGTAATTTATCGGAAAGTTTTCAAACCAATGCTTCAGTAGATGTGGCTTATGACGATGCTATTTCAGGAGCTAAACAAATTAAATTGCTTGGGCTGGCAGGTAAATACAGCCAGGTACAGTTTGAAAATATTCCTAATATCCGGGGCTTGGCTACAACTTATGGATTAGGATACATTCCCGGGCCGTGGATGGAATCCATACAAGTGTCAAAAGGGACTGCATCAGTAAAAAATGGGTATGAATCAATTACCGGTCAGATAAATGTTGAGTTCAAAAAACCTGATGATGGTGAGAAATTCTATCTCAACCTTTATGGTAATAACGATTTTAAAGCTGAAATGAATTTTAATTCAGCTGTTAAGATCAATGATAAACTGAGCACAATGGTTCTTGGCCATGTTGAAAATAAAACAAGAGAAACGGATCATAACAATGATGGATTTATCGACCAGCCTCTCATCAAACAATATAATATCATGAATAGATGGAAATATTTTGCTGAGTATTTCCGGACACAAATTGGAATTAAAGTACTGCAGGAGGACAGACATGGTGGACAAGTTAGCTTTGATGATTCTAAAGAACGAACTATTAATAATGGATATGGCATTGGTGTTAAAACAAACAGGGTTGAAGCATTCTTTAAAGGAGCTTATTTGCTTAAAAACAGGCCGGGAACAAATATTGCCTTCATAAACTCTTATGTGTACCATTTTCAAAAGTCATTTTTCGGACTCAATGATTATAATGCCAGAGAGAATAATTACTATGGCAATCTGATGTTTCAGACTTATATCCATAACACTGATCATCAGATTACTACCGGTGTCAGTTATGTTCTTGACCATTATGATGAATACCTAAACGACAGCGCTTTTAAAAAGGAAGAAAGTGTGCCTGGTGTGTTTGCTGAATACACATATTCCATTTTTGAGAAATTTACCTTATTGGCAGGTTTCAGGGTTGATTTTAATAACCTTTATGGAACACTTTATACTCCCAGGTTGCATACAAAATATGCGCCCAATGAAAATACCATTATAAGAGTTTCTGCAGGAAAGGGCTATAGATCTCCGAATGTCATCTCAGAGAACACATATATCCTGGCAACATCAAGAAAGCTGACAATAAAAGGCAAGCAGGATATTGAAGAAGCATGGAATTACGGAATAAATATTACTAAATTTATTGATGTATTGGGCAGGGAACTCACATTAAATGCAGACTACTACAGAACTGATTTTAAAAATCAGATAATAGTCGATAGAGATGCTGATCCTCAGCAGGTTCTGATCTACAACCTGAATGGGAAATCCTTCTCTAATAGTTACCAGATTGAAGCACTTTATGAATTGTTTAATAGATTTGATGTTACGGCTGCATTCAGGTATAACGACGTAAGGATGACCATAGATGATGAACTTAGAAGAGCTCCTTTTGTAAATAAGTTTAAAGGATTACTTACTTTATCCTATGCTACAAATTTAAAAAAGTGGCAGTTCGACCTGACAGCCCAGCTAAATGGAGATGCCCGTATTACGGATACAAGGAAGAATCCGTCACAGTATCAGCTTGACGAATATTCTCCGGTATATCCTATAATAAATGCCCAGGTAAGCAAGTTCTTTAAAAGATGGGAAATTTACCTTGGGGGTGAAAACCTTACAAACTATAAGCAGGATAACCCTATTCTTGCATCCGATGATCCTTATGGCAAGTATTTCGATGCTTCATTGGTTTGGGGACCTATTGTTGGTACTAAGATTTATGCCGGCATACGGTATTCGATCAAAAATTAGAATAAGCTATCACGTAAATTCACTACAACTATGAAAACAACAGAATTATATATAGAAAACCTCAAGTGCCACGGTTGTGCCAATACTATTAAAAGAGAATTGGGCAAACTGCCTGATATAAGAGAGGTTACAGTAAATGTTGATGAATCCAAAGTTAATGTTGAATATGATAGTCCGGACGACAGAACCCTTGAGTTCCAACAAAAACTCGCCCGACTTGGGTATCCTGAAAGAGGGAAGAAAAACATGGTAAACACTGCAAAAAGTTATGTTAGCTGTGCAATTGGAAGAATGCATAAAGAATGACCCGCCTTCGCTAAAGCTACAGCGGAAAAACGAATTCAGAATAGCGAAAAAGGAGTTCAGACAAAGGAATTCTGAATTATCAGGCATCTGGTATCCGGCATCTTTAGAAAAAATCTAATAATATGAAAACAATAACAAGCACAGTAATCATTATCCTACTTAGCATCACTTCCTTTGCACAGGAAAAAGCTAAAGCTAAAACAGTCGAAATCAAAACATCTGCTGTTTGCAAACAATGCAAAGACAGGATTGAAAATAATATGGCCTTTGAAAAGGGTGTTAAAAAAGTTGAACTCGACTTAGAGACCAAAGTTGTAACAATCACCTATAAACCTGGTAAAACAAATAAAGATAATCTGAAAGAGGCAATTACAAAAATTGGCTACGATGCCGATAATCTGGAAGCCGATAAAAAGGCTTATGATAAGCTGCCTGCTTGTTGTAAGAAAGATGCTCCACCTCATTAAATCAGTTGCCATTAATTATTAACTTTATTTCATGGGAAATCACAATCATAATCAGGGCATAAGTGGTAGAAATCTATTGCTCACCACCATTCTGAATTTATTGATTACAGTTGCAGAAATAATAGGTGGAATTATTTCAAACAGCCTTGCCTTACTTTCAGATGCACTTCATAATGCAAGTGATACACTGGCTATTCTAATTTCATTTTTCGCTAACAGAATCGCCGGAAGAAATTCCAATGAAAGAAAAACATTTGGGTATAAGAGGATAGAGATACTAGCCGCTTTTATAAATTCATTGATCCTTGTTATTGTAACATTCTTCCTTTTTTATGAAGCTATAAAGAGATTTGGCGATCCTGAGCCGATAAAAGGACAAATCATGTTTATTGTAGCAGGAATAGGCCTTCTTGCCAATATACTGTCTGTTTTGTTACTCAGGAAAGGATCCAAAGGAAACATCAATATCAGGTCTGCTTATATTCACCTGATCGGCGATTCTCTGTCGTCTGTTGCAGTTATTATCAGTGGCATTCTTATTTATTATTTCGAATGGTACTGGGTTGATCCCGTAATCACAATTGCAATAGGAATCTATATTTTAATAGAAACCTGGGCAATACTGAAAGAATCTGTTGATATACTCATGCAGGCCACTCCAAAGAATATCAACATCGAAAATATTAAGCGAGAGCTGGAAAAATTTCAAGAAATTGATAACATTCATCACATTCATGTATGGAACCTTAATGATAACCTTATTCACCTTGAATGCCATATTAATCTCACTGAAGATGAAAAAGTTTCAAGAACAGATCCAATCCTGAAAAAAATTGAATCCTTGTTGCATGAAAAATTTAATATTAAACATGTAACAATACAGTTTGAGTTTAATGTGTGCAAGGATACAAATATGGTGAACAGTGAACAGAATTCAGAAAATAGAATTCAGACAAAAGATTTCAGAAATGGGCGAAGTCTATAAGCCTTAAATACTTTATGAACTTTTAATTGATATGATTTATTGTTTTTTCAGGTCTTTGCGATCTTTGCGCATTTTCTAACCTCCTAACCTCATAACACCCAATCCCTAAGTCTTCTTATATCAAAAAATACAATCATCATAATAAATAACTACTTTTGCAATATGAAAACCTCTATTACAACTGACCAGGAACGACTAGCCCGATACGCAAAAGCCATGGGTCACCCGATACGTGTATACATCCTGGAACTGCTTTCCAAACAAACATGCTGTTATAGTGGCGATCTTTCCGAAGTACTTCCTGTTGCAAAATCTACTCTTTCTCAGCATCTCAAAGAACTTAAAGAGGCTGGTTTGATACAGGGACAAATAGAATCCCCAAAAATTAAATACTGCATAAACCCTGATAACTGGGAAGAAGCAAAGAATTATATGAAAAACTTATTGGATTTGTAGTTTTTTTGCTAATATTGTTCGTAAATTTGCGAACAATTAAATGCAAGTTATGGAAATCATCGTATTAGGACCGGGTTGTAGAAATTGCAAAGATCTGGAGAAGACAGTTAAACAAGCTGTGAAGAATATGAAAGTTGAAGCTATGGTAAGGAAGGAAGAAGATATTATGAAGATCATGGAATATAAAATTATTAAAACTCCCGGACTCGTTATCGATGGCAAAGTAGTTTCCAGCGGACAAATTCTAACTGAATACGAAATACAACAGTTAATCATACTCAATCAATCATGAAAAATATTTTTGCTCTCTTTTTTATTTGTTTATTCTCATTTTCCTGTGTAAATGTTTTTTCCCAGGATGCTGAAGTAAATACTGATACCGAAAATATTAAGGTGTATTATTTTCACACTAATTACCGCTGCGCTACCTGTAAGGCAGTGGAAGAAGAGGCACATAATGCCCTTAAAGAGATCTATCCTGAAAAGCTCAAAAACAAGGAAATTGAGTTCTTGGCATTAAACCTTGAAGAGGATGATGGTGAAAAGATAGCAGAAAAAATGAAGGTGAACAGTCAGTCGTTATTAATTACCAAAGGCGATAAAAAAGAAGATATTACCACTTTTGCTTTCATGAATGCAAGATCCAATCCTGCGAAAGTCCATGAAAAAATAAAAGAAGTTATCGATAGCATATAATTCTATGGAACAGCTTTTATCCGATTTTTTAAGCCAGTCTGAATGGCCGCTCTTATCTGCACTTCTTCTAGGGCTAATGACTGCCATCAGTCCTTGTCCCCTGGCTACCAACATAACAGCCATCGGATTCATCAGTATAGATCTGGAGAACAAAAATCGTGTATTCATCAGTGGTTTGGTCTATACAATGGGTCGTGTATTTGCCTATACCGGAATAGCATTTATTTTTCTCCTGGGAGCCAACCAGTTCGAGGTTTCAGGATTCCTGCAAAAATATGGTGAGAAAATAATAGGGCCACTCCTGATTATTGTCGGATTGATCATGCTGGACTTTATAGGCATGAAGTTTCCAAGAATGAGTATTCTTACAAAAAGATATCAGGAAAAGGGCAAACTGGGTTATCTGGATGCATTCCTGCTGGGAGTAATATTCGCCCTGGCATTTTGCCCTTACAGTGGTGTTTTGTATTTCGGAATGTTGATCCCACTTACGATAAGCAGCACCGAAGGATTATTCCTACCTATAGTATTTGCAATTGCTACAGGCATTCCAGTTATCATCATATCATGGTTAATTGCTTTTAGTGTGGCAGGAATTGGAACGTTCTATAACAAATTAAAAACTTTTGAAATATGGTTCAGAAGGGTGATAGCAATATTGTTTATAGCCATTGGAATTTATTATATAATTATCATTTATTTCTAAATACAAATGGAAGAACATAAAAATAATTGCATGATCTGCGGTGAAGATCTGGTCTACCATAATGAACTCGTGGAAAAGGAATGCTATTATTGCAAAGAGAAAAAAGCAGCCAACGCAGAATGTACTAAAAACCATTTTGTTTGCGATTTTTGTCATGGAGCCAATGCCAGTCAGGTAATTTTCAGGATATGCCTGGAATCCGATGAAAAAGATCCTTTAAGGATCATTAATAAAGTGTATAAGCATCCATCTGTTAAAATGCACGGCCCTGAACATCATTTCCTTGTTCCTGCGGCTTTACTCACTTCATACTATAATTCAACAGGAGATAAATCTTTACTTGAAAGGAAATTAATTGAAGCTCAGAAAAGATCTTCAAATGTACTGGGTGGATTTTGTGGTTTCTATGGCACTTGTGGCGCAGCAATAGGCTCAGGTATTTTCTTTAGCCTGGTTACAGATACAACACCACTATCCAAAGAAAGTTGGAAACAAGCTAACATGGCAACTGCTGATGCCTTGAAAAAGATTGCTGAAGGCGGAGGACCAAGATGTTGCAAAAGGGTTGCCTTTATCTCTATTGAAGAGAGTGTGAAAAATATCAGGGAATTTCTGAATGTAAACATGCGTATCAGGGAAAATATCTCTTGTGCTTATACATTCCTGAACAAAGAATGCATACAGGAAGATTGCAAATACTATAAACGTAACGCATAAGGCGTAACAAAATGCAAATTAAGATTAATAAAAGTGATAAAAATGAAAAATAACGAAAATATAAAAAGAATAGTAAAAGATAAATACGGAAAAATTGCCAATTTTGAGCCAGACGGTTGTTGCTGCTGTGGATGTGAACCCACAGACACGACAACAGTTTTTAGTGAAAATTATGAAGGCAAAGATGGCTATGTTGAAGATGCTGATATGGGACTTGGTTGTGGAATCCCAACAGATTTTGCCAATATTAAAGAAGGTGATAAAGTGCTGGACCTGGGATCAGGTGCAGGAAATGATTGCTTCGTGGCAAGGTCTGTTGTTGGTGAAACAGGACAGGTTACCGGACTGGATTTCACTGACGAAATGATAGAAAAGGCTAATATCAACAAAGAGAAAATGGGCTATACAAATATAAACTTTGTTAAAGGAGACATTGAAGAAATGCCTTTTGATGAGAATGCTTTCGATGTGATAATAAGCAATTGCGTGTTGAATCTTGTTCCTGATAAATCCAAAGCATTGTCAGAAATGCACAGGGTATTAAATAGCGGCGCACATTTTTGCATTTCAGATGTTATACTAGAGGGCGAACTTCCGCTGAAAATTAAAATGGCAGGTGAAATGTATGCAGGATGTGTGGCCGGAGCAATACAAAAGTCAGAATATATCGAAATTATTAAGAACAGTGGCTTTGTAAATATTGAGATCCATAAGGAAAAAATCATAGACGTGCCTGATAACCTGCTTTTAAATTATATTTCACAACAAGAGCTTACAACATATAAAAATTCAGGAAAAGGAATTTACAGTATCACTATCAGCGCACAAAAATAAAATGGAAAAGAAAAAACGCCTTTCATTTCTCGACAGATACCTAACACTATGGATTTTCCTGGCGATGTTCATCGGAGTTTTTTCAGGATATTTCTTCCCTCCCGTTGCAAACTTCTGGGAAGAGATGAGCGTGGGAACAACAAATATTCCAATAGCTATCGGACTAATACTTATGATGTACCCACCACTTGCCAAGGTGCGTTATGAAGAACTTCCAAAAGTATTCAGGAACTTTAAGATATTGGGCTTAAGCCTGGTACAGAACTGGCTTATCGGACCTGTGCTAATGTTTGTATTGGCTATTGTTTTCCTGCATGATTATCCCAGTTATATGTATGGCTTGATCCTTATCGGACTAGCCCGATGTATAGCAATGGTCATTGTTTGGAATGACCTGGCAAAAGGAAATACAGAATATGCCGCCGGACTGGTAGCTTTTAATTCCATTTTCCAGGTGCTGTTCTTTGCTGTGTATGCCTGGGTTTTTATTGCGATTATTCCAGGATGGTTCGGTTTGCCAACAACAGATGCAGTTTTGGGAATTACAATGGGTAAAATTGCTGAAAGTGTGTTTATCTACCTGGGAATTCCTTTTATTGCAGGATTTCTTACAAGATATATATTGATTCGGGTAAAAGATAAAGACTGGTATCATAAAAAATTCGTTCCAAAGATCAGTCCGATAACATTGATTGCACTGCTTTTTACTATTCTGGTGATGTTCTCCCTTAAAGGCGAGTATATTGTTCAATTGCCATTGGATGTAGTGAGAATAGCTATACCACTTGTTATTTACTTCATCATCATGTTCCTGGTAAGTTTCTATATGGGAAAGCGCATCGGAGCAGATTACCCAAAAACAGCAACTATTGCTTTTACAGCAGCCAGCAATAATTTTGAGCTGGCCATCGCTGTAGCAGTAGCAGTATTCGGAATTAATTCAGGAGAGGCCTTTGCAGCGGTGATAGGACCATTGGTGGAGGTGCCTGTTTTGATCTTTTTGGTGAGGGTTGCTTTGAATTTCCAGAAGAGATACTTTAACCGCAGCAGTAGTGAATAATTCCATATTCCATATGGCTGATTCCATATTTTGTAGCCAATAGCTATTATTGTTTGCTCTTGGCACACAAATCGTCAATTTGGAATTTGGAATCGAAAATCAATTCTTAATTCTTTATTCTATCGTAGTCCTTTAACTTTCGGTTTCCCGGCAATAAAGTCTTTCAAATAAAACGGCTCAAAATAAGCAGTATCATCAAACTCCTTATTATTGAATTTTGTGAGGGTAAGTGGAATCATATAGGCAGAAGAGATTTGAAAATCATCCGGGAAAAAGGCATTGGAATTATTACTTAACACATCTTTGCATTTATCAGCTCCGTCACCAAAAAATGCAATCTTACTTTTGCTTAAAGAATCGGAGAAGGTATTTTCCTCTATGATCACAGCATCGGTTTTTTGTATTTCTTTGAGCTTTGAATCAAATAATGCGCAATAAACTTCCATTCTCCGGGCGTCTATCATAGGGCATAATAATGTGTTATCAGCTTTAATCATTTCCCTGGCTCCATTAGACATTGACATTAAGGTTGGAATACCTATCAAAGGAATATCCAATGCATAACAAAAGCCTTTGGCGGCAGAAACTCCAATACGTAAGCCTGTGTACGACCCCGGGCCCATGCTCACAGCAACAGCATCAAGTTCTTTGTAAGAAACTTTTACCTCGTCCATTATTTCCTGTATAAATATATTGAGCCTGGCCGAATGGGAATTCTTTTCGTTGCTTTCACGGATAGCTAATAAATCATCATCCTGTGAAAGAGCCACAGAACAAATGGGTGTTGCCGTTTCAATATTTAGTATTAAGGTCATTTGTATTTAAGACTTAACCGCAATGGACGCAATAGAAGGCGCAATGGACGCAATGAGAAATATAGAATCTCTCAATTCGCGTCACGCGTTACGTTTTATTAATTTTCCTCTTCTGAAAACAGATCATCCTTATCAACCACCTTCACCTCATCTCCATCCTTCAGTCTCTTCGAAACTGCTCTGTATGGCCCTGTGATAATTTCCTGTCCGGCTTTAAGTCCTTCAGTGATTATGATATGCTTATTATCCTGGATTCCTGTTTTTACAAGCTGCATCTTTGCTTTTCCTTCTTCGTATAGGAATACTACTTCAAGGACTTCATCATCAATAAGTTCTTCATCTTTACCGGCAATTTTATCTTTCTTTTCAGCAGTGTCAGCACGGGTTGTTACAGCCTGGATCGGTACTGTAAGCTGATCATGTGAAGTTTCAGTCTGGATCTCAACAGTAGCAGACATACCTGGTCTTAATGGAGAGAAATTAGGTTTGTCCTCAGGAATAAGGTCAGTATATGAATCCCTGAATATCCTGATCTTCACATCAAAGTTTGTCACCTGGTCAACACTCACACCTGCAGTATTTGCAGAGGTTGCTATTTCGATTACCTCTCCAATAAATTTCTTATTCAAGTATGCATCCACTTCAATTTCGCAAGTGTCGCCAATAGCTACCCTTACGATATCATTTTCATTCACTTCAACATTAGCTTCCATGGCATTGAGGTTTGCAATACGCATGATCTCTGTTCCTGCAGAAAACTGGCTGGCACCGGTTACCCTTTCACCTACCTCAACACTTAATCTTGATATAGTCCCACCATTTGGAGCAGTAATTAAGGTCCTGGTAAGGTTTTCATTAGCTTCTTTGAGTGAAGCCTTTGCACTTAGTACTCCAAACTCTGCACTGTTAACACTTTGCTTTGCAGCTTCAACTTCTGCTTTTGCTACTTCATAGCTGGATTTTGCGGCATCAAAATCTGCATCGGAAATCACTTCCTGTTCCCAGAGTTTTTTATTCCTGTTATATGATAGCTTTGCATTTTCGAATTGTGCTTTGGATTGTGCGAGCCTTGCCCTGGCATTTGCAAGGTTAGCTTTTTGAGAACTAACATTAGCCTCTGCCCTCTCATAACTGGAAATATATATTTCAGGATCGATCTTTGCGAGCTTGTCTCCTTTTTCAACTTCCTGTCCTTCTTTTACGAATAGCTCTACTACTTCACCGGAAATATAAGGACTGATCATTACATCAATAGCTGGTTCAATTTTCCCATTGGCTGAAACAGTTTCTGTGAGAGTCCGGCTCTCAACCTCTTCTATTGTCACCCTTATTCCTTTGTTTTTTCCGCCTTTATTTACTGCGAATATTATTAAAATGATCACCACAGCAACAGAACCCCAGATCAACCATCTTTTTTTGGTTTTCTTTTTCATTTGAATTTTGGTTAGTTCATTTATATCGTAACGCGTGACGCGAAATGCGTAACGGGTAACGAATTCAATTATGTAAAAGTACTAAATTAAACAAAATCACCCTCCTTAAAAAGAAGGCTAACTGAATAATTTTATAATATATATTAATTTATAATGAAGTCATCAAGATTGATAGGTTTGCCCATGTAAAAATCCAGCACTTTTGTTTTAAATACAAAATCATATTTAGCAGAAAGGAGATTTGATTCCGCTCTTGTCAACTGCGTTTTTGCAGTATTATAGTCTAATGAATTAACCAGCCCGACATTGAACTTCTGTTCCATATATTTAAACGCTTCACGGAAGGCATCAAGGGATTTTTCATTAGCCATATAGGTTTTGTAAGAAGCAGCAGCATCAGCATATGCCTGTTCAACAGTTTTTCTCACATTATCTTTCGTGAGTTCCAGTTCATAATCTGCATAATCAACATTGATCTTTGACTGCGAGATATAATTGGAAACCTGGTAACCATTGAAGATCGGCACACTCAGTGTAAGTGATAATCCCTTGTTTTCATTATTTCTCATCTGGTCACCGAATGACATTCTACCAAGATTAACCGGAGGATTAACAGTTAGATCGTAATCGTTTATCCTGTCAGACCAGTTAGTATTCCAGCTTCCACCTGCATTCAATGAAGGTGATCTTGATCCCCTGGCAATTGAAAGGGTTTTCATCGCACTTTCCAATCTGAGTTCGGCACTTTTTATTTCAGGAAGGTTAATCAGGGCATATCCGTAAACCTGATCCACACTGTATACTGTTGGAGTCTGCTTAATATCTATTCCCGGAATATCTACTTCAAATGCCTCCGAAGCAGGAAGATCAAGTATCTGGCTGAGATCCAGATACGCAATGGTAAGCTGGTTTTCCGCATTGATAAGATTTACTTCCTCCTGTGCTCCCTGTGATTGTATATCCAGGAGGTCTCCCCTGGCAAGCGTACCGGCTTCAACCAGTTTACTGGTGCGATTGGCCTGCTGAGTAGTGATCTCAACCTGATCTGTTGCTGTTTTAACTAATTCTTTGCTGAAAAGGATCTGCAAATAAGCCGAAGCTATTAATAATGAAATATCATCACGCATTTTATCAGAATCATACTGACTGGCCTGAAAATCTATAATGGCTTTTTTGATTGCATTGAATTTTTGAAGCCCATTAAATAGTGTTAATCCAGCATTTAAACCAAAATACATATTACTTGTATTTTCTGTTGTATAGAGATTTGTCTGAGGGTCAGGTGTCCTACCAGAGCTCCAACTTCTTTGTGCTGTTCCATTCAATGAGGGTAGTAAATCCAGTTTTGTTTGAAGAAGATCTGCCTTATACGATTCTGTAGTCAATTCACTTTGCTTGATCCTGATATTGTTTTCCAGGGCATAATTGATACAATCTTCTAATGTCCATCCTCCTTGCTGCGCAAAGATTGATCCTGTAATTATGAACATGAAAATTCCGAGTAATAATTTTTTCGTTTGCATACCATTAGGTTGATTTGAAATTATATCAATATTTTTCCGATTCTATATTTATCTAAAAACATGCCATGTTTACAACATCTTGTTATTCAGTTGTTTTAATTGGCGCACAACTGCATTCTTAGTTAAAAGTGTTCGCTTTAAATGCCAAGATGTTCACATCCGAACATTGTCGTTAAACAAGAAATTCAAAAGTAATAATTTATTTGCTCATAATATGTCTTGCTTTCCTTTTTCGAATTAGATAATTTTACCGAACATTAAAATCCTGTATCATGAAAAATCTATTACTCCCGTATTTCTTCCTGCTCATCTCACCCCTTTATATTTTTGCCGGAATCGGAGATTCCATACATGCTGAAAAATACACTATCAGCATGCATGAAATAAATACTATCGATAAAACTATTGATGCCACTACCATTGTCCAGATCAGGCCAAGGGTAAACGGAATTAATGAGGTCCGGCTGCAACTGAGAGACCTAACGGTCACCTCCGTTCTGATAAACAGCACAGCTGTGACAAATTTTACTCATTCCGGTGATATCCTGAGCATTCCTCTGGCGGTTCCTGCCGATACAACTGATGTTGTACTTGTAGAGGTTGATTATAATGGTGAACCTTATCATGAATCATGGGGTGGCTTTCATTTTTCAGGAGATTATGCCTTTAACCTAGGAGTGGGGATCAGTGAAATTCCTCACAACCTTGGCAAATCCTGGTTCCCCTGTATAGATAATTTCACTGACCGAGCCACATATGAACTGTATGTAACTCTCAACGAAGGGGATGGAACGGCTGTATGTGGCGGAACTCTCCTGGAGATAACCACCCCGGCCCCTGGTAAATTTACATTTCACTGGGAACTAAACAAACCCATACCGACCTACCTGGCATCTGTTGCCATCGGGGAATATGTTCTGGTCAACCATACCTATAACGGCATCCAGGATGATATTCCGATAGATTATTGGGTGAAACCATCCCAACAGGGAATTGCCAATGCCAACTTCGAGAATTTCGATACTATAATGAATATCTTCGAGAACCATTTCGGAGCCTACGACTGGCCCAGGATGGGTTACGTGGCTACTGCGATTGGAGCAATGGAGCATGCCACCAATGTGGCTTATCCAAATTCAGTCATTACAGGAGGAAGTGCATACGAATACCTCTATGCCCATGAACTTTTTCATATGTGGTTTGGTGATAAGGTTACTTGTGACAAAGCAGAGGAAATGTGGATCAACGAAGGATGGGCAACTTATGCCTCCTGGTTTTACAAGCAAATACTTTATGATGAAGAAACATTTAAAGATGATATGGTTAGTGAGCATGCTTATGTTCTTCAAAATGCACATATTAATGAAGGAGGTTACTTTCCATTAAACAACATCCCACAAGAATATACATATGGTACATCAGCTTATGAAAGAGGAGCAACTGTTGTTCAATCATTAAGGAATTATATGACCGATGCAGTATTTTTTCCAGCCATGACAGCTTTCCTTGATTCCAATGCATTCGAATCAGTGTCATCTCCTGATATGAGAGATTTTCTAACTGCCCATACCGGAACAGACATGGGTCCATTCTTCGATAACTGGATATTAAATGCTGGTGTTCCAGGATATGTGCTTGATTCTGCCACGATACAACCAACCGATTTGGGCGCAGATGTTACTGTTTATGTAAAACAAAAAAGAAAAGGACCCGCTTTTATGGGTAATGCAAACAAAACCGACATTTACTACCTTGATTCAAACTGGGGATACCAGGTTGAAACAATAGAATTTGATGGTGAAACAGGGATGGAAACTCATAGCTTACCTTTTACTCCATTAGCAGTCTTTATAGACCTTGAACAAAATATCTGCGATGCTAATACAATGCAATACCATGTAATTGATGAAACAGGTGAACAATCATTCTCAAAAACTTATTTCATGCTTGAAACTCAACAGATCACAGATTCAGCATTCGTTAATGCTGTGCATCACTGGGTTCCGCCTGACACCCTGGAAGTTCCGGTAGCAGATCTCAGATTGTCTGATTACAGATACTGGACCATTAACGGAGTATTTCCACAGGATTTTATAGCAACAGGACGATTCCAGTATATGAAATCAGGGCTCGATAACAATCTGATCCTAAACGAAACAGATTCTGTTGTGATTCTGTATCGCGAAAATGCAGGGCAACAATGGACAAACTTACCATTTACCCAATTAGGCCCCTGGTCAATTGGATACCTTTATGTTGATTCATTGAAAACAGGAGATTATACTCTGGCGGTATACGATACTCAAGTTGGAATTGATGAGAATAAGACCGGATTAATAGACAATGAAGAACTCAATATTTATCCAAATCCTGCAAAAGAAAACATTAATGTTAGTTACAAATTAAATGGTAAAGGACAAATCCAAATCCATAACCTGAAGGGACAGATTGTTGAATCAATCAGCATTTCATCAAGAAAAAACAACTTCAATCTGAATGTTAGTAAGCTTGAAAAAGGAACATACTTCTTAAGTCTTATAGAAAAATCAGGAAATATTATTGGTACTGAAAAACTAATTATTATAAAGTAATAAGCTAACAGTCATCAGCTGTTAGCCGTTAGCTGTTAATCTTAATTGTTTAAATGTATTTATCTCAATTATATAAAGAGCTTGAGAATAAATCCAACCCAGAACTGGCTATACACATGAAAAAATACATGCTAAACCAGTTTGGGTTTTATGGCATTCAGTCTCCTCTAAGGAAAGAAATAATAAGGACGTTTATTAAGGAAAACGGATTACCTGATGTAAATGAACTTGAAGCAATCATTAACAATTTATGGGATAAAGATGAACGTGAATGCCAGTATTTAGCATTGTTTATCCTGCAAAAATTCCTTAACAAAGCACCTGAGGAAAGAATTGATCTTTATGAGGATCTGATCCTTAGAAAATCATGGTGGGATACTGTTGATGGGATAGCTCCTAATTTAGTCGGAATACATTTTCAAAACTATCCCGAACTACTTATGCCATATACAAACAAATGGATGGGATCAGGAAATATATGGCTGCAGAGAAGTTGCATTTTATTTCAGTTGAAATATAAAGAGGAACTTGATACAGAATTACTAAACTCATTCATCCTTCAACTTAACCAATCCAAAGAATTCTTTATCAGGAAGGCCATTGGATGGATACTCAGGGAGTATTCCAAAACCAATCCTGAATGGGTGAAAGATTATATTAATAAAACCCCTATGTCGACATTAAGCTCAAGAGAAGCACTAAAATGGTTAAATAAAAAATAATTTTCCAGGCATTCAGTTATAACTTTTTCAAATTGTTGAAAAATTTTCGCTCTCATTTTCAGACAAATAATATACTTTTGCCGACAGATTTGAGTTTTACTAAAAAATTCTCAGGGATTTGATAGATGCTATTCAGGAAACTAATAATATTACTATTTCTTTTTTTAATAACCTGTAACGACCCTGTCCAACATTCCCCGGACAAACCACAAAGGGCCATGACAGTGTTAAAGGCTGAACCTACCTCTTTAACTTCCAAAGCAGAATACATTGATAGTATTTTTCAACAACTTTCAAAATATAACTGGTTCAATGGCTCTGTATGTTACAGCGAAAAAGGACAACTGGTCTACCAGAAAGCTTTCGGATTCAAGAATTTTAAAACCAGGGACAGTCTTACAGTGAATTCTCCTTTTCAGTTAGCTTCTGTTTCCAAGATGTTTACAGCCATTTCCATCATGATCCTCAAAGAAAGAGACATCCTGGATTATGAAGATACCATTCAACAGTTTATCCCTGATTTTCCTCATAATGGTATATCAATAAGAAATCTTCTTACTCACAGAGCCGGATTAAGCAGGTATATGTCGCTTGCACATGACAAATGGAAAGATAAAACTATTCCATTAAGTAACGACAGCATGCTCAGCATGTTTGAAAGGTTTGAACCCAACACTTATTTTAAAGCCGATGCGGGATTTCATTATTGCAATACCAATTATGCAATCCTGGCCTCTATCGTAGAAAAGGCTTCAGGAAAACCTTTTGATGTTTTTATGAAAGAAGAAGTTTTTGATCCTTTGGAAATGAATGATTCATTCGTTTATAATATGAGAGGGGATACTACAGTATCATTTTATGTTAACAAAGGAGTTACAGGGCATCGTAATTCAGGATGGAGAAGCATTCGCATGAGAAACGATTACCTCAACGGTGTAATGGGAGATAAAGGTGTTTATTGTAGCATAGAAGATATGTTTAAGTTTGAGCAGGCATTGTATTTCAATACACTTGTAAGCCAAGAAACTTTAAGTGAAGCATATTTACCAGGTAGTCCAAAATACTGGAGAAGAAACAACAATTATGGTTTTGGATGGAGGATAAAAGTATCGGAAGACAGCACGGTATTTCATTTTGGTTGGTGGAAAGGATTCAGAGCATATTTTATTCGCGACCTAAAACAGGATAAGTCTATCATCGCCCTTTGCAACAAAGAAAGAGGCCCGGGATCTCAGGTGCTCTGGAATATTCTAAGAGATACAGCCCACGAGATCAAGTTTGAAGAGGTAAAGGAATTTGCATCGGCAAATTGATACCAATCCGCCAGTTTCCAGTCGCCAGTCACCAGAAGTGGATAAGGCTAACTTCCTGCACCAATCTTTCATCCTTCATTTTTCATCTTTCATTAATTAACATAAACATTCTACCCACAACAATATACTATATCCATCTCCGTTTCTAATCTGTATTTAAAAACCAAACCATATCGCACAGTAAACTACCCATCTTTATTTATTTACTTATTTATTAACCAAAATCATTTAAACAATGAAAAAATCATTTGTATTTATTTTGATGGGCATAGTTATTATTTCTTCCTGTAAAAAAGATGATGAAAACAAAAACTCCACTCCCAATCCACAACCTGTTTACACAGCCGATTATACCCCAATGGAAATTGGGTATTACTGGGTATATGAATGGTTCAGGATTGATTCTTCAGGAAATGAAACTCCGATGAACAAGAGAGACAGCATTTCCATTACTAAAGATACCCTTATCGGAGGTGAAACCTTTTTCACATTTGAAGGAACTACATTTGGGAATAATCCTGCCAGGTATTTCCTTAGAGATTCGAGCAATTATCTTGTAAGCAATCTGGGTATTATTTTATTCTCCTCTACCAACTTTTCTGATGTTCTCAATATTGACACTTTGCATCCTGTAGCAGTTGTTCATTATCAGATGAATCACATGGATACAACTATCAATGTTCCTTTTGGCACATTTGACACTTATGACTACGAAGGAACTGTTTATCCAAACAATCCGACCTACCCATGGGGGATTCAGTACCTGCATAATTTCTATGGGAAAAATGTCGGGGTGATAAAATCAACCAATTATTATTTCAATGCAGGTCCTACAATAACAATAGAGAAAAGGCTTGTTGATTGCAATGTACCGATGGAACTCTAAAGAAATTAAACATTACTAATTGACAATCGACAATTAATTAGGCGATTGTCAATTAGTAATTAGTTATTTATAATTTGAGGATCAATGTGCTATTTAATCCGCGATCAGCTTAAACCCCACTCCATGAACATTCATTAATTCAATGTTGGAATCAGCTTTGAGGTATTTTCGAAGTTTGGTGATATAAACATCCATACTTCGGGCGTTGAAATAGCTATCGTCGTGCCAGATCCTGGTTAGGGCAAGACTTCTGTCAACAGTATCATTTTTATGCTCACAAAGAAGCTTTAACAATTCTGATTCCTTTGAGGTAAGTTTAACTTCTTTTTCAGGAGTCTGTAGTAATTGATGATTGTATTCAAATTTTAATGAACCAATAGTATAAATATTATCCTTACCTGCTCCATCTTCTTTGTCCTCAAGTCTTCTGTAAATTGCTTTGATCCTGGCAAGAAGTTCCTCCATATTAAATGGCTTGGTAAGATAATCATCAGCACCAAGCTCGAACCCCCTCATTTTATCTTCCTGCATTGATTTTGCTGTCAAAAACAATATTGGAATTTTTTTATCAATATTCCTGATCTCTTTTGCAAGAGAATATCCATCCATCACAGGCATCATTATATCCACTATACAAAAATCATATTCGTTCATTTTGTATTCCTGAAGTGCTTCTTTGCCATTAACACATAATTTGGCAGGATATCCCTTAGCATCAAGAAAGGCCTTAAGGATTGTTCCAAGGTTTTTATCATCTTCAGCAAGCAATATTTTCAAAGAATCCTGTTCCATTAGTTGTTTGGTTTGGAATGATTATAAGGTAAAAATACATCAAATTTTGTTCCCTTTTTCAATTCACTTTCAAGATTAATATCTCCACCATGTGCATCAACAATAGCTTTAACATAACTAAGACCCAATCCAAATCCTTTAAAATCATGAATATCACCTGTAGTTACCCTGTATAACTTCTCAAAAATCTTTTTCTGATTTTTCCTGCTAATACCAATTCCATTATCCTGTATGCAAACCACAATTCCTTTTGGAGTATTTCTTGTGGAAATAATAATCTGTGGTTTACTGGGAGTATACTTATTTGCGTTATCCAGTAGATTATTAAACACATTGGTAATATGAACTTTATCAGCACTAATATTACTTGGATCGGCACTAAATTGAGTTTCGATCTTTCCATCTTTGATCTGTACCTGGATACCAATTTTCTTAGCTACATCCATTATTACCTCATGAATATCAAATTCTTCAAGGTTAAGCCTAAGCTGTCCTTTATCCAGGATGGCCGTTTGCAGGATCTTCTCTGCCATAGAACCCAATCTGCTGTTTTCTTCATTGATAACATTTATATAAGTATCGTAAATACTTTGAGACTTCCGAAAATCATTATCTTTTAGTGCCTGACAGGCTAAGGAAATTGTTGAGATGGGAGTCTTGAATTCATGAGTCATGTTGTTAATGAAATCATTTTTCATTACTGAAAGTTTCTTCTGCTTTACAATAGTTAAAATAGTATAGGTAAATGAAAGAATGATTATTAATATCAGGAATCCTGAAATTGACAACATGCCCCACATCTGACTTATTAGGAATTTTAATTCATTAGGGAAGTATAGAATTAAATAATCAGGTTGAGAAGCAAGGCTGCTGGGAAATAAGGTGAATGCAAATCCTTTATCCAGAAGCATCTCATCACTTACCCCTTTGCTCTTCATCACCATTTTATTTCTCAACGGACTAAAAACCCCAAATTTATATTTGGTTTTTATGCTCTTTTCGTTCAATTCATGTTGTATCAATGAATCCAGAGTTTTCTTTTTCACTCTCTCTTCTATCCATTGATATGATTTTGAGAACAGCATATTTTCCACAAGGTCACGTGCAAGGAAGTAGCGATTGAAGAAATTCTCCATCTCTATTCTGTTAGATATAGATTTAAGTTCTTCAATTAAAACTTCATTCAAAGTATCGCCGGTATAGTAAACGGAAGGACTGCTATATAATGAATTTAACTTCTCTCTTAGCTCCTCTGCCATTTCAATTTTTTCAAGCTTAAAAATAACTTCGGAAGCCAGTTCGTTAATACTTCGTGTAAAGTTTGATTGTCGTACGGTAATTGCATTCTTAATCCAATAAACCTGAATAGCCATTAAACCAACCAGGGCTAATGACATCAAAACAATAGTAGTAATAAAAAAACGTTTATTCACAAAGCAAAAATAATGTTTGATAACGGATATATAATGCAATTAACATTTTTTAACTTTCGTTAACTGACGTTAACAAAATTGGCATGATATATGCAATATATTTGTTGATACGTTCTTTATTTCATATATTTTCTTCGTACCAATAATTTCATGTTAGTTTACATTGTGCATTTTGATTCATGAATTTTGGTTTTTGGTTTGACGAGGCGGCCTTCATCCCGAAGGTCGATCGCGTCATTAACATAGTCCACGCCGTCGTT
>CAZDWF010000043.1:0-13089 GCA_964508895.1 uncultured Bacteroidales bacterium
TTAATAGATTCATAATTTGAAACTCTGTTTGGATAAATGAATATAGGGGTAGTTGTCGACAATACATTTTTTAATGATGAAAGAGTAAAGAGAGAAGTTGATATACTTAAACATCACTTCGGAAAGATTTACGTTTTATGCTTTGATTTTGGCAATGGGCTTGTATCAGATAATGATGAAAATATCATTGTCAGTAAAATAAAGATCAAAAGAAAACATAAAGATCTCCTTGTATTTATTCAAAACTGGCTGCCAGGATATGAATCACTCTGGGCCAATAGAATCTCTCAATTCATTGATAAGAACAAGCTTGATGTAATCCATGCCCATGACCTTTATATGGCCAGAGCTGCAAGAAAAGGAATTGATAAATCAAAACGAGATTGCAAGCTTATACTGGACTTACATGAGAACTATCCTGAAGTTGTTAAATCATATTCCTGGACAAAAGGTGTGATAAGAGGGGCAGTTGCACGGCCTGAAAAATGGAAGAAGAAAGAACATGAATATTTGAAGTATGCTGATAATATCATAGTTTTAAGTGAGTCTTTTAAGAAACAGCTTACAGATAAACACAAGGATTTCAATAGTAAGCAATTCATTGTATTTCCAAATGTACCTGATCTGACTACCCTTAATTCTTATGGAGAAGATGATATATTTCTCGACATTGATAAAAACCATCCAATCTTTTTTTATTTTGGAGTTATTGGCAAACGCCGGGGAATTTTTCAAACTATTAAGGTTTTTAAAGAATATCTTAAAAAGGGAAATATCGGAACTTTACTATTTATCGGACCTTTAGATAAATACGATAAACAAGCATTTACCGATGAAATTAATGCCAGAGATGTTAAATCAAACATTATCTATATTCCCTGGATAGATATTGAGCAACTCCCTTCATACATGAAAATAAGTGATGTTTGCCTTGCACCATTTGAGAAAAACCCTCAGCATGAGTCTGGCATCTCCAACAAAATTTACCAGTATATGTATGGAAAGAAAGCTATTATCTCTTCAAATTGCAAACCTCAACAGGAATTAATTGAGAAGTATAATTTTGGGATGATATTCTGCAATGATCAGGAATATCTTGATGCTATGATAAAGCTTGGAAATAACAAAAACTTACAAAAGGAATTAGGTATTAACGGATATAATGCTTTGATCGATCATTATAATCTGGATAAATATAAATCTGTAATTATAAGCCTTTATGAAGATTTAGCTAAAGAAATAAACGGGGATTAAGTTAATTTATTAAATAAGATGCGAAAAATAAAAACCATACTCATAATTATTATTATAGCATTTGCCATTAATATTAAAGCTCAGCAATACAAAACATGCAAATCATTTCAGCCTCTTTCTGCAATGGAAGAAAAAGCCTTGATGGAGCTACCAGTAATGACCTTGCCAGCTAATTACCAGGATAATATCCTACCTGAATCTGTAGATAATTCTCAACAACCCTATTTCAGGCCAGTCTTTAACCAGGAAGATTATTGCTGCGGACAGGCAAGTGGAATTGGATATAATTTCACTTATGAGATCAACCGTTTGCGCAACCTTCCTGCCAATGTTACACAAAATCAATATCCCACACATTTTGCCTGGAACTGGCTCAACAGTGGTTATGGATGGTATGGAGTAAGTTATCTTCATTCATTTCAGATGTTAAAAGAGCTTGGCACTCCTAATGTTGATGATTATGGCGGAACTCTTTCTTTCGGCGGACCGGAGCGATGGATGACCGGATATGATGAATATTACAACGGTATGCATAACCGCATCAACAATGCATTTCAAATCCTTGTAGACAGTCCTGAAGGATTACTTACTTTAAAGAACTGGATCTATGACCATCTGGACGGAAGCAGTGTTGGAGGTGTGGCAAGCTTTTATGCACAATATATGTCAGCAAACCAAACTCTTCCCACAGGAACCCCTGAAGAAGGAAAATACGTACTTACATATTTTGGGGGGAGTGCTAACCACGCCATGACTATAGTTGGTTATCATGATTCCATAAGATATGATTATAATAGTGATGGCCAATACACAAATCATATAGACATAAATAATGATGGTGTTGTTGATATGAAGGACTGGGAGATAGGTGGTTTTAAAATGGCTCAGAGTTATGGAGGTGTTCCGGGCTGGGGTAACCAGGGGTTTGCATATATGATGTATAAAACCCTGGCTGATGATCTGGGTTCCGGAGGGATCTGGAATCATAGTGCTCATATACTGGATGCCAAAACAAATTGTGAACCTCAACTAACCATAAAAGTTACTTTCAAGCACAACAGAAGAGAAACAATTAAGATCACTGCAGGAATATCTGATAATCTCAATGCAACAGAACCAGACATCATTAAGGAGTTTCACGTTTTTAATTATCAGGGTGGTGCCATGTATATGCAGGGAGGCTGGAGTGTGGAAGAAAAGAAAACAATAGAGTTCGGACTGGATATCACCGATCTTCTGACTCATATCGAACCAGGTCAGCCTGCTAAATACTTCCTGCGTATTCATGAGAATGACGACGCAAATCTTGGAACAGGAGAAGTTAAAAGCTTCTCTCTGATGGATTATACAAATGGAATAATTGAAATTCCATGCTCCCAAACAAACGTGCCTATTGTTGAAAATGGCTTTACTGTTTTATCTGTTGATGCCACCATTAATTTCGATAAGGTGGAAATTACAAACACATCTCTTCCACCTGCACCGGTAGGACAATATTATTCTCACCAGATGACAGCTACCGGAGGAACACCACCTTATAGATGGTATCTCCATAAGGAATATGAAGAAGTTGCCTCAACAACTACCTTCCCTCAGGTTACCCAGCAAAAGCTAAACCCCTCAAATACAAGTGATGGCATTGTCACTAAGAATCTTGGATTCGAATTTCCATTTTATGATAGCGTCTATTCCTCAGTAACACTCCATGTTGATGGTTATCTGATGTTCGATGAGCAATTATATCCGTATCCGTATTTCAATGAAGATGAAGTATTATTTACTATTACACGGAATATTTCACCTCTAATGACCCAGGATCTAAAGATATACAACTCACAGAATGATGGTATCTGGTATGAAGGCAATTCGGATTATGCAACATTCAGGTGGAGAGCACATATGGAAGGGAACTCAAGTGATGAAGTTAATTTTGCTGTTACGCTTTATCCTGATGGTAAAATGAATTTCTTATATGGATCTAATTCTGTAGGAGATGATTTTTACTTCCTGAGTGGAATATCAGATGGAAACGATGAACATTACCAATATACCGATGATTATAATCAGGGCTTCCCTGCATCAGACAGTAAAATCACTTTTAATCCATACGATTACCCTGAAGAAATTAGTTTGTCGGAAGAGGGTTTATTATCTGGCACTCCTGCAAGTCCGTACAATGGCAACGACCTAATATTCAGAGTGGTTGATAATAATTTTATCAGCAATTATAAAACACTGCAATTCTCTTCAAGTGGAGTAATTGTATTGGATTCTTTGTCTTCAGGAGGTGATGAAATACTTGATTATGGAGATACTGCACTAATTTCTATCGATGTAATAAATATTGAAGATGACCCTATTCATAATGCTATTATAACTATTTCAGCATCTGATGAATATGTAACATTATATGATAGCACTGAAACCCTTGGAAATCTTCCTGTAGGAGTTATGCAAAGTTATGATGATGCATTTGAGTTCTCCATTTCCAGTAATGTTCCTGATGGGCATGTTGTTATATTCGATGTGGTGATTGATGGTGTAAGGCAACAATGGACAAATTCTTTCATTTATATAGCTCATGCACCACAACTGGAGATATATGACGTAATAGTTGATGACGGTGATAATGGAATACTTGATCCGGGAGACAGCTGTGATATTGTTATAAATGTATACAACAATGGAGGTTCATCAGCATATAATGTTATTGCAGACCTCATTTGTCAGGACCCTGATATCATATTAGGAAACACACAGGATACAGTGATCTTATTTAATCCAGGATTAACTGACACTTTAAGGTATGCTGCAATAGTATCAGATCAGGCCCAGATAAATAACACCATTAATTTCGACCTGTCCATGATTGCCGACTATTCATATTCAGCAATTGATAGCTTTAACCTTCAAATTGGCAAAACAATAGAAGATTTTGAAACCGGAGATTTCAATTTCTTTAATTGGGGATTCGATGGCAATCAGGATTGGGTGATCACAGATTATCAGCCTTATGAAAAGTTGTTTTGTGCGATGTGCGGACATGTTTCTCATAACATGGAATCTGCATTGATACTTGATGTTAATGTATTATATGAAGGAGAGATTACTTTCTACAAGAAAGTAAGCTGTGAAGATGCTCAGGGCGATAATACTGATTTCCTTGCATTCTTCATTGATGATATTGAACAGGGAAGATGGGATGGAATCATTGACTGGTCGCAGGAGACATTCATTATGAATGAAGGATATCATCGCTTAAAATGGGTGTTTAAAAAAGATAATGATGTTAGTGAAGGAATGGATAAAGTATGGCTGGATCTAATTTCATTGCCGGCATCAACAGATTTTAACCCTCACATAGACTATGATCCTGAAAGTGTTATGTTAACGATGTTACCCAACGACTTAAATACTGATACGATATTGATCAATAATTTAAGTCCGGGAAACATTGATTACAATATCAACATATCATATAATGTAAGCAATGATTCAGATAACTCAAGAAGTATATTTGGTGCTTATATGATAGGTGATGTTAAACATTTCTATACCATCACCCAGTATGATATGGAACTCATCGTATTCAACGCCAGCGATGACAGTGAATGGATAAAGGATATTGACATACAATTCCCGTTTAATGTAGGATTAATATCTGCTGAAAACTTTATTGGTGGAAGTGGAGGTGATTTGATCTTCAATGGAATTACAGGATATGGTGTAACTGCTAACTGGCATGGCGAAGATGGCTCAGGATGGGGTGTTTTGAAAGGAGGAGAAACAGCTACCGCGAGCATCTCTTTCTTTGCAATGGAATCCATGACTGAAGATATGGAATTGCATTTTGAACTATTCGGTGATATTTATGGAAATGACCCCCATGTTATTTCCGGTGTTCTTGAATTAAAGAACCTTGGGGCTGACCAGGAGTGGTTAGGTATAAATACTAATTCAGGAAATTTACCCGGGAATAGTGATGACATGCTCTTCATTGACTTCAATACAACAGGAATGCCTGATGGAAATTACTTTGCAGAAATAATTATTTCCGAACAATTCAAGGAAGAGACAATTATACCGGTTACTTTAACTGTAGATCAATTTATGGAAGTTGATGATATGAAAATTGATTCTCAATTTGAGATCTATCCAAATCCTTTTACAAAGCATGCAAGCATATCATGGAATAATGCTGATGGACTGGAGACTTTCATTAGCATTCTCGATCTGCACGGAAGAACGATAAAGACCTTCAGCTGTATTCAGAAGGGTATTAATACCTGGAACTGGAATGGGAGAAATGAATCAGGAAGTAAAATCAAGCAAGGTATATATTTTGTATGGATAAGAAATAGTGAGATAAATGAAAGGAGAAAAATAATCTATTTAAGATAATTGATTGATGAGGTTTCCTATTAACATAAGCGTTTCAATTTCTTTTGCCTTATTATTATTTCTTTTAAGCAGTAAGGGATATTGCCAGTATAAATACGGGGTATCCAGGATTATTAATAAGCAGGATTCTGTTTTTCTAAGCAAGCTTCCTGAAAAAACTTTCAACAATAGTTTAAGAACAACCATTCTACCTTACAAGATTGATAACTCAAAGTATAAATATTTCAGGGATGTAATCGGGCAGGATGATCCTAGTTGTGGACAGCATGCAAGTGTTGTATACACATTTACATATGAGATTAACAGGCTTAGGGACCTTGCTTCAGATATTCCTGAAAACCAATACCCTTCACATTTTACATACAATTTTATGAATGGAGGTTACGGATGGCTGGGTGTATCTATTCACCATAGTTTCGAAATATTAAAAAAGGTGGGTTGTCCTACAGTAGCCGATTTCGGAGGTGTATCCTGCGATCCGAGAAAATGGATGAATGGCTATGATAAGTATCATAATGCCATGTCGAATCGTATTAAAGAAATATACCAGATCAAGGTTGGGGATGAGGCTGGATTGATCACTTTAAAAAACTGGCTGCATAACCATCTTGAAGGTGATAACATCGGTGGACTTGCCACTTTTTATGCAAACACTCCATGGAACCTCAATATACTGGAAGAAGGAACACCTGATGAAGGAATGTTCGTAATTCCTGACTGGAAAGGCCCTCCTACCCATTCTATGGCAATTGTTGGGTATAATGATTCTATAAGGTTTGATTATAATGATGACGGTGAGTTCACAAATAATATAGATCTGAATAATGATGGTGTTTTGGACATGAAAGACTGGGAAATTGGAGCTTTGATCTTTGTTGATGGATTTTATGATGGGCTAAACTTTGCTGATAGTGGATTCTGTTATATGATGTATAAAACCCTGGCAGAAACCTATGAAGACCATGGTATATGGAATAATACAGTTCTTGTAATTGAAGTTGATGAGCCTTACAAGCCTGAATTAACTGCCCGAATAAAAATTAAACATGATTCAAGAGAAATGATAAACGTTATTGCAGGAGTTTCAGGCAATTATAATGCATCATCTCCTGAAGCCAGTATGCAATTCCCTATTTATAATTTCCAGGGTGGGCATCAATATATGCAAGGTGGAAACTCACCTGAGTCAAATAAGATCATAGAATTTGGATTGGATATAAGCCCTTTACTTAATCATATTGAACCGGATAATCAGGCAACCTTCTTTTTGCAGATCATGGAAAATGATCCATACAATTCAGGAACAGGAGAAATTCTGGAATTTGAAATATTCAGGTATGATGATATAACGAGTTCAGCCAGCTGCATAACAACACCGTTTACTATTAATAATAACAATATAAGCACCTTAAAAATAAATTTTAATCCAGGATCTTACAATAAGCTTAAGATTATAGAAGAGAATATCCCTGAAGGAATTATCAACCAACCCTATTCATTCCAGCTTCATGCAACAGGAGGAGAACCCGAATACAATTGGCATTTAAGAAGAAATTATAGTCAAATTTCTCAGGAAGAAGCATTTCCTGTTGTTAATGCCCAAAATATCACTCCTGTAAATGAGATCAATGCAGTAATACCTGTTCCATTGGATTTTAGTCTGCCATTTTATGGAGAAACTTACGATACTATATATATTCACACTGATGGATTCCTGATGTTTGAATATACTAATGACCCCTGGCCATACATGCACGACGAGGAACTTATGATAAGATCCACAAAATGTATTGCAGCATTTAACCATTTGAGTTTTCAGACAATAGCTGATAGCGGAGAGGGAATATGGATGGAAAAAGACAGCAATAACATAGGAATCTACTGGAAGGTTTCTTCTTCACTTCCCCTTATCGATAATATTGAGTTTGCTTGTAAAATATTCCACAATGGACAAATACAATTTTTCTATAAAAAGCACCAAATACCCAGCCAGGTGGTTTTTTCGTTAGGAATATCTAATGGTGATAATATTAATTTTATAACAGACTATATTCATAACATTGTAAGTTTCCAATCTGATTTTATGATAAATTATTTACCGGTTGAAATTCCTGAAAGTCTGCAATTATCAAGTGATGGAATGATAACAGGGTTTTTCAATAAGAAGTATAATGATAAAGTAGTTGAAGTAATGCTGGCAGATGCGCGGAATAATTTTCATATCAGAAAATATGATTTTTACACTTCAAATCTGGGCTTTGAAGAATATCAGAATGATGATGATTATATAGATATAATAAGCTACCCCAATCCATTCTCCAGTTCAATCTCATTAAAAATTTACTCAGATCATAATACAAAAGCAGACATTTCTTTGTATGAAATACATGGGAAAGTCATTAGAACACTTTATTCCGGTAAACTAAATGAAGGTGAGAGCATTATCGAATGGGACGGTAATGATCATTACGGGAGAGAATGCGGTCCGGGAATATATATAATAAGAGTAGAACTTCCTGATAATCTAATTGTTCGAAAAATAATTAAGCAGTAATTCATTTTACATCTTGATTTATTTAAATTTGCAGACTTCATTTAATTAAAATATTATGTCTGAAAAAGATATACGTAATACACAAAGATCCTGGAAAGAAGCATTGGAATCAGGAAATCCTGATAATGTAGCAAATCTTTATGCTGATGATGGAATATTATGGGGAACTTTATCTCCGGTTATAAGAAAAGAAACAAACGCCATCAGGGAATACTTTGTAAAATTTGCCACGCTCGAAAATATACAGGTGAATTTTAAAAATGAAGAGATAAGGATTTATGGTAATTTTGCTATAAATACCGGCTATTATAACTTCAGCTGGATTGAAAATAACAAAACAATTGATATTCCTTCAAGGTATACTTTTGTTTATAAATTTCAAGATGGTAAATGGCTGATCCTGGATCATCATTCTTCAGTGATTCCAGAGGTTCCTTTTGATACTTCAAAGTATATTGTTTAACTGGTGGCAGCTAAAATATTAAAATACTGCCTATGGGGATTGATTCTAATAATCCTTGTCTTGCCAAGCATACAGCTGATATTCCCGCTTGTTCTTGAAAAAAAGCTTCAAGGAAATGTTGTTTATGCAGATGAACCTACATTTTCCTGGGAATCTTGGTTTAACGGAACATATCAAAATGGATTTAATCAGTTTACTGAAGATCATATAGGGCTTAGAAGCTATTTTGTAAGATTAAATAATCAGTATAATTATACCATTTTTAGGAAATTTTATGCCAGGGATATTATTCTTGGCCAGGATAGAATTCTTTATGCAAAACCTTATCTCGATGAATTCTATGGAGTAAATTTCAGAGGCAAAGATGCAATTGAAATATTAAGTTGTAAAATTAAATTCATACAGGATTCTTTATTAACGAAAGGAATTGTATTTGTGCCAATATTTGCTCCTGGAAAGGCATCATTTTATAGTAATCATTATCCTAAATGGTATTATGAAAAACATGAGAAATCTTTAAACAATTATGATTATTTTATCAAGATGTTTGATAGTCTTCACATTACAAATATTGATTTCACATCACTATTTCTTAAATGGAAAGATACATCTTCACACATTTTGATTCCAAAATACGGAATACATTGGAGCAGCTATGGAGCTGCTTTAGTTGTTGATAGTATGCAAAACTTTTTCAGTAAACAACTTGATACTTCATTGGTAGACGTGAGTTGGGATAAAGTGGAAAAGTCATTAATACCTAGAGAAGATGATAATGATATTGTAGATGGCCTGAACCTTATATTTCCTTTTAAGCTGGATGACTCATTATCATATCCAAACATACAATACTATTCTCAAGGTAAATTTAAGCCAGATGTACTCACAATAGCAGATAGTTATTATTGGCAAATTTTTGGAACAGGTATTTCAAAACGATTATACAATAGAAATGACTTCTGGTTTTATAATTATAAGGAGTGGTCGTTTGAATCAATTGATGGAAACTCCATTGATCGTGCATTCCTGAATGAAAAGATTTTTTCTTATAATATCATTTTTACTTTATATACTGAAAGAAATTTTAAGACAATGGCTAATGATTTTATCAACCAGGCCTATTGTGCTTTAAAATACATGGACGAAGTAAATAAGATAATAGACGGTATAAACTCTAACCAGGAATGGTATAATAAGATTAAAGAAAAGTCTGACGGTTATGGAATACCCGTTGAAAAACAGATCTGGCTGGATGCGTTCTGGATGGTTACGGAAAAGTATAAAAATAAATTATAATAATGGTATTTAGCAGCAGCCTTTTCATATTATACTTTCTCCCTGCATTCTTGATAATATATTTTATATTACCTCAAAAGCTAAAGAATTATTTTGCACTTCTTGCAAGTATATTCTTCTATGCATGGGGTGCACCTACATTTATTTTCATTGTCCTGGGATCAATAACCTTAGACTTTTATGTGGTTCAGCGGATGAACAGATCTGCAGGACGAAAGAAAAATCTTTTATTAGCCTTTTCTGTAGTGCTTAATGTAGGACTTCTATTATACTTCAAATATGCTAATTTCTTTGTTGAGAACTTCAATCAGCTGTTAGAATCATTAGGCATGTCGCCTATGGGATGGGTAAACATTGCATTGCCAATAGGTATTTCTTTCTTCACATTTCAAAAACTTACCTACTCGGTTGATGTATACAGAAAAGTTCATGAACCATTAATAAAGGTGACCGATTATGCATTATATATATTAATGTTCCCTCAATTAATTGCCGGGCCTATTGTAAGATACAATGAAATTGCTGATCAACTGGTCGACAGAAAAGCTAATGAAAATATTGAGAATCGATTAACAGGATTTTTCAGGTTTGTGATAGGTTTATCCAAAAAAGTACTTATTGCCAATGTGCTTGGGGAAGAAGTGGATAATATTTTTGCCATGCAGACTCAGGATATTTCTGCCTACACTGCCTGGTTTGGAATTATTGCCTATTCATTCCAGATATATTTTGATTTCTCAGGATACTCAGATATGGCAATTGGTATTGGAAGAATGATAGGATTTAAATTTCCTGAAAATTTCAACAACCCATATATCTCTCAAAATATCAGCGAGTTCTGGAGAAGGTGGCATATCACCCTGGGAAGGTTTATGAAAAATTATTTATACATACCTCTGGGAGGGAACAGAGTTTCCCGGTCGAGAATGTTCTTTAACCTATGGGTAGTTTTCCTTATTTCAGGATTCTGGCACGGAGCTGCCTGGGCCTTTGTGTTCTGGGGTGCCTTTCATGGATTCTTTTTAATTGCAGACAGGTTATTTCTTCTGAAGTTTTATAAAGCTATTGGAAAGATCCCCAGTATAATTATCACCTATTTTATTGTACTTATTGGTTGGGTTTTCTTCAGGGCTGAAGACATTACCTATGCATGGCATTATATAATAAGGATGTTTACATTCTCAGGAAATGAATCAAATATATTTCTTGACACCAAGTTCTTCTCAATATTAGCAATAGCAACCTTTTTCGCTTTCTTTGGAGTAATACCAGGCATTGAGAAATGGCAGGAAAAAATGCTGGCTGAAAAGCAAAAGAATTATGCAATCTACCTGATGGTTGCATTTTCAATTGTGTTCCTGATAATTTGTATAGCATCTATTACCTCTTCAGGGTTCAATCCATTCATCTATTTTCGTTTTTAATGATGATAGTGAGGTACCTTCTATCTTGTTACAAATGACAGGAAGGTCCATAATATCTACCATTCATCCTGATCCGCTGAAAGCGGAGAAGGACCTCTATCAGGTTTTTTTAAAAGATTATTAAATCCAATAAATTATAAATTGAAAATTACTAGTTGAACGTTTGCGCCAAAGTTTTATCGTTGATCCACAATTTATAATAAAAAAAATGAAAAACTATGGGAACATTTTAATGTATTTGGTATTAAGTATTAAAAGATGATAGTGATGTACCTGCCATCTAATTATAAATAGCAGGAAGGTCCCTCGTCGTTCGCCTTTGGCTCACTCCTTGGGATGGCCGGTAGAAGTAATTAACCTTAATCTTTATGCGCCCAAATCAAAAATATTACGTTTATATGATGACCAATAAGTACAATAAAATAGGTGATAATTATACTGGGGATCTTTCATGGATTCTTTTTAATTGCAGACAGGTTATTTCTTCTGAAGTTTTATAAAGCTATTGGAAAGATCCCCAGTATAATTATCACCTATTTTATTGTACTTATTGGTTGGGTTTTCTTCAGGGCTGAAGACATTACCTATGCATGGCATTATATAATAAGGATGTTTACATTCTCAGGAAATGAATCAAATATATTTCTTGACACCAAGTTCTTCTCAATATTAGCAATAGCAACCTTTTTCGCTTTCTTTGGAGTAATACCAGGCATTGAGAAATGGCAGGAAAAAATGCTGGCTGAAAAGCAAAAGAATTATGCAATCTACCTGATGGTTGCATTTTCAATTGTGTTCCTGATAATTTGTATAGCATCTATTACCTCTTCAGGGTTCAATCCATTCATCTATTTTCGTTTTTAATGATGATAGTGAGGTACCTTCTATCTTGTTACAAATGACAGGAAGGTCCATAATATCTACCATTCATCCTGATCCGCTGAAAGCGGAGAAGGACCTCTATCAGGTTTTTTTAAAAGATTATTAAATCCAATAAATTATAAATTGAAAATTACTAGTTGAACGTTTGCGCCAAAGTTTTATCGTTGATCCACAATTTATAATAAAAAAAATGAAAAACTATGGGAACATTTTAATGTATTTGGTATTAAGTATTAAAAGATGATAGTGATGTACCTGCCATCTAATTATAAATAGCAGGAAGGTCCCTCGTCGTTCGCCTTTGGCTCACTCCTTGGGATGGCCGGTAGAAGTAATTAACCTTAATCTTTATGCGCCCAAATCAAAAATATTACGTTTATATGATGACCAATAAGTATAAGAACGTGCTTTATGTTGGTGTTACAAATTCACTGATAAGACGAGTTCATGAACATGAAAATGGACTAATTTACGGCTTTACTAAAATCTATAATTGCCATTACCTTATATATTTTGAAGAACATAGAAGTATCAATCGTGCTATAAAAAGAGAGAAAGAGATCAAAGGCTGGCGAAGAGAGAAAAAAGATGCACTAATAAGTTCAACAAATCCTCATTTTAACTTCCTGAATAATATAGTAAAAAGCCTGTAAAACCTACCAGTCATCCTGACGACCTCGTCATAGATGAGGGAGGAAGGAACTCCTTCAAATTGAACGTTTGCGCCTTAACATTTAGTTTTAGCACACAATTTATAATAAAAAAAAGGAGAAAAGCCTGAACCTTTCTCCTTGATAAAGTGGTCTTGTTGGCTA
>CAZDWF010000043.1:13189-25899 GCA_964508895.1 uncultured Bacteroidales bacterium
CGATATTCCCACAAAAAAAGGAGAAAAGCCTGAACCTTTCTCCTTGATAAAGTGGTCTTGTTGGCTACGAGAAGACTCGAACCCGTCTCGCCAAAGGCGAGATGACAGGCCGATATTCCCACAAAAAAAGGAGAAAAGCCTGAACCTTTCTCCTTGATAAAGTGGCGGTGTGGACGGGACTCGAACCCGCGACCCTCGGCGTGACAGGCCGATATTCTAACCAAACTGAACTACCACACCATGTATTTGAACTTTTTCCGCTAAAAGCGACTGCAAAGATACTGCAATTTTCAAATTTTGCAAAATTTTTTTCTATTTGAAAATTTTTACTGCTACTCTATCTATCAGTATAATGCCTCACTTCAAAATCATCAAGATATACTTTTCCATTTCCCTTGTTTTGAAAGAAAACATCTAAAACACTGTCAGCAGGCTGTATGGGAATAGTCAATGCTAAACGTACAATTTGCCATTTATCATTAATATACCCTACCGACTTTCTCTGTAAATAATACAAATCATCAAGATATGGCTTTGTGGAGCTGATTCCAAGCGACCATTCATCATTATCTTCTTTTGTTTTTAACTTAATCTCCGCCTCCAAATAATCCCCTTTTACCACATTGTAAAGTTTGATCTTGGGGCCAAACCAATAAATACTATCAAGAACAATAGAATTCAATCCATCATAAACATCAAGCTGATTAAGCACGTAATTTCCTTGAACAGAGGTCAATTCATCATCAGTTAAAAGTGAATTATTATCATACTTTTCAAAACCACAGTTTTGACTGTTTACAATTCTCCAATTGCTTGCATTGCCAACTTTTATAAAAACATCTTCATTATAATCATTCGAGAAAACAGTATCAATATTTAGTTTGATTCCAGCTTTATATGCCTGTTTATTCAAATAATCCAATACTTCACCAGTATTTCGATAGGGAGAGGAATAAATATAAATGTCCAACCCACTTTTTAATATAGATTCTGTCTCAACATCGATCATTCTGAAATACTTCAAAGGAATATCCCTTCCTTCATAAGTTATAACATTAGGGTATATTTTTTTATATTCCTTATAATAACTATGCTTATGACGAACATAACTATTACCGTATACCAAGCCATTTTCTATAAATGGTGCTGATTGCCAGCTTGGTTCAATAAGAATGTAAGAATCGGAGGAGATATGATTCTTTACAAAAAATCTTGAAACTTCATTTGCTTTCTTATTATTAATTCCAATTGGGATTTTCCTGATGAAGCTATATACAGGAATAGCTATTAAAATAAGCAATGTAATGCTCAGGATTAATTTGACATACTTTTTCTTTTCGTTTAGTTTCCAAAAAACATAAAACATCAAACCGGACAATGAAATAACCGGAGCCAGATAATAGTTTTTGAAATGTTTGGAAACCAATATAATACTGATTAAAGTGGCTAGCAGAAACGCAATGTATAAAAGATACTCCTTTTTGTTATGTGCTCTAAGTTTAGGTTTAATTAATAAAACAATAAATGTCACCAATGATGTAAATAATATTACACAGAAACTAATATTAAGCCTGAAAATCAGGTAAAGGTTTCTTACAAAAGTATCAAGGTTAACTATTTGTTCATTTCCTTTTCCATATAATCCATCGTGAGTAGCCATTCCAAAAATAAACTGGTACATGTCATCAATACGGTTTAATACAGGTATTAATAGGATAAAAGAAACAACTATAAAAGTTCCAATATATATCAGGCGATTTTTATAACCACTGATAAGAATAAAAGGAATAATTAACAATGGGAAATAACTTATCTTGGTGATAAAACCCAATCCCATAATAATTCCGGAATACAAAGCCATCTTCCGGGATGTAAATTTTTCTTTGTAAAGGAATTTATAGCATATGATCACAAAAACAAGGGTATAAATAATCAATGCCCTATCCGGATTATACCTTGGGAAAATTTCTATCAGAACAATATTCAGGAACAAAGAAGACTGCAAAATAAGACTTTCACCTAATCTTCCTGAATTATTATATACAATTTTCCCCAATATAAAGATGACAATTGCGGTTATAATTGAAAGCATATAAGAGGACCATGAAAGGTATATTTCAGGATTTGAGATCACACTTTCTACAATATTTCCTTTCCCGCTTACCCAGTAGAATAACCGAATAAATATTCCTGTAAGTAGTTGAAAAGGTGTTCCCGGATGATCAATATGTCCGATCCTGTTAAATTCAGGAAAAGCTGCATTAAGGCCATTTAATAAATATGGAAATTCGGGATCAATCCTGCTTAAATAGAATGGGCCACTATAATGATTGATAAAAACACCCCATAAAACAATAATTATAGGAATGATATACAAATAGGTTTTTTTATTTACATATGTTGCTATCATGAAAAAAAAACTAATCAATAAATTTTATCTTCCTGGCAGCAAACAAACTCATTTTGATTAATAACCATCCCTGGCTAAATCTGCTTATCTGTGTTGAGCCATATTCACGACTTCTGTATCTTACAACAACTTCAGTTATCTTCAAATTTAATTTTGCAGCACCAAAGATCAGGTCAAAGTCGCCGAAAGGATCAAAATCACCAAAATAGCTTCTGTTTTGTTTTATGAGTTCGTAATCCTTTTTAAATAATACCTTGGTTCCACAAAGTGTATCCTTTAGTCTTTGTCCTAACAAATATGAAAAAAACCATCCAAAAAACTTATTTCCCATCAGGTTCAGAAAACGCATCGCTTCCTTTTCCATTGGATAAACCAATCTGCATCCATTGATAAACTCTCCTTTATTTTGAGCCAGTGCATTATAGAATTTATCCATATCTTCAGGGGGTGTTGTAAGGTCGGCATCAAGGATCATCAGAATATCACTTGTGGCAGCATCAAATGCTTCTCTAACGGCATTCCCCTTATTTCTTCCTGTCTGCTGCATTACTTTTATATCTTTATCAGGATATGCTTTCTGCACCCTTAGCATTTCTTCATAAGTATTATCCTGAGAATTCCCTTCAATAAAAATAAACTCCTGGTGAGATCCAAACTCAGGAGTTCGCAAAATAGCATTCTCAATATTTCCTTCCTCATTTCTTGCAGGAATTATTATGGAAATTGAATATTGCTTGTCTGATTCCTCGACAGGACGGGCAGTGATCAGGTTAATCAGGCCTAAATGATTTATGACAGGCAAATTAGCCAGGAATTTGTTGAAAATAAAATTGATTATTGGGATATACTTAGGAAACAGTAACTTCCTCTCTACTTTGATCTTTTCAAAGCCTACAAGATTTAGCAGGTTCTCAATATCCTTAACTGAAAGCCAGTTTTGCAAAGGTTGCTTTGCTTTTATCCTTAAGAACTCACCTAATATCAATAAAGGTTCCCATACAAAATTATAAGTTGAAATTACAAGTTTTGTCCTGGGAGTAATTAAACCTTTGATATTATGCAATACAGACTGTATATCCCAGAGGGAAGTTAGCAGATCTGATAAAATTATATAGTCAAATTTAGTATCCGATTTGAATTCCATGGCATCAGCAAGCACAAATTCCAGATCAGGATATTTCTCCCTGGCAATCTTTATCATATTCTCAGAAAAATCCACACCTACACCTTTTCCGGGTTTTACGGAATTGAGCAGGTCTCCTGTTCCACAACCCAATTCCAATACAGTAGAACCCTCCGGAATGACAAATGAAAAATGCTTTTCAAGGGTTTTGTGATAAAAGCGGTTTCTTTTTTTCCATACATCTCGTTTCCTGGCTGTATTATTAAAAAAACTTTTTAGATGATTCTTTGCACCATTTTCATTTCCAGCCATACCTTCGCCTTATTACTTTGATACAAAAGTAATAAATTAATAAGCTGATTTTTTTTAGAAACATAAATATCCCAGACTACTGAATACTATTAATTTGAGCCTCGTTTAGCTGCAGTTTAACCCAATTACCTTTAATGTGATAATCCAGTTTTTTATCATCTTTCAACAGAGCAGTATCTCCAATAAACACATGATCATAGCCTGAGATAAAATCCACCGCAGTATGCCCTTTAATAGTGTATTCAATAATTTCTTTCCTGTTTAATGCCTGCCATTTCCTTGAAGTGGTCAATCCCATAAGAAAAACAATTTGAATGATCAATACAAACAGATGTTGTTTCTTCTTGAAATAAATAAAGAACAATAAGGATATCATTGCCGGATAAATCAGTATCCCTTGTTCCGGTAATAAAGAAAGGTTTTCAGAAACCGGGTTGGGCAAGCTATAAACTAATCCGGTTGAATAGTTTAGCAATTTAATAGAATACAATAATACTTTCCCCGGGAAATAACATAAGATATTCCATCCTGAAAGAACTAAATATCCAAAGCCTGCATAAAGGATTAAAGCAGACAACGGAATAACCAACAGATTCGTTAAAATGAAATAATTTGGAAACTGGTGGAAATACATTATCGCCAGTGGTGCTGTTCCAATTTGAGCTGCAATGGAAACCGTAATTATAGCCCAGGCCTTATCAATCAAATAGTACTTTGAAACAAACAGATTATACAATAGTGGTTGTATTGCTACTATTGCAATAACAGCCAGGTAAGATAACTGGAAACCAACTGACGTGAGAATAAATGGGTCAATAAGAAGCAATAAAAAAGCTGAAGCAAACAATGAGTTATAAATATTTGGTTTTTCCTGGATAACCATTCCAAGAATAATGAAAGTAAACATCGTACTGGCTCGTAAAACAGATGGTGAAAGCCCTGTGATAAGAGCATAGATCCATATACAAATTAGCAGGATAAAGGATTTTATCCATCTGCTTATTTTCGTTTTGTTTAAAAAGCCAAACAAGGAGTTCAACAATAAAAAGATAATACCTACATGCAACCCGCTCACACAAAGGATATGCATTGCTCCTACTCCACTGTATTTTCTTCGCAGCTCCATATCAAAATTGCTATTATCTCCCGTAAGCATTGCCCGTGCAACACTTAGATCATCTTTATCATGGAATACTTTTGAGAGTTTTCCGTTCAGATATTCTGACAATGCAAAGACCCTCGATAATATATTTTCATCTTTGTTCTTATTCATAATTTCCCAGGATGGCGACCTCAGCCAAATTTGTCCTGAAATACCCTGATTTAATGTGAACTTTCTGTAATCAAATTCCCCTGGATTTTGGGGCGCTTGTATCTCATCAATTCTGCCATTGCAAATAATCTCATCACCATAACAGATATTCTCTGAGGAGTCGTTCTCTATATATACAAGGATTTTATTATCATGGCTTACAAAGCCCATAGAATCATCAATAAAACTAATTATAGCTTTAAACTTTATAAAATTTCCTTTAAAAACGGGTTTATCATTTACTTTAAAAATTATGCATTTCTCCTGCTCATAAATATTTTTCAGATCTTTAGTTGAGGATTTTCTTTCATTTATCCAGAAATACCCGAAAGCAAACAGGTAAATGCAAATAATACATCCGCTAATCCATCTGAATTTATAGGAAACATGAAATATTCTATGAATAAGTAAAACCACAATTGTCATGCACAAAAAACTCCATACAGGAATATCAATATCGATCAGAGCATGATATGCTGTAATCAATCCTGCTAAAAATGCCAACAGCAATCTTAAAAAAGGAACCTGTCCGAAAAACTGCATATGGATTATACTTTTTTACTTTATAAATCCCCGGCAGAAAAGTTCCTTTATTGAATGAATAAAATTACAATCCGCTAAATATTTCTCAGGAAATGACTGATAATTAGCACAAAGAGAGCTTGATAGTGAAATGTTAAATTGTGTAGTTTTGATAAACACTTTTAATACCATCAACTAATGATATTTTTGCCTTCCACCCAATACTATTAAGCAAACTAACGTCTAACTGTTTTTTGATCGTACCATCTGGCTTTGAATGGTCCCAATAGATCTGACCTTTATAATTTACTATTGCTTTTATAATTTCAGAAAGTTCTTTTATAGTTAAATCCTTCCCGCTTCCTATATTTATATGTGTTTGTTCAAGTTTATTATACAGATTATCAGCATCCATGTTTTCCATAATATGAATTCCTGCATCAGCCATATCATCAACATATAAAAACTCTCTGTATACCTGGCCAGTACCCCAAAGGCTTACTATTACCGAGGGATTAAGGGGCTGGGAGGTTAGGGGATTAGAATCTGTGTATTCAATTCCGAATTTTTTTAAAACAGACAAAATTTCTTCTTTATTATGCTTGCCTGTAATACCTTCAACAGGTCGTTTATCAAGGTCTTTTCTTATTGCATCCCAATCATTGTTTTCCAGGCATTTTCCAAGATGAAGTTTTCTGATCAATGCAGGGAGAACATGAGATTTTTCCAGGTCATAATTATCATTTGGTCCATAAAGGTTAGTTGGCATTACCGAAATATAATTACATCCGTATTGTTGAAAATAGTTCTCACACATTTTAATGCCGGCAATTTTAGCAAGTGCATAAGGTTCGTTGGTATTTTCCAGTGGCCCTGACAGCAAATATTCTTCTTTCAGGGGTTGTGGTGCTTCTTTGGGATATATACATGAACTGCCTAAGAATAAAAGCTTCTTAACATCATGTTTATATGCAGAATGTATAATATTATTCTGCATCATCAGGTTTTCGTATATAAACTGGGCACGATATGTATTGTTAGCAACTATTCCGCCCACTTTGGCTGCAGCATTAATAACATATTCAGGTTTTTCCTTCTCAAAGAAAGCTTCTGTTTGAGCCTGATTATTCAGGTCATATTCAGGCCATGGTGAGAAAACAAAATTATTATAGCCCTTTTTCTGCAAGTTTCTAAGAATAGCACTTCCAACCATACCTGTATTTCCGGCAATATAAATTTTGGAATCTTTATCCATTATTCAAAATAATTAAGTGTTTTGTATCCACCTTCTTTAATATGTTTTTCTTTTTTCATTAATTCAAGATCGGAATGAACCATTTCCTTAATAAGTTCAGAAAGGCTGTACTTTGGTTCCCAGCCAAGTTTCTCTTTGGCCTTGGACGGGTCTCCGATCAACAGTTCAACTTCAGTAGGTCGAAAATAAAGTGGGTCAACAGAAATTACAACTGTGCCTGTTTTAAGATCAAACTTATTATTATGCACTTTTTTAATCTTTCCAACCTCCTTTTCAGCTTCTCCTGTGAATTCTATTTCAATACCCAGTTCAGCAAATGCCATCCTGACAAATTCCCTGACTTCGGTAGTGATTCCTGTTGCTATTACAAAATCATCAGCTTTTTCCTGCTGCATCATTAACCACATAGCTTCAACGAAGTCTTTTGCATGACCCCAGTCACGTTTGGCAGATAAATTACCTAAATACATTTTATCCTGCATTCCCAATGCTATCCTGGCTGCTGCCCTTGTTATCTTACGAGTTACAAATGTCTCTCCTCTCATAGGAGATTCATGGTTAAACAAAATTCCATTGCTTGCATGAATACCATAGGCTTCACGGTAGTTTATCGTTATCCAGTAAGCATATAGCTTTGCCGCAGCATAGGGTGAACGTGGATAAAAAGGTGTCTTTTCCGTTTGAGGAACCTCCTGTACCAACCCATAAAGTTCAGAGGTGCTTGCCTGGTAAAACCTTGTCTTTTTTGTCAGGCCCAATAGTTTGATTGCCTCTAATATTCTCAATGCGCCTAAAGCATCTGAATTTGCAGTATACTCCGGTGTTTCGAAGCTAACTTTTACATGAGACTGTGCTGCAAGATTATAGATCTCATCCGGCTGTGTTTCCTGAATAATACGGATAAGATTAGGCGAATCAGTCATATCTCCGAAATGCAGTATTAAATTTATGTCTTCTTTGTGCGGATCCTGGAAAAGATGATCGATCCTCTCGGTATTAAACAGTGAACTTCTCCTTTTAATACCATGTACTATATAACCTTTATTTATCAAGAATTCTGCAAGATAAGAGCCATCCTGACCCGTTATTCCTGTTATTAGTGCAATCTTGGACATAATAATATATTTAAATGTGTTGGTAAATAAGATTTCACAACACCTTATTAATAAGACAATTATAAATCAATCCTGCTGCTTTTTCAGAAGCACCGGCACCACCAAGTTTCTGCCTTAATTCTTTGAAATCCTTGAGCATCCTCTCTCTGTTTTCATTATCATTGAGAATAAGGCTTAATTCCTTTTTAAGATTATTCGCATTAAGATCTTTCTGGATAAGCTCTTTAACAACTTCTCTGTCCATTATCAAGTTTACCAGTGAGATAAATTTTATGTCCACAATTCTTCGGGCTATCAAATATGAGATAAAATTTCCTTTATAACAAACTACCTCAGGAATTCCCATAAGTGCAGTCTCAAGTGTTGCAGTTCCTGAAGTTACCAGTGCAGCTTTAGCACTAAGCAGCAGATCATGAAGTTGTTGGTATACGATCTTAACTTTATGGTCTGCAATTATTTCTATATAAAATTCTTCCGGTATTGAAGGGGCAGCGCCAATAACAAACTGATAATCCTGAAACTCATCAATTACATCCAGCATTATCTTCAGCATTACCTTAATTTCCTGTTTGCGACTTCCGGGCAATAGTGCTATAATTGGCTTATCATCGAGTTTGTTCTTCCCTATGAACTTATTTATATCCGGATTTGATTTCTCATCTTCCAGGGCATCCAGCAAAGGATGTCCCACAAAATCAACCTTATAATTATATTTATTATAAAAACCTTCTTCAAAAGGCAGTATCACAAACATCCTGTCGACAGTTTTTTTGATCTTATGGACCCTGGATTTTTTCCATGCCCATATCTGTGGGGAAATGTAATAAAAAACTTTTATACCCTTTTTATGAGCAAATTCTGCTATTCTCAGATTAAATCCGGGATAATCAACAAGTATTAAAACATCAGGATTATATTCCAACAGATCTTGTTTACAGAATCGAATATTCCTGATTATGGTTCTGATATTCAATAACACTTCCAGAAATCCCATAAAAGCCAGGTCTTTATAATGCTTAACCAGCTTTCCTCCTTGCTCCTGCATCAATTCACCGCCCCAGCATCGAAAATCTGCCTGCTTATCTTTTTTATTTATCTCCTTCATCAAATTTGATGCATGAAGATCTCCTGATGCTTCACCTGATATTATATAATACTTCATCTAAATCCTAATAGCAAAAAACAAAATAATTAATACAAAAGTAATAAGTAAAATCCCTTTTCCTGTTTTATCACATTTTAAATTTATGAAATAATAACGCATAGGGATCATATTTAATGCAATACTTATCAGTTCAATCAATATAACATATGAATTCAATTGATCCGCATTAAAAATATTTAATAATACGGCAGAATAAAAAAACAGAGCATAGAGAATAAAGGGAAGCAATATTCCTATTGCAATACCGAGCCAGATTGAATTTCTTTTAAGCATCCAGGTTCCAGTCTTTTATTGCTTTAATATTATGGTGAGCGGTCATATCGAAATGAATAGGCACAATAGAAATATAATTATTCTTTAAAGCCCATTCATCTGTCTCCGGGTCATCTTCGAGCAATTCGAAATTACCTTTTAACCAGAAATATTCCTTTTTTGCAGGATCTGTTCTTTTCTCATAGTCTTCTATCCATCTTGATCTTGCCTGACGGCAGATTTTAATTCCTCTGATCTTTTCTTCAGGAATATTCGGCAGGTTAACATTCAGGCAGGTATCTTGTGGCAATCCGTTTTCCATTACTTTTTGAGCAATTGCTTTAATATATTTTTCACAATGCTTAAAGTTGGCATCACGACTGTAGTTCAATAAAGAAAACCCTATAGAAGGAACACCACCTATTGTGCTTTCAATAGCCGCAGCCATAGTACCTGAATAAAGGATATTTATCGCCGCATTGGATCCATGGTTGATCCCGGAGACCATAAGATCCGGTTTCCTGCCTAAAACCATTTGTTCTCCAAGCTTTACACAATCTACAGGAGTTCCGGAACAGGCAAATTTCTCATAAGCATTCTCTGAAAATATTTTTCTTAACCTGATTGGTTCTCTTCCTGTAACGGCATGACCTGTTCCTGACATGGGATTCTCGGGTGCCACTACCTTCACATCTCCAAGTTTTCGCATAACCTTGGTCAGAAACTCTATGCCTTTGGCATCATATCCATCATCGTTGGTAACGAAGATTAATGGTTTATTCATTGTTTAGTTTCAGTTTTTGCAAAGGTAGAAAAATTCATGTTACCCACCCCTTCGCCCCTCCCTACAAGTAGGGAGGGGTTGGGGTGGGTATAAAAAACTTGAAATCAAATATTTCTTTAAACTACGAACTATGAACTAAAAGCTAAGTAGCTCATCATACAAAGCTTTTACCGGCAAACCCACTACATTATAAAACGAACCTTCAATACGGTCTATACCAATATATCCTATCCATTCCTGTATACCATAAGATCCGGCTTTATCGTAGGGTTGGTAATGATCAACATAATACTCTATTTCCTCATCGCTAAGCTCGCTGAAAAATACCCGGGTAGTAACAAAGAATGAATGTTTCTTTGCTTTGGATAACAAACATACACCAGTAACTACTTCATGGGACCTTCCTGATAGCAATTTAAGTGTATCGATCGCATCCATCCTGTCAGCAGGTTTTCCCAACATTTTCTCATCCTGCCAAACAATTGTATCTGCAGTAATGATCAGTGTATTATCATATAATTCATTGATAAAAGCATTTGCTTTCAGTTCAGCTAAATAAACTGCTATTTCTTCTTTACTTTTATTTTCAGGATACACTTCATTAACATCTTTTGAGGCAATTTCAAAGTCAATCCCCAATTGTTTAAGCAGGAATTGTCTCCTTGGTGATTTTGATCCCAGTATTATCTTTTTATCTTTCAGTTTATCCTGCAACAACATATTAATTATCAATATAAAGTAATTCCATAGACAGAACCCCGGCCAGCATAATCAGTTTTGCCAGTCGGCCAATAAGATCATAATCTTTCTCTGATTTCATCCTGATTATTTTTAAAAGGCTATATAACAGTAAAATTTGAACAACTATGAGTATATAAATAAATGTAAAATAGTATTCTCTGGAGAACAAATAATACTGGAAAAAGGCCAGTAATACAATTATCAGAATGTTGATAATGATCATTAATGTTTTTGTGCGATCAATTCCGATTGCTATCGGTAACGTCTGGCATCCATAGCGTTTATCTCCCGGAATATCCTGAATATCTTTAGCCCATTCTCTTAGTATAGTGCTTAGGAATGCAAAGAGGGCATATCCCCATATATAGATGTTAATTACCGGAATGATCTTAAAAACAGCAACATAGGCATCAGGATTATTCCTGATAGACATATATTCGAACAACCAAACAACGAGAAGAACAAATGCAGAAAGAAATGCAATTATAAAATTTCCCCAGAAAAGCATTCCTTTATATCTTGTAGTGTAGAAGTATAATAATCCTGCTATTACAGGAAAAATAAAACCAAGTTGATAGGCACCAAGCTTTGATGCCAGGATAAATCCCATAATAACGGCAGCAATATTCAACACATAATAAAGTATCCATGCCACAGAAATAGGCACAGTATTTTTAACAACATTATTTCGCTTATTAATACGGTCGATATCAATATCATAGATATCATTAATTATATAACCTGCAGCTGCAATTAAAATAGTTGCAATGAGAAGTAACAGGAAATTATTAATACTGAGTTGAGGGTTAATACCATGGTATGAATAAAAGTTCTCAATAATGCAATATCTCACCAGAATCTGTGTAAGAATAATGATAAGAATATTTACAATCCTGAATAAGGAAAGATATGCTTTAATTTTTTTACCAATGGTATGCATCATCATTCATCCATTTACCCTGTATTTTCATAACCTGTTCAATTACGTCCCTTGCACAGCCTTCACCTCCCTTATAATGGGAAATATATTTGCTGATGGTTTTAATTTCTTCTGAAGCATTGGCAGGGCAAGCAGGAATTCCTACTTCTTTCATAATATGATAATCAGGAATATCATCACCCATATAAAGTACATTCTCAGGATTGATTTTATTATCAAGAATAAACTTGTTAAATACTTCCAGCTTATTTTCAATTCCCAGGAAAATATCTGTAATATTTAATGTTTTGAAACGATTAAATATCGACATGGATTTCCCGCCGGTGATAATTACAACCCTATATCCATTTTTCACTGCAAGTTGCAAGGCATATCCATCCTTCACATTGGCAGTTCTGAGTGGCTCTCCATGGTCAGTAAGAAAGACTGTTCCATCGGTTAGCACACCATCATAATCGAAAATAAAAGTATTAACCTCTTTTAGTAGTTGTTTATAGTTTACCATATTATTTATTGTAATGATCCTGAATATTCTGCGAAATTAATTTATAAATTTTTTTATAATCAGGATATTTATCAAGAATCTTTAAATGCTCCATTATTATTCTGTGGTCTTTTCTTTTCGCCGGACCTGTTTGTACCTGAGAAGGAGAACGCCCAAGAGCTTTGATGGCGGTTTCCTGTATTAAAGGCTTAAGAATTTCATAATCAAGCTGGTTATCTTCAAGAATCTTTTCAGCTATTGTATAAAAGTAATTACTAAAGTTACAGGAAAATAT
>CAZDWF010000044.1:0-25844 GCA_964508895.1 uncultured Bacteroidales bacterium
ATGGTAGAAAAATCATGTGAATGAAATGTTTGACTTTAAAAAAAATAAAAAGAATTGCTCTTGAAACTATTCGAAAAGAGTATGAAGTTGTTAGAAAACTTCAGGAAAGTGTTGATGACAGCTTTGCTGAATGTATTGAGTTGATTTACAATTCGAAAGGAAGAGTAATAATTACCGGAATTGGCAAGAGCGCCAATATTGCCAATAAAATTGTCTCTACTTTGAATTCTACAGGAACACCATCCATTTTCATGCATGCTGCCGATGCTATACATGGTGATCTTGGGATAATCAGGGATGAGGATATAATTATTTGTATTTCAAAGAGTGGAGAAACTCCTGAAATTAAGATACTGGTCCCTCTTTTAAAGCAAAGAGGAAATACATTAATTGGAATGGTAGGAAATCTGAATTCATATCTTGCAGAACAATCAGATTATATTATTGATACCACAGTAGAAACAGAAGCTTGTCCTTATAACCTGGCTCCAACTTCATCTACTACAGCACAACTTGTTATGGGTGATGCTATGGCAGTAGCACTTTTGGAACTCAGAGGGTTTAGCCCTGAAGATTTTGCGAAATTTCATCCTGGTGGGGCACTCGGGAAAAAACTGTATTTGAAAGTATCTGATATCTATAAACGTAATGAGGTTCCACAGGTTGAGTTGAATGATGATATAAAGTCTGTTATACTTGAAATATCCTCTAAAAGACTTGGAGCAGCTCTAGTTATTGATAATGATACTATTGCAGGAATTATTACTGATGGCGATTTGAGACGCATGCTTGAGACCAAAGATGATTTTTCAGGACTAAAGGCAAAAGATATTATGTCAGTAAATCCAAAAACAATTGATCAGGACAGCCTTGTTGTTAATGCCCTTGATTTGATGAGGAATAATAATATAACTCAACTTGCAGTTGTTAAAAATGATAAATATGTGGGTGTAATACATCTGCATGATATATTGAAAGAAGGTATTTTATAAGCATAATTCCTGAAAAATTAAGCTTAAGAATGATGCGATTTTACCAGATCTTATTTGTTTTCTTTATACCGATATTTTTTTCAGCATCCTCATTTGGACAAAAGACTAAAATTATGGGTGTTGTTAAAGATGCAATATCAGGAGAGCCCATTCCTTTTGCTAATGTTTATTTCCAGGGAAAAACTATAGGTGTTACTTCAGGATTTAATGGTGAATTTGCAATTGAAACCAAAACCCCTTCAGATACTCTTATTGTATCGTTTATCGGTTATATTTCTCAAAAAAGAAAAATCAATAAAAATGTTTTTCAGGAATTGTTATTTGAGCTTCAACCGGATAATGTTACTCTTAGAGCAGTAGAGATCCTCCCAGGAGAGAATCCTGCTGAAGTTTTACTTAAAAAAATTATTGCTAATAAAGAGAATAATAACAAAAAGGAATTTGATGCCTATCAATATGAGGTTTATACAAAAATTCAGTTTGATGCTAATAATATTTCTGAAAAGCTGAAGAAAAGAAAAGTATTGGAACCATTTGATTTTGTATTCGATTATATGGATACATCTACCGTAAATGGAAAAGCATACCTGCCGGCTTTTATTACTGAAACATTATCAGATTATTATTATTCGACAGATCCTAGGGGTGATGTTGAAATAATTAAAGCTTCCAAAGTATCAGGATTGGAGAATGAAAGTATCACGCAATTCCTGGGAGACCTTTATCAGAATGTAAATATTTATGAGAATTATATTGGCCTTTTTGAAAAGAATTTTGTTAGCCCAATAGCAAATTTTGGACTGGGCTATTACAAATATTACCTGATTGACAGTGCCTTTTTGAGAAACCAGTGGTGTTATCATATTGTGTTTAAACCCAGAAGAAAACAGGAACTTACTTTTACAGGCGACATGTGGATTCATGATACATCCTTTGCTGTGAAAAGTGTAGAAATGAAAATGGCTGAAGATGCTAACTTAAACTTCGTTAATGCACTGGCTTTGCGACAGGATTATAATCTTGTTAATGATATTTACTGGATGCTGTACCGTGATTATATAGTTGTTGATTTTAACCTTATTGAAAAATCTAAATCGGTAGTTGGATTCTTCGGACATAAAACCACAATGTATAAGGATTACATATTTAATGAACCAAAAGAAAAAGAACTTTATAATAAACCTGTTGATGTTATTATAGATGATGAAGCCAGAATTAAGACCGACAAATTTTGGGAAGTGGCCAGACATGAAGAGCTTGGTGAAAAAGAAGAAGGTATTTATGAAATGGTTGATTCTATTAAGAACCTTCCAATTTTCAGAACCTACATGGATTTCTTTTATATGATGTTCAATGGACATCTTAAATGGGGGGAGTTCGAAATAGGGCCATATTATAAACTATTTAGTTTTAATGATATAGAAGGGGCAAGGTTCAGGTTTGGTGGACAAACAAGTAATAAATTCAGTACCAATCTTATGCTTAACGGTCATATTGCCTATGGTACAAAAGACCAAAAGATTAAGTATGAATTAGGCTTTATATATTTAACTTCAAAAAATCCCAGGAGAGGATTTGGTGGTCATTATAAATTTGATATGGAACAACTGGGTGCCAGCCAGAATGCTTTTGCTGATGACAACCTTTTCTCTTCATTTTTTAGGAGGAGCCCTTCTACCAAGTTGTCGATGGTTCAGGAAACAAACGGTTTTTATGAACATGAATGGTTTACAGGCTTCTCGAATAAATTCAGTTTCAAGCATTCTGTACTATTTCCTGTTGGTGATAATACTTTTGAGATCAATGAAGGTTCGACCCAAAATGTGGAAAGTTCCCTTTCAACTGCTGAAATTCAGATTTATACACGCTTTGCCTATAAAGAAAGATATGTTATGGGAGAATTTGACCGTATAAGCCTGGGAACAAAATACCCTGTTCTTGAAGTTGACTATGCATATGGTTTTCCAGGATTTTTAGGTAGCGAATTTGAATATCATAGATTAAAATTAGGCATTCGTCAATGGTTTAACATTGCATCCCTGGGTTGGTCAAAATACATTATTGATGCTGGAAAGATATGGGGGACACTCCCTTATCCTCTGCTTAAGCTGATGCCGGGTAACGAAACCTTCCTTTTTGATGAATATGCTTATAACCTCATGGACTATTACGAATTTGTAGGTGATGCTTATATTGGTCTGTATTATACACATCATTTTGATGGATTATTACTAAACCATATCCCTTTAATGAGGAAACTTAAATGGAGAACTGTTATACATGGCAAAGGAGTTATAGGAACACTTACCGATGCAAATAGAAATTATTCAGTGTTTCCGGAAATACTTCATGACCTGGAAACACCTTATTATGAAGCCGGGGTTGGTATAGAAAATATTTTGAAGATATTTCGCGTTGATGCTATATGGCGATTATCACATAGAAATGTCAACCAGTCAGATAATTTTGCCTTGTTTTTTTCATTCTGGTTCTCATTTTAATTATTTTTGATTTATGATATTAAAAACAGAAAATCTTGTTAAGAAATATGGTCGCAGAACCGTTGTGAAAGATGTTTCTTTTCATGTAAACCAGGGTGAGATTGTTGGGCTCCTCGGCCCTAATGGTGCAGGGAAGACCACATCGTTTTATATGATAGTGGGTTTGATAAAACCCTTCTCAGGAAAAGTGTTTCTCGATAAACTGGATATTACTGAATATCCTATGTATAAAAGAGCACAGAAAGGTATCGGTTATCTTGCCCAGGAAGCATCAATATTCAGAAAACTTACTGTTGAAGATAATATTAAGGCTGTCCTGGAATTTACCAATTACTCCAAAGCAGAACAAAAAGAACAACTGGAATTGCTGATCAATGAATTTGGGTTGGGACATGTTAGAAAGAGCTTTGGGATACAGCTTAGCGGAGGAGAGAGAAGAAGAACTGAGATTGCCAGGGCCTTGGCTGTTAACCCCAGTTTTATCCTTTTAGATGAACCCTTTGCCGGAGTTGACCCCATTGCAGTGGAAGATATTCAAACTATTGTAGGAACATTGAAAGAGAAAAATATTGGTGTACTGATAACCGATCATAATGTACACGAAACCCTGAACATTACTGATCGTGCCTACCTTTTATTTGAGGGCTCCATCTTAAAGTCAGGTACTTCACAGGAACTTGCTGATGATGAACATGTTCGTAAGGTTTATCTTGGAGAGAATTTCGAACTGAGAAGATAAAACCTTTGCAAAACTTATCTTTTCTTCCAGCTTGTCGTTAAAATCTTCTTCAAAATCCTCATCCCGCCTAAGCGGGACTGCGGTTTTTCATCGGATTTTGCCTAAATCTGAAAGAAAATATTTCGTTTTGCAAAGGTTTATAAACTTAGTTATTTCTATTTACTAAAAGCGAATAGCTAAAATTTCTTCACAAACTTTATCGCCTTAAGATATTTATTTTCTGAAATAGGGATCAAAAAATATATACCTGAAGCTAAGCCACTGACATCAATCTTATTATTTAATAATCCTTTATTTATCACTTCCTCACCAAATTGATTTACAATTTTAACAGAACTGATATTTTCTGAATTGGATATTGACAGATGATCATTAGCAGGATTTGGGTAAATCTTCACTATTTCATCATTTTCAAATGATTGAATAGATTGAGAAGGTATTCCATAAATACTGATATCATCAATTTTTGATTTTCCCGTACTTAATATAACTGTAGTATCTGATGCAATATTTGTTGTTACAAGCCATCGGATAAATACAAGAGTTTGATTATCGCAAGTTGATGGCAGTGCAATATCGGTTAGTTCTCCTACTGTCCAGTCATTTTGCACAATGTAATCAGATCCTGTAATATCAGTCCAGCTTCCACCTGTACTAATCCTGTATTGAAGTCTCCAGTCTTTTGGTCCTGGCTCATTCCCTCCGGATTGTTGCTTTGAATTAAGCTTCAGGTCTGCATAGCCAGTTGTTTCCAGAGAAATAACCCAGCTTTTAATATTTATACCATTATCCCATTCGGTAGCCTGTGCGGCTTTCGTGTCAAAACCATTTTTATACTGTATTGTGCTTGTCCCCCCTTCGGTAAATATTATTTTATCAAGGTTAACTGCGATTCCATTATCGGCAAATTCATCAGCAGAACCATCCGGGAATGTCCATTCTACCAGTAAAGTTTGGGCTGATAAACCCATGACACTTATCAAGGCAATAAAAGTAAAAAGTTGTTTCATGATCTTTTGATTTTGGTTATTGATTAATTATAAATTCCATTTAATTTCAAAAAGGATAAAACGTCCGGGATTCAAATATCCTTTCCTGTCAATAAATTCTTTATCCAGGAGGTTTTGTACTGTTAAACTTGCGGTAAATTGTTTCAGGAAATTTCTGTATACCTTAATGTCAAGTAATTGGTATCTGTCAAGAAGCATGGTGTTGGCATCATCAAACCATTGTTCTCCTATATAATTATATGTCATATAGGCATTTAATATTTTATTTTTCCAGGAAACAGAGGCAAATGCCTGGTGTTCAGGAACTTCATTTAATGTCTTTCCTTTCAGATCAGCATTGGTTCCGCCAGAAGCTGAATATTTAAGAATTTCAGGTTGGTTATATGAATAATTTGCAGAAAACAGAACATTTGGAAGTATCGTATATGAAACACTTATTTCTGCACCCGTGATTCCAACTTTGCTAATATTCTGTCGTTGATATACAGGTTTAAGATCCGTCCCACCTGTATCAAGAGAATCTCCTGTTCCTACAAGGTATAGGAAGTTTTTCCCAAGTGAATAGTATATTGATGGTTTTACAATAACTTTATCAAAAACAGTCCATGTAACTCCAAGCTCATAATTACTTAATGTTTCAGGTGTCAGCTTAGGGTTAGCTATTTTAAATCCTTTGGAGATCTTGCCTGATTTACAAAGGTCATCTAATTTTGGTGGCATAAATCCTGTACCATATGATAGATATGCATTCAAATTATTGGATAATTTCGAATGCAGTGTTAGTTTAGGAAAGATTTGTGTCCAGTTATTATCTGTAAAACTATCATGAATATCCTCGGTAAACCCTGTGGCAGAAGTAGGGTTTATTACGCTTAAATGCCCATTGAAGAAGCGTGCATAGTCAAATCGCAGTCCACCTGTTAATACAAGATATTCTTTGAATAAATTAACCTCATCCTGGATGAATACACCATAAAATCCCAGGTTCCCATAATAATTGATGTGATCAGTTGACGTTCTATAAATCTCATCAGCATCCACATCACCTTCTTTCAAGTCTGTCCCTATTGTTATATTATTAAAAACCGGAACAGAAAAGGAATAAGATAACCAGATGCCTTCATCATTTTTCCTAGAAAATGTTTCTGATAGTTTATATTTACCACTATTGCTGCTTACGCTTTCACTTTGCTTTTTGTAATATTCATTCTGATAAAATACCCTTGCATTCAGCTCCCCATTTCTTAGGATTCCTTTATATTTCATTATAAACACATGAGTGCTGAAGAGGTCATATCCTCCATCGGTTTCATATACCTGCCCTCCATTTCCATGCTTACCGTAATAATAGAAATGCTCGAGTTCCAGTGAATGGTTCTGATTAAATCTATATCCTGCAAGCTCGTGTGTATTATATTCGGTAAGATATGCCTCAACATCGGTAGAATCTCTTGTTTCTTCTTTTTCCAGAACATATCCGTCTCCACTTCTACCAAACAGTATTATATTTCCGTAAAATCCTTTTCCATTTTTAACTTTGTTGGTACCCAGGTTTAGCTGTCCTCCGGATGTATTATAAGAAGCAAAACTTCCCTTTATACCCAATTCGAATGATTTTTTTGGGCGATAGGAAAAGATATTAATGACTCCACCCATAGCATTGTTTCCATAAATGCTTGAATTAGGGCCTTTTACCACTTCGATTTTTTCAATTTGATCAGCCTGGATCAGATTCCAGTTAATAGAACCTCCTGCCATTTTGTTTAAAGGCACTCCATCAAGTAATATCAACGATCTGGCACTGCTGTTTAAACCGCGCATTGTCACACTGGTGTTTTTTGAGAAAATTCCCCAGCTTCTGTTTACATAAACTCCTGAAACACTTCTTAATATGTCATCAGAATTGGCGGATGGATAATCTTTTATTTCTTCACTGCCGATAATTGCCATGCGGCCCGGAACATCAAATTCCTTTACGGTATTTTGTGATGCAGTTACTGTTATCGGGTTTATCTCATATATACCCTTAGTTAGCTTTATCTGAAGTTCGTCATAAGGTTTTCGTGTATCAAGTCTTACCATGGAAGGTTTGTATCCTATATATTTAATGCTAATGCTAAATTCTCCTTCCGGTATATTTTTAAATAAAAAATCTCCTTCTTTATCAGTTGCAGTTCCTATATTTAACTCATTCAGGAAAATATTTGCTTTAGCCAGTCCTTCACCAGTTCTTATGTCAATGACCTTGCCTTTAACTGTATGCTGAGCTATCGAGCTAAAACTTATTAATAACAGTAAGATTAAAAATTTTAATCTTCTCATTTATAGCTAATTATTTCTGGATCTTTAATTCAATCTCAATGCTTCCCTGGTTGCTTCCTGAAACATTTTTTACAAAGAAAACACCAAGCTTATCATTGTAAGTTTTAAAAGAGTATATATCATCAGCCTGCAATTGTTTTGCTTTTCTTTTGCCATCAGCCTCAATGTAATTAGCAATTATTATGGAGTCATTTGTTATAGTGTTAAACTGATCAACCGAAAGTGTTGTAGGCATAAAGCGTGTAGTATTTCTGTTTGTCCAGTTTTTAATAGCATCATTAAAAACTTCTGATTCGATATTCGCACCTGGTGAAGAGATCACATTCAGGTCAACACTTTGAAAATAGTAGACAAGTTCAATTTTCTTTTGAATTTCCTCATTGATATTAGCCTGATCCAAAGTATAAAGACTTGAATCCTGCAAGCTGTATAATCCTGGAATATTGGTATTATTCTGAGCACCTATAGTGATATGAGGATAACTTATGACCTGGCCGAAACTACCATTGGTATCAAGGCGAATATTTATTGAGGTCGTTTCTGAAGCACCATACCTGCCACGAACAACAAAGTTCCATTGCTCATTGTCAGCAAATGTTTTCTTAAATGTTCCTGACCATTCCAGGTGAGGGCTGTTTACTCCGGTATCAAAATATATTTCAGGATGATCTGAAATAACCTCAATGTAGAATTCAGAGATATTATTGCTTCCTTTATTAGCTAATATTTTGAACGACATATCCTCGCCTGCCTTAATTGTAGTATCACTTGCAATGAATCCTTGTTCGGTAATAAGGATTATTGAGGGTTTATATCCTTCCTCAGTATTTTTTTTACATGCATTTTCGATGACCGCTAATACTATTATCGACAAGAGGAAGAGAATTTTTGGAATTCTCATTTCAAAACAGATTTATAGATTTTATTTCTTTTTTTTCCAGCAATGGTTATACCTTTAAAAATAGTATATCCGGCAAGTCCGCCGAGCATACCAAAAACAAGGAATCCTATAAAAGGAACAATATAATATGCATGTTTTATTAATGATGGATAGGGATATCCTGTGCTAAGAAAGAATAGTGTTTTTACAAGTGGAATAGTCATATAGGCTAATCCTGAAAATAGAGCAAGCAGATAAAATTTAGAGTTCAATCGTTTGAATGCATTGTACAATATGTCAAGTGTTATTCCTGGAACCATATAGTAAAAGCCCATTAACGGATTGGTGAAGCCAAAAACATTAAACAACAACAGACTTCCTATACCTATAGCTGAGATAGTTCCTGCAAATTTCATATTTGAACTCATACGGGCCAGCACAAAGATCGCCATGAATTCAATCCCATGATGCCCTGGAATGTTATATGGAGTTTTGAATCTTGCATGCAATAAAATCGCAATCATTCCTGCACCAAGAAGCAGTAAAATCTCCAGAATTTTTGTCAGTGCCGAGCTATGAGTGCTTCCTGACAAAGTCTTTACTTGCAACCTTCCATTCATAATCATCGCTGTTATTGGTTTTTTCTACTAACAATATAGTTTTATTATCTTTTAATACCGGTCTTATCCAATCACTGCCCTGAATTCTTTCATTATCTGTTGCTTGTATATCATCAGAAGTGGCTATAGAATCAAGGGATAGTAACTCCTTTAATTCAGATGCCAGAAATATATCAGCCTTAAGCTCCCTTAATTCCTTTACTCCTTTTAGCCAGATATATCTTCCATCATTTCCTGATATTCTTAGACCGACAGCTGCCAGTGCTCCTATAACTCCCTGTTTATTTCCAAGGAATCCTTCCAGATAGATACTGTTCTTTTCTGCCAGCTCGTAAGCATCTTTTATCTCCAGAACTCTTCTCTTGGCATCAAACCCAAAATCTACAATTTCATTCCGTATGCTTTCATTGGGAAGCATGCATAATCCTGCATCTGATCCTTCCGGACAATTCTTTATCAAATAACTTGCTGCATAATCCCTGATCGCTTCAGTATTATTGCTATTGATCATCAGGCATGCAGAACTATTCTGAGACGTATATGGTATGTCAGGATGGACAAGCAATTGATGACGGGTGATGCTTACAATATTGCCAAGCTTGTTTTCTTCAAGCTCTGAAGCAAGCTGACGGGAAAGAAAACCTGTTCCCCTGCTTCCGATTATATCTGTATCATCTATGCCCAGCAATATCCTGTTCATTTTATTCTTTATTGAATTTTTTTAGTGATTCAGGAAGGATTTTATAATAGAAACTCCTTGATGGTATCATTGGAGTTATTCCTGATTCTGAAATAATAGTTATTCCTTTATCTTTTGACAAGAAATACTCACTGAAAATCAGGCTGTTGTTCATGTTGTGAGTGTTTTCAGTGATGCTTAAACCATAGATTACAGGAGCTCCCTGCATGGGATATTTCTGTAATGAATCTTTATCCAGAACCAGAACATTTACTTCTGAATAGTAGCTGAAAAGATCAGGATGGTTGAGGTTCATAATTTTAGGGATCTCAAAAAATTTGAAATTATTTACAGTAGCCATAGATTTATACATAATGGCATAATCTATCTTCTTTTCTGACAGAGCATTTGCAAGTGCATCTATATTTTTAAAAACCTGCTCATCATTCTTCGACATGAGATCATAAGTCAGATCAGGATCATTATAATGTTTAGCCGCCAGTTTAAAAGATGATACAGTTCGGTACCCACAGCTTTTATCATGAGGATCTATCCTGCCAAATGAAACATCAGGTTTAAGAAGAGTTTCATACCAGTTGGATAAATTCATCTCATCTTTATATAATGACGCATCATTATATGCTATAACGATTTCGTCTCTGGCAAATTTGACTGTCCATTTTGTTAGATCAGGAATAAGAAAAAGCTCTATTAGTTTGTAGTCATCATAAATCAGAACATCGCATGAATCTTTTTTCTGTGCAATTGCCCTCATCGCATCAACACCTGATAATACTTTTTTGTCAACTTTAATAAGTGGAAAGTCCTCATTAAATCCTGAAACAATTGCATCCATGGTTTCAGTCATTTGTTCAGGATATGCAATTCTTACTGATCCTGATGCACTTTCATCATGCATGTCTTTCTTTTTATTTTCTTCACAGGAAGTAAATAAGAGTGTCAGTAATGATAAACCAAGTATCAAGTATATTTTAAAGTTAATCTTCATCTTTATTATTTATTTTATGCTGAAAATCATTGTATGCTTTTTTAGCAGCATCACCAAACTGGGTCTGAAGGATTTCGTATGCTTCCAGAAGCTTAATAGCTTTATGAGTCAATGTAGATTGCCCACCATCTTTCCCGCCTCTTTCCTTATTGGTAAGCTCATATCCAAGCAATGCTTCAGCATCTTTAATATTTCCCCAGGCTTTCCGGTAACTCATTCCCAGTGATTCTGCAGCAGCTTTTAATGAACCTTTTCCTTTAATCAGCTTGAGCAGATCATAGGTATCATCACTGATGATACCTTCACCGGTAATAGATGATAACCAGAGTTTATAGTTAAGAAGTACAGTTTTTCTGTCGGCTTTTCCTCTTTTTCCCATGCTTAGAGTTTCGATATGCAAAAATAAGCATAACGGGATAAGATGCAAGGGAAATTATTAAAAAAAATATCGGTTGTAACGCCTTACGCGTCACGATCTATTCCTGGTAAGGAGCAACTATTTCAATCAATTCAGGCAGATCCATTCCAAGCTCTTTCAGATGTGAGATCTTAGGTACACCATTTCTGGTCCAGCCTCTTCTTTTATAAACAGCATCTATAAGCTTTTCATATTGGTCTTCACGGAATTTCCTGAGTACATTCATTTTTTCCCCAGTAGATTTCCCTTCAGGATCAAATCCGATGATCTCTATCAGTTGCTTGTCATACCTGTCGGCTCTTGATTCATATTCTTCGACAGTAACAGGTCCTGCAGCACGATAAGGCTGAGCATCATCCTTACGTACACCAAAACCTCTTCTGAGATTAAAGATACGCTGGAAGTTATATACTCTTTCCGACATTCGGATCATTTCATCTTTATCAAAATCTTTTCCTGTAACAGCTTTATAGATGGTTACATAATTATCAACATGTTCAGGGACTTTTTCCGGATTGGGTTGCTCAGCATTATTTGCTGGTTCTACGTCGTTCCATGGAAGTTTACATAATCCTACAAGTCCGAACCATGTTCTGAACATTGGGAAATAATGAAGGGCTTCCGCTTTATCTTCGAATGTTGGTATCTGGTTATTAACCATATCCATAAAGATCAGCCAGGCTTCATCATGCTGTGGTCCTTTGTTAGTAAGAGCAAAACCACCTTGCTGTGCCAGTGATTCTTTAGAAACATACTCTGAATATTCCAGCCCTTTATTTTCCATTCCTATATCCTGCAGGAAGTCGGCATCGCCCCATCCTTTTTCAATGAAATGTTTTTTTATTTTTCTCACACCCATACCGGCGATCAGGCCAAAACCTTCACCTCTTGCAAGCATATGCAGCAGTTCCATTGCTGAGTCAGTATTTCCGAAGTTGAGTTTTACGCCGCCTGTTCTCTCATCATTCAGGATGCCATTCTCATAACATTCCATAAGGAAGGCAAGCAATGTTCCCCATGTAATGGTACAAATACCGTATGTATCGCAATAGAAGTTCGCTTCTATGATGTAGTCAGGATTGAATATTCCGCAATTGGAGCCAAGTCCGCCAGCGTTTTCATATTCAGGTCCGTCAACAATAACTAATTGATCTTTGTAGGGACCGGTTCTGATTTTATAATTATCAACTCCTTTAGCACATGCCATATTACATCCTATCCAGCAGCCATCAGGGATACCTTGAGTAAATCTTTCTTTCCATATCTCTGAGTGAATATTATCAGCATCAGGATGGCTTCCGAATTTATAGTTGTTTACAGGAAGCAGGTCGTAATCGTTCATAATATTTACAAGGTGAGCAGTACCTTTTGTTCTCATTTCGGCCTGAGAATCATCGAGTTCACGCATTTCCTTGTTAAAATTCTTTCCTCTTTCCATGATAGGAGGAAGATCAGCAACATTGTTGAGGTTACCTTTAACACCAGGTATTTTCACCACAACAGCTTTTATCTTTTTATCTCTAAAAACGGTTCCTATACCCCCACGGCCGGCTTGTTTTAAACGAACAAGTTTTCTCTTTGGATCATAGAAGCTGAAATTCAGCATACCTATGAGTGAATTTTCGGCAGCAGCTCCTGAAGAAATAACAGCCACATTTCTTTTATCTTTTTCATCATTGGCATACATCTCAGTAAGGATCTCAGCTAGTTCGTGGCTGTCTTTTGGCTCCATTGGAGCTTCGAAGATCTCAATCTTATGGTTAACACCATCAATGAAGATGATTACATCATTCTCTGCTTTTCCTTGAAGTTCTATGGCATCAAATCCTGAAAATTTCAGGAAAGGGCCAAAAAATCCACCTACATTTGAATCAATCACTGAATCAGTTTGTGGTGAGACAGAAACACAAATTGATTTCCCAGTTCCTGAATACTGAGTAATACCTCCTATTGGACCGGAAGAAATGTTTATTTCATTTTCAGGATCATCCCATTTTGTATCTGGTGATGTGCCATCCCAAAGGAGACGCAAACCATATCCTTTACCACCAATGAATTTTTCTTTCATCAAAGGTGAAACATCTTTTGCTTTGACCTCATTGTCAGAAACGTTGATATACAATGTTTTATCAGTGTACCCCCTGTGTAAGGGAGTCCATTCATAAGTCCATTCCTTTAAAAGTTTATGGGCTTTTTTCATTTCTTCAATACTCATATTATTTTGATTTTTAATTTTCCAATTATTGCTAAGCTGATTAATTCACAAAGCTACGCTCACCTTTACTCTTTGTATTTTGGCTTCTCATGACGAAAAACTTATTAATTAATCAGGCTAAGTAACAAAATTATAAATTATAGATCATCCACCACTGAAAAGTGAATTTAAAAAACTGATATGCAATGAAATGCATAACGACATTAAAGCATATAACATGCTATATATAATGTCTTTATGAATAATTTAGATTCAGTATAAATTTTTATATTCAGAAATATTGAAAATCCCTCTTAGTGATTATCTTTGTGAGAGGAACCTGACGCGAAATGCATAACGCGTGACGGGAATGATTTAAAATTTTAGAGTTATGACATTTTCTGAAATTGAAAAAATATTATCAAATAAGAAGGTTGGTATTGCCGGATGTGGTGGTTTAGGAAGCAATTGTGCTGTTTCCCTTGTGCGATCCGGATTGGGAAATATTGTGATTGCTGATTTTGATACCATTGATAAGACAAATCTAAACCGTCAATATTTCTTTTTAGATCAGGTGGGGGAGAAGAAAGCTTTCGCTTTGAGGGATAATTTGCTTGGGATAAACCCATCCTGCAATATTGAAGTCCATGTTTTAAAGCTTCAAGCACTGGATATCATTAAACTTTTCAGATCCTGTGATATTATCGTTGAAGCTTTTGATGATGCCTCACAAAAAGAAATGATCATAGAATGTGTTTTAACTGAGATGCCTGATACACCAATTGTTTCCGGATTAGGTCTTGCAGGATATGGAAACAGCAATTCATTACAGGTACAGAAATTTGGCAATTTGTATGTTTGCGGAGATTCACAATCAGAAGTTTCTGATAAAGATCCTCCACTTGCACCAAGAGTTGGGATAGTGGCTAATATGCAGGCAAATCAGGTATTAGAGATCTTACTTGGAGATTAGTTTATGGAATTTATTTTAAATAACAGAAAAGAGAATATTGATAAAGAGAAGATCAGCATAAGTGAGCTTCTGAAGGAGAAGAACTTCACCTTTAAATTATTGGTAATCAAGATCAATGACAAACTCATAAAGAAAGAAGAGCGTGAAACTGCCTTTATTTTTGATGGAGATAAGGTAACAGTTTTACATATGATTAGCGGAGGTTAATACTAAAGGACTTCTGCAACCACGAAAGTGCTTCCACCTATAAAAATCAGATCGTTCTTTCTTGCATTTTCTTCAGCTGCCTTTAAAGCGTCACAAACTGACTTATAAGCATTTCCATTTAAATTAAATTTACTTGCTGTTTCAAGGAGTGTTTCAACGGGCATACCTCTTGGAATATCAGCTTTGCAGAAATAATATATGGCATCCTTAGGAAGTAATCTAAACACTGAATCTACGGATTTATCATTGACAGTTCCAAAAACGAATTGAAGCTTATCATGAGGTGTTTTCCTGATTTGCTTAATTACTTCTTTAATCCCATCTTCATTGTGGCCTATATCGCAAATAGTAAGAGGATCATTTGAAAGTATTTGCCATCTTCCCATTAGCCCTGTGTTTTTAGCAACATTTCTTATTCCATTTTCAACGGCACTGTCATCAATATAATAATTCTTATTTTTCAGGATTTGAATGGCTGATAATACAGTCTTGATGTTCTTTTTCAGATAATGTGACGGTGGGATATAGTTCCTCAGGATTTGAGCTTCAAGAGTGCCAGTCTCATGATCTGCAAAATAGATAGAAGAGTTTTTTGTTTTTGCAAATTCTATAAACACTTTTTCTGTTTCCTTTTGCATTTCTCCGATTACAACGGGCACATTTTCTTTAATGATACCTGCTTTTTCCCTGGCAATTTCCTTCTTGCTATTACCTAAGAACTGAACATGGTCAAGTCCAATATTGGTGATTACAGATAATTCAGGGGAGATAATATTTGTAGAATCAAGTCTGCCACCCATGCCGACTTCAACAACTGCAAGGTCAAGCTTTTCTTCATTAAAATGCTGAAAAGCCAAAGCCACTGTCATCTCAAAAAAGGATGGTTTTATCCTGGAAATACTTACCTGATTATTTTCAACAAACTTTATTACTTTTTCTTCAGAGATCTTTTCACCATTTATTCTGATCCTTTCTCTGAAGTCTTTAAGGTGGGGAGAGGTATATAAGCCTGTTTTGTATCCTGCTTCCTGCAGGATAGATGACAGATAATGTGAAACAGACCCTTTGCCGTTTGTCCCGGCAATATGAACCGATTTAAAATTAGTATGGGGATTTCCAAGAACCTCCATAAGTGCAATGGTATTATCAAGATTCTCTTTATATGCAGAAGGACCTTGCCTTTGGTACATAGGAAGTTGGGAAAATAGAAACTCAAGGGTTTGTTGATAATCCATTCTGCAAATATAGGTTTAATAATTTGGGAGTTGTGATGTGGTGACCCTTCGACAAGCTCAGGGTGACTCTGCTCATTAAATACCGTCACTCCGAGCGAAGTCGAGGAGTTATTAGCTAGATATGTAAGCTGTTGCAAAATAATGCCATTAACTACTTACTGAGGACTTGCAGACCACTTCAAATAGTAGCCTCAATAAAATACAAGCCTCAATACATAGAAGAGTACTGGAAACTCAGCAGTTCATCCATTTCTAAAGATGTATGCTATTTTTCTAGACAGGAGTGATAAAAAACGTTAACTAATAAAGATCTTTTAATTTAGCCTTTCTTTCTGAACTTATAAGTTATTGTTCCTTTTTGCAAATCAGGAGCATTTGGGTCTGCTTGAAATGTCGAATGACGAGCTGCATTAAGAGCTTCTTTAATGAGAATAGGATTAGATGTTGTTGTTCCTTTTTGACTTACTTGTACTCTTTTGACGATACCTTGTTTATCAACATGAATAGTAACTCTAACATCTGCTTCTTCATTTGTTTTATATGGAGGTTTTGTTAGTGTTACTTTTCCTCTGCCACCTAAATCAAAAGATACTCCTTCACCAGCGCCACCCAATCCATCGTAATTATCAACATCAGGGTCACCGTTTTCTTTTCCCTGGTCACCCTGGTCACCTGTAATGCCTTCATCCTGTCCTTCATCAGATTGTGATTTTCCTTTATAAAGAGCTCTGGGATCTACTTTTGGAGGTTCCGGTTCAGGTTCTTTTTCAACTTTATCATCAGTCTTATCTTCAATATATGGTTCTTCTTCTTTTTTAACCTTTTCTTTCTTCTCTTCTTTTTTCTCTTCTATAACAGGAGCTTCTTCAATATCCTGGGTAATAATATCCTCTTTTACTTTTTCTTCAACAACTGGTTGTGGTTTGGGTTTAGGAACTGCTTTTGGTGCAGGAGCTTCAGCTTGCTGATTGCCCATTCCGACATTGCTGCTTCCAAGGTTTACTTCAACACCTTCTTCACCTGGTAATGGTAAAGGAGTTGAAAGTCCAAGAAAAAGCAGGGCTGCAATCACTAAAATGTGAAAGATAATAGTGCCAAAAGTAGCCTTTACCTTATTTTTCTTTTCTTCACTCATGTCATTTCCTTGGCTTAGTAGCAAGGATCACTTTATGTTTGGTATTATACCTCTTATTAATATTATTAACAGCATCGATCACATCAACAATATATTGTACAGGAACATCTTTGTCTGATCTTAAAACAACAGAGCCATCAATTTGTCCTGCCAGGGCCTGATCAATGATATTTTCCAGTTGTAGTTTGCTAACCCTTTGTTCTCCGACATAGTATCTTCTGTTACCATCGATATAAACTGTTATCGATTGCTTGGTCATAGTCTTGCTATTACTTTGAGGAAGCAAAAGCTTAATAGCATTAGGTGCAACAAGGGTAGAAGTCAGCATAAAAAAGATCAGCAGCAGAAAAACCAGGTCCGACATTGATGCCGTACTGTATTCTGCTTTTCTTTTATTTCTTAGTTGAATTGCCATAAAAATCTCTTTTAATTTATGCAGCAGGTTCATTAAGGAGGTCCATAAACTCAGTAGAACGTGCTTCCAGTTTATAAACAACCTTTTCAATCCTGGCAACTAAAATATTGTAACATACATATGCAACTATACCAACAATCAAACCTCCTACTGTAGTTACCATTGCCTGGTAAATACCTGTTGATAAGAGTGCAACATCTATATTGTTCCCTGCCATCGACATATCATAGAAAGCAATGATCATACCAATTACAGTTCCTAAAAATCCAAGCATAGGGGCAGCACCTGCAATAGTTGCAAGTCCTGCAACATTTTTCTCAAGTCTCGACACTTCCAGCTTTCCAACATTCTCAATAGCTGCATTGATGTCGTTCAGTGGTCTTCCGATACGGGTAAGCCCTTTCTCAATCATCCTGGAAATAGGAGTATTGTTATTCTTGCATAAGGATAAAGCTGAATCAATTCTTCCGTTATGAATAAAGTCCCTGATATTATTCATGAAGTTCTTATCTTCTCTCGAAGCTCTGCTGATAGTAAAATACCTTTCCAGGAAGATGTAGATAGCAATAATGGATAGTAACCCTAAGATAGCCATAATCCATCCGCCTTTTAAAACGAGTTCGTATACCGATAAGGTTAATTCACCAGTTTCTTCCCCAGTGGCTGCTTCAACAGCAGTGTTAATTTGTAATAAAATTCCTGTTTTCATTGATCAATATTATTTGTTCTAAAAGTATAAAGTAAGCGGAATGTTATTTAGAAATCCTGATTGTTTTATAAACATATTACTGTTAATATAAACTGGGTTGAAGCATATTTATTATCAGTTTTTTGGAATTAAAATTCTGAATATAACTAAAAGTCAACTTTGATCAGGAGATTTTATGATCTTTATCATGTTTCTATAAATTTAATATATATGGAATACTCCATGTAAAAATCTTTCATACATTTGCAGCCGTTCTAACCAATTAAGATCAAGCATTATGTTTTATTTAATGATCGTTATATTTATTCTCGGATATACAGCCATAGCTCTGGAGCATCCGATAAAAGTCAATAAGTCTGCTTCTGCACTCATCCTCGGAGTAGTCCTCTGGGTAGGTCTGGTTGTCGCCGGAGAAGCTATTCTTGTTGAAAATATTGAATTCAAGCACTACCTGGAAAGTGTCGTTGGAGGTACTTTTATTGATTGGATAGTTCATATTGAACTGCTTCACCATCTTGGTGAGATCTCTGAGATCTTGTTTTTCCTTCTTGGAGCAATGACAATTGTTGAACTTGTTGATTCATACCAGGGTTTTAGAATTATTACTGATAAAATTAAGACCACTAATCGTGTAAAGCTTATGTGGGTAATTGGTGTGCTTACATTCTTTATGTCAGCAGCATTGGATAACCTTACTACTTCTATTGTAATGGTTGCACTGCTTAGAAAGCTTATTGCCGACAAGAAAGATCGCTGGTTCTTTGCTGGCATGGTGATCGTAGCTGCTAATGCAGGAGGCGCCTGGTCTCCAATTGGTGATATCACAACTATTATGCTTTGGATCGGTGGACAGGTTACTACTGGAAATATTATTGTAATGACAGTCTTTCCTAGTCTTGTCTCCATGTTAGTACCACTGGCAATTCTTTCATTCACATTAAAAGGAAATGTGAACAGACCGGTTCTTGAAGCCAATAATGGAGATGAGCCGGATGTTCCCAAGATCCAGAGAAATGCAATTTTCTTTTTAGGAGTTTTCGGACTGCTTTTTGTACCTGTGTTTAAAAGTGTTACACACTTACCTCCTTACCTGGGAATGTTATTCTCTTTAGGTGTTCTTTGGACAGTTACCGAGATTCTTCATACCAGAAGACTTGAGAATGGCGCAGGAAACACTAAGAAACTTACTGTTATAGGTGTGCTTCAAAAAGTTGATGTGCCAAGTGTCCTTTTCTTTTTAGGAATATTATTGGCTGTTTCTGCTCTTGCTACTGCAGGACATCTGACTTTGCTAGCTGATACTTTGAGAGAAGGAATTGGAAACCTTTATGTGATTAATATTATCATTGGTGTTCTTTCAGCTATCGTGGATAATGTACCTCTTGTTGCAGGTGCAATGGAAATGTACAACTTCCCACCAGATCATTATTTCTGGATATTCCTGGCATATTGTGCAGGAACCGGTGGAAGTATCTTAATTATCGGATCTGCTGCAGGTGTAGCTGTAATGGGAATGGAAAAGATAGATTTTATTTGGTACCTGAGAAAGATCAGCTTAATTGCATTAGTTGGATACATTGCTGGTGCCGGTGCCTATGTCTTACAGGAAGAATCAGGAGTTTTACATGGTAAAGAAATTGTTGCTGAATATGTTGTTGATGTGAATGACCATGAAGATATTATACATTATCTGACTCATAATGAATTTTATTTTAATCCTGCTCAAACTAATGAAAGATTAGAAACTGGAATAGAAGATGGTATCTACCTCACATTTAAATCATTCTATGATGATAATGCTGACCAGTATTATGTTGGATATGATAAAAGAACTTATGCATTAGGAAATGAATCATGGGACGGTAAAATGCAGAAAGGTGAGTTCAAATTTGAGAAACATGCCAACGACAAGGTGAATGTACATGTTCTGGATTCAAAATTTATCCTTGATAACCAGGGAAATCTTACCGAAGTTCATAGGGGAGGAAAAAATCTTGACATGCATATTATCTGGGTTCAGAAAGTTTTTGAAGTAGAAGAATAATGTATTAATACATATTAGATTAAACCTGACATGGTCTGAATAGCATGTCAGGTTTTTTTATGTATTGTTCCTGCAACATGATCATGAGAAGCTCCGGTAACTGATGATAATATATTTACTTCAGTCCTTAAACGTAATACACCAAGAAATGCAAAGATCAATGCTTCTTTGTAGTCGATAATATTTTGGGATGGAATAATTACCTCTTGCTTACTTTTATTTATTATCCTTTCTGCCAGGAATGAATTATATGTACCTCCTCCACTTATCAGCACCTTCCCTGCAGGCAGCTTGCTGAGTGATAAGGCAATTTGATCGCTGACATGTTCTACAAATGTGGCCAGCTGATCTTCCGGGGGAATATCATATTTGTTAACAACAGGAAAGAAGGCCTTTTTTAACCATTCTCGTCCTAAAGATTTTGGATATGATTGTGTATAAAACGGTATACTGTTAAGTTCTTCAAGCAGGGTGTCAAATACATTTCCTGTCCTGGCATGCTCACCTTTATAATCATAGTCCAGCGAGAGATTTCTGGCTGCTTTGTTCAGAATAAGGTTACAGGGAGAGATGTCATATGCAATCCTGTTATTTTCAGCATCGTCGTGGGAGATATTGCAAAATCCTCCCAGGTTAATACATGCTGTATAATCAGAAAACAAATGAAGATCACCTATAGGGACCAGCGGAGCGCCCTGTCCTCCCAATTTTACATCACCGCTTCGAAAATCGTTAATGGTGATCACACCAGTTTCTTCTGCAATTATCTTCCCATTTCCTATCTGTAATGTATATGCTTTTTCAGGTTGATGAAAAATGGTATGACCGTGAGAAGAGATTATATCAGGAGTTAATTTGTACTTAGCTATAAATGAGTTTACTTCATCAGCAAAGAAATGCCCCAGCTTAATGTCCAGGTCCATTATATATTTTTCAGGATATGAGATTGCATCTTTTAATGCTTTTAACAGATCATAGGGATATGGAACTGTATCAGCATATTCAATAGAATATTCCCATTTATTATTGTTTACAAAAAACACACATGAAGCAATATCCAAACCATCAAGGGAGGTTCCCGACATTAATCCTATGACCTTGTATTTACTTTTCATAAAATATCGAGAAGGCTTTCAAGACGGATCAGTCTGGATCCTTTTAATAAAACTGTAGAATTGGAAAGCGGATTGTTTGTTAGATATTCTATGGCTTCATCTGTATCATTGAAGCTTATAAAGTCATGTTTTATTGAAGATGCTTTGAAAATATCACCAATAATTATAATCCTTTCAAAAGCCTTTTTTTCTATCGCATTCAATATGCCAATATGTTCTTCTTCACTTTGATCACCAAGCTCAAGCATGTCTCCAAGTATTAATACTTTATTGGGAGTGTCGAAATTTGTGAAGTTTTGAATAGCCAGTAACATACTACTTGGATTGGCATTATAAGCATCTAGTATTATTGTGTTTGTGTCTTTTTCCAGGATTTGAGATCTTAGATTCTCAGGTGTATAATCCTGTATTCCTTTTACAATTTCATCATCATCAACTTCGAAATACTTACCAACTATTATTGAGGCCAGAATATTTGTAAGGTTATAATCTCCAAAAAGCTTGGTAGTTATAGGAATTTTTTGATCTCCGATAATCCATTCAAGTTTAAGAGATGGATATTGTTCCTTGATGCGAACTCTATCATATTTATCCAAGTTCATGGAATATTCTACTGAATTTACTCCATTTGCTAATTCAGTTAATAAGCTATCATCACGATTAATAAAGGCTATCCCTGATTGTTCTCTCAGATAATCATATAATTCCGTTTTTGCTTTTATCACACCTTCAATACTTCCAAAGCCCTCAAAATGTGCTTTACCAATATTAGTTATCAGGCCATGAGTAGGTTGGGCAATTGTGCAAAGAAGAGCGATCTCTCCTATATGGTTAGCACCCATTTCTATCACTGCAATTTCTGTTTCTTCTGTAATTGACAGTATAGAAAGTGGTACTCCAATATGATTATTCAGGTTTCCTCTTGTAGCGAAAGTTGTATATTTCTGTTTCATCACAGAGTGAATAAGTTCCTTGGTAGTAGTTTTACCATTTGTCCCTGTAATGCCTATAACAGGGATATTTAAGCTATCCCTGAATTTTACGGCCATATTTTGAAGTTCGGTCAGGCTGTCTTCAACGAGTATAGATCTGTTATCAAGAACATAATCCCCATTATCGATAATAGCATAAGAGGCTCCCTTTTCTATTGCTTCTGAGGCATATTTGTTACCATCGAAATTATCACCTTTTAATGCAAAGAAGATTGTATTTTCTTTAATATCCCTACTATCGGTAGAAATTTTCCTGTGTTTCAGAAAATGATTATAGACACGATCCATCATAATGATCAAAGATAAATAAAAAAGCCCCATCCTGAAAACAGAACGGGGCTATAAAGTTTCTTATTGAATAAAATTAATTTCCTCCTGGGAGTGGGCTTCCAACTCTTGACATAGCACAACGGAAGCCAATATAATCCGTTGCCATATCCTGATCAAGGAATCTTCTGACACTTGGGCTGAGGAAGTAGGCAGGATCTTTCCATGAACCACCTTTATAAACTCTGGCCTTATCACTAACAAGAGTTGTGGCGCCATATTCATACATCTGATCAGTAGTTTGAACATTTGCCTGTTGACTTTTCCAATCGGTGGAAACAACAGTTCCCGGATCACCATCTTTATAGTTACGGTTATCAGCTTTGTTATAATTTCTTCTTCCTTCAAGCTCTTCAGTTGTCACTTCCTGGTAACGAATTCTGCCAAGGCTGTCTTTTTCAACGAGTGCGCCCTGGAAATCACGGATAGGATTCATAAATATATTACCACGGAATGGGTTGAGATCTGAGAAATCTTCCAGAGATAAAGGACGGTAAACATCGAGAGTCCATTCACTAACATTACCCGCCATATTATAAAGGCCATAATCATTTGGCCAGTAAGATCCTATAGGAGCAGGGATGTCAGCTCCATCATTCAGGTTGCCTGCAACACCCATATAGTCACCACGGCCTCTTTTGAAGTTAGAAACGAAGCTGCCGTAATACTTTTTATCATCAGTTCTTACATAGTTACCGTTCCATGGATATCTTCTTCTTTCAACAACTCTTTCATAAAGAGTATTGCCAATTAGCCCGAGAGCTGCATATTCCCATTCAGATTCGGTAGGGAGACGGTATTTTGGTAATAGCATGCCATCAGTGATACCTGCTCTTCTGGTACCAGTACTGTTTGGATTTAAGTTTTCTAATGGTTGATTTACAAGACCATCATACTGTCCTGCCAGGTAAGATTCAGTATTGAAATTATTGGCATTCTTCTGATCGGGGTCAAAATCAAGTATTCCGTTCTCTATGAGTAACATTTCGTTAACCCTGTCTGTTCTCCAGATGCAATAGTCACCTGCCTGTACCCAACTAACACCTACAACAGGATAATAGTGAAATGCAGGATGACGAAGATAAGTTTCAACGAGTGGTTCATTGTAAGCCAACCTGTTTCTCCATACCAGTGTATCTGGTAAAGCTTTATTATAAACCTGTGGATAATCAGCACCAAAAACTCTTTTTAACCAATAAAGGTATTCGAGATAATCAACATTACTAACCTCGGTTTCATCCATATAGAAAGATGTGATTGTTACCCTTCTTGGGAAATTGTTCCAGTCGAACATAACGTCTTCCTGGGTTGCTCCCATCATAAAGGTACCACCTTCAATGAAAATTAAGCCAGGGCCGGTAATGGGTTCTGAAGGTGCAGCAACCTGGAATCCTCCATTTTCAGGATTGTTATAAGCCCATCCTGTAGATTTAGAATACTCCTTCTTCTGAAATAAAGAACAAGAAGCAAGCAGTGCAGCGATGATCATCAATGAGAGTACATTGAAGAATTTGAAGTACTTAACCATTTCTTAATATATTAATTTGTTGTGTTATTAACTAAAACCTGGGGCACTTTATTGCCCTGATACGTCTTCTTTTTTCATTACATCCAAATTGCCATCCAACAGTTACCTCATGGGCACCTCCTGTGGCTCCACTAAGCTTAGATACTGTAGCATCATAACTATATGCAAACATGAATGACTGATATGTTATGCCTGCCATGGGTATAATAGCATCAGCATTTTCAAAATTATGTCTGAACCAAACACCAAGAATAAATGGGTAATATGTACCATACATCCCGATATTAAGCTGGTGAAAATTGTCCTGTTGTTGATACATAAAGTTGGGTGAGATACTGAAACTTCCATAAGTGTCGTCGTAGGCACCTTTCCCCTGCAAATCTATCAAAGCTCCTCCATGAACTGTGACCTTCATGAATAATTTACTTTCACTGTTGCTGTAAAACGAGTTTTCTGGTTGTGTAAGATGATGTACAGCAACACCACCATAAAGAAAACCTTTATATGAGATAGCCCAACCAGCAGCAAAATCAGGATAGGCTAAATTATTATTATCTGGTGGAGTTTCCTGCACTCCAATATTTGGATTATATCCTGAATTTGGATCTATCTGTTCTCCAAACTGTAATTCATTCCAATCCAGGTTTGTTAAAATATAACTTCCCTGCAAAGCGAAATTCATATATGTATGCACTCCAACCCTTAAACGAAATGAGTACATCAGATTTATCATGTTAGTGTTTAATAATCCTCCACCTGCTCTGTCGGCAACTATATTTAACCCTATTCCACCTGATATTTTATCAATATATTGATCATATGAAGCACTATACGTGATAAAACTTTTAGATATTTTTGGCCATTGATTGCGATAATTTCCATTCACCCTTGGACAAATATTGGCACCTGCTAACGCAGGATTCAGGTATAAAGGATTGCCGTAGAATTGTGAAAAATGAGGGTCAGGAACCGATTGTCCTGTAATTTCCACGCTTATAAGGCAGATTAGAATAAGAGTAAATAAGTAGTTTTTCCGTAACATAGTAGCAATTAGCAGCTGATTATTTAGGGCTTACAATATTACAAAGTTTTTTTAAAACAACTACAAATTTTTAATAATATTACGCCTGCAATATAAATTATATAGATGCGTTTTAATTTGTAATTTATTCCTATTGAGATCAAATTTGTTCCTTGCACTTACTTGTTGCCATAATAATTGTTATATAATTGTAGAAAAATTAATGTCTTTATGACTAAGATAACGATCAGATATTCTTTACTTGCTTGTTTGGCTTTGTTTACATTGGTAGCCTCTTCTCAAGAGGTGTTTAAAAGAAAAATAGAATGGAAAGGTATTCAAACTTTCCAGATTACCGATGATTCAAGAATTTATCAGCTTTATTTTGAAAATGCTTCCTACACAACTTCTGATCCTGCCATTCCTGTTTACAGTGAAAAAGTCCCTCTTACATCATCAAGTTCAACAATAAGTGCATCTGTTCGTAATGCAGTTTATGAGAATCTGAGCAATAATGAAACTAAGAACATTGATGGGATGAATAAAATAGGTAGTACTATTGTTCCCATAGTTAAGATCGGATTAGAGAATAAAAGAGCTTTTGCATTCATATCATTTACCCCTCTGGTAAAGAATAGTTCAAACGGCATTATTCAGAAACTTGTTTCTTTTGACCTTGTGTTGCAGGAGAAGTTCTCAGCTAACCGATTACTGACCCCTAAGGCTGTTTTTAAAAATAACTCTGTGCTAAGTGCAGGGAACTGGTGGATGGCAATTTG
>CAZDWF010000045.1:0-25335 GCA_964508895.1 uncultured Bacteroidales bacterium
CAGGATAATTGATCGGAAAGTTGTCGATCTGTTCCTGGGTGGTGAAGGTGATGCCTTCGGGGAGGCAGGTTTGAGAGGATAAGGCAAAAGTAAAAAGGCAAAAGGTTAATGTAGTATATAATTTTATCATGATGACCTCCTATTGAACATGCCGACTATTTAATAAACTTTGCAATATATCTTTCATTTCGGGTAATTATTTCTAATAGATACATTCCACCTGAGAGTGATGATACGTTTATTCTATGATATGTGGGTTTTTCTTTCCGAACTTTCTGTCCCATAACATTATAAATGATGATTTCTTGAATTTTCAATTCCTTATCCATTGATATATTCAGGAAATCTGTTGCAGGATTTGGATGAACCCAGATTTGTTGATTTGATAATGGAGGAAAGATTTCTTCAACTGAAGTACATATAGTTTCTTCAAATGCTCCAATATCATAATAGTCGTCCTTTGGCCTCTCATCCCCATCAAAATCATAGTGTGGGGCTTTTATAGTATCTGTATCGACAACCAGCTCTGATATTCCTGCATTAATACATGGGCTGTAAGACCAGCAATTGAGATGGCATGTATCATCAATAAATTCAGGATCAGCCAGAAAATTATTCATACCGTACCATGGCCCTGAAATAATGTCAATATCAATATCTGAATAATAAACAGGTAAGGTATCACCTGACCAATTATGGATATCCTCTCCATTTGAGGAAGAATTTTTCCAAAAGATGCAGTTCATTATTACGGGCGAAGAACCACTAAAGACTGAGGAGTAGCATATTGCACCTCCACTAAAAGCAGCCGAGTTGTTGGAAAATGTATTATTTACAATCTCTGGCCGATCATTTCCTTCCTCGTGGTAAAAAAATACAGCCCCACCAGAGACGTATGCATCATTTCCAATAAAAACATTATTGGTTAAGCTGAGGTTAAAACAATTTTTTTCATAAAGACCGCCCCCATTATTGGAACTGTTATTTATAAATAGATTCCTATTGACTACTATAGGAAAGTCATATGCGTCATCAATGTTTAACCCTGCTCCATAACCTATACTTGTTTGTAATCCAATATTATTTGAAATTACATTTTGAGATACCGTTACCGGGCCATCCGGATTCTGGCAAAACACCCCGGCACCTCCTGTAATGTTTGAATTTTGTGTTACAATATTTCCAGTTATCTCAAGGTAATATGTTTTATAGGAATAAATTCCACCCCCATAACTACCATTAATTCCAACAAGTGAATTTTCCCGAATAATATTATTCCGTAAAATGATATAATTCCTGTTGCAAAAAACACCTCCACCTAATGCAATAAAACCAGAAGATACAGTATTATTAATGATCTTATTGTGTATAATTTTAGCATCGCTATTACCACAGAATATACCTCCACCAACTCGATAAGTGTCCCAAAAAGGAGTGCCAGTTCCACCTTTTATAGTAAAACCGCATATCACAGATGTAGTATCCTCACCTGAAGCAAAAGTAACAACTGATGCTGAATCAGGATGAGACGGCTGACTGCCATTAATTACAGTGTTATTGATGTGATTTGTATCACCATTCAAAATATAATGGCTGGCTACCATGATGGCTTTCCCTCTGAAATTGATGTTCTCATACCAGATATCTTCGGCAACCAACACTGTATCTCCATCTACAGTTGCATTAATACCAGCCTGGATACTGGGTTGGTCACCAGGCACATAAATAACCTTTCCCATTGTTATGGAACTCATTGTAATTGCTATTAACATAAAGTAAATTTTTGTTTTCATAGTAACCTCCTATTTTTTTTAACAATAATGCGTGATACCTACAAAACTATATTTTGAAGGAGGCCAAATGCTAATACTTATGGTCGTTTCTTTAATACTAATGGTCGGGTATAGGGAATCCCAAGCCAATATATCTGAATCAATAGAGGTAATTAGGAGAATTAGTGGGTATTAATCAGCAGAATTCTGATGGTAATACGCCAAATTGCTCCTGGAAACATTTTGAAAAATAGGATAAGTTATTAAATCCCACTTCAAAAGCTATTTCGGAAATTGTGCCTTTATTCATTTTTAATAACTCAGCGGCACGGCTTAGCCTTATTGTACGGATAAATGCACTAGGTGTCTGCCCTACCAGGGACTTAAGCTTTTTTTGTAATTGGGTTTTACCCATGGCAATTTCTTTCCTGAAGATCTCAACAGAGAATCCTTCATCATCCAAATGGATTTTCACAATTTCAATTGCTTTATTCAGGAATTTTTGATCGATTGAATTAAATCCGCTTTCCGGAAGGTTTAAAACCTGCGATAAACCCAGTTGTTTTGCATTTTGTAAAAACTTTTCCTGCAGCTTTTTTCTCTGAAGGATTAAATTGTTTATTCTTACTTGTAATTCCTGTACGTCAAAAGGTTTTGTAAGGAAGTCATCTGCGCCGGTTTCAAGGCCTTCAAGCCTGTCTTCCATGGATGCCCTTGCAGTGAGCAGAATCACCGGGATGTGGCTTGTACGTTCATCGGTTTTTAGTTTCCCGCAAAGCTCCATTCCATCCATTTCCGGCATCATCACATCACTGATGATCAGGTCGGGCATTTTCTCAACGGCTTTTTCATAGCCCTGTTGGCCATTTTCTGCTTCTGTCAACCGGAATTCACCGGAAATACTGGAACGGATGTAATGGCGCATATCGGCGTTGTCTTCTACAAGCAGAATTAGCGGTTTGGATTCCAGGTCCTGAGTTTGAGGATCAAATGCCTGATGCCGAATATCGGATACTGGTTGCTGGGTACTGGGTTCTGGGTGCTCGGCACTATGTGTTGTGTAAGATGTCTGTGGCTCTATGTTTGATGTGATTTCTTCTTGTTTCAAATGATCTGTTCCCAAGGGAAGTGAAACAGTAAAGGTGGTGCCTTTGCCTACAACAGATTCAACATTGATGCTACCGTGGTGTAATTCGATAAGCTCTTTTGTCAAGGCCAGACCTATTCCGCTGCCTTCCTGGTAATTATTGTCCGTATCATCTGCCTGGTAGAAGCGGTCGAAGATGTGTGGTAATTTATCTTTATCAATTCCTGAACCTGTATCGGAGACAGAAATGACAACACTGTCTTGACTCTCGTGATGCGTAACGCGTGACGCGTGACGAGAGTCCGGCATCTGGTTTCCGGTATCAGGTGTCTTGTATTCAAATACCTGAACAGTGATCAATCCCCCGGAATTTGAATATTTAAACGCATTCGAAATCAGGTTATAAAGTATCTTCTCATACTTTTCCTTATCTATATATACCAGGATGTTCTCCCTACTTGACTTGAATCCAAGTTTGACACCCTTTTGCTTTGCCAGTGATTCAAACGACTGTACATAACCTTTACTTAATGAAACAATGTCTTCCTCTTTTACCATCAGTTTCATCTTCCCTGATTCAAGTTTTGATAAACTTAACAATTGGTTGATCAGATTTTGCAAACGTCGTGCGTTCCGTTGTATCATGTCCAGGTCCTTAACAGGCTCTTCATCCTGATGGTATGATCTTAGCTTTTCAAGTGGGCCAAGTATCAGGGTTAATGGGGTTCGGAATTCATGGGAAATATTGGCAAAGAAGCGTGATTTCATTTTATCAAGTTCTTTCAGTTTATCGGATTCAACATTTTTCAACTCAAGTTCATGTTGTAGCTTTTGCTCTTTAAGTGCTGTCCTGATTTTTCTTTGCCTGAAAAAGAGTATCCCGACCAGAATCAATATCAGTAACAGTCCACCCAGGCCGTATATGAATAATTTAGATCTGTTGATCCGCAGGTCTTTAACCTCATTTTCCTTTGCCAGAAGTGATAGGGTGTTAGCTGTTTTCTCATCTTCAGACTCCGCTTCGAGCATGGTAATGAGGTTCTTATTGTCTTCCAGGAAAATCCTGTCTTTAGCTTCCTGCCATAAAACGTAATACTCATGAGCATTCTCGAAATCACCCAGGTCTTCATATGCAAGATAGATGGCCGCATACATCCAACTTAACATAATTTGATAATAATATTCTTCAGCAATATGCGAGTAAAATGGATCAAAATGAGTGCGGTTCTTAATGGAATATCTGCTCCTGGCTTCGTTGGCCTTTTTAATGCCCTTCAAATATAACTCTATTGCACCTTTATAATCCCCGGCACCAGCTTTTAATCTTCCCAAACGCCTGTAGGCATTCAGATTGTGGTAATACCAATAAGATAATGTGTCAGCAATTGACTTCTGAATAAGAGTATACCTTAAATGTAATACTGAATCTTCTTTGGATCCAAGGTACTTGTGTGAAGCAGCAAGATTAGTATATACCGCAGGATTACTACTTTTCCCTCCATTCAGTTCAAGAACTTTTAAATTCCAGGAAATGCATTCTTTAAGATATATTGTATCCTCATCTTTATGTTTATATTCATATCGTTTAATTGCATTGTAGCCTTTATAAAAATATGCACTTATGATCAGTTGTGTGTCAGAAACGGATTCCGCAATACCTTTGGCGCTGTCAAGATAATTGCCTGCATAATCAAATTGGAAACTTTCAGTAAGGTATACACTTGCGTCTATCATTGCCCAGGCTTCATGATAATCATTCGATAATTTCCGTGCAATGCTGATTTCATTCCTGGTATATTGTAAAGATTTATCCAATCTTCCTGCCCGCCAGTTCAAATAAGCCAGGATCCTGTTTGTATACGCCATCTCAATACACACATCAAGACTGTCAAAAATCCTCAGGGCTTGAAGGTAATTTAGGACTGATTGCCGCGTGCTATCCAGTAAGAAATACCCATTTCCAATGTTAAAGTAGCCTATTGCTTCACCCTTTTTATAAGCTATTGATTCAGATAAATTAATTGTATGGTTGGCCATGGAAATACAGCTGTCCGGATCTTTATAGCAAATCTTGAAAGCAATTTTATTGAGGGCATCAATCTTCTCCTTGCCTGATAATTCAGGAAGAATCTGGATCAGGCTGTCTGCATTTATCCTGCCCATTTCCCGTGCAATTTGGCCTGAAGTAAGCAAAGGCAAAATAAAAAGCACAAGCGGTATAAGTATCTTTAATTTCAATTGATTTGGTAATAAATTGAATACTAAAGGTACAAAATGTAGAGTTCAGTTCAAATTAGATAATTTTTAGAGGATATTATGAATGATTGTCTTTAAAATATTTTCACTGTTAAACATTTCTTAGTGAAAATCACAGTCATTTTTACAATGCTATTTTTAGAGCTACTGAATATCAACCAGATAGAAAACAGGGGTGGTCCTGGTGGGCCCACAAAGAAAACCTCACAACTTATTGGTTGTGAGGTTTCTATTTATTTTACTGAATAATTAGTCCCTGGTCCATTTCCAAATTTCTCAATCAGGTTTTTCTTAATTAGTTCAGGTAAAATTCTTTTAACTGTTGGATTAGGAATACCTAGTTTTTTAGCAATATCACCTGATTTGCAACCTGCATTATTCTCAATAAATGTCAAGATGGATTTCTCTCTTGGCGATAAACTTATCTCAATTCCTTTGCTTTCAAGTTTGCTCATTAGTTGCACCTGAATATTACTCAAAGCATCAAAGAAAAACCGTATCCATTCCGATACATTTTCATTTGGTCTTTGTACCTGGCTACTTCTCAAAACTCTGTAATACTCTTTTTTCCTATGCTCAATTTCATGTTCAAAACTTACATACTGAATCCATTTATAGCCATGCTTCAATAAAAGCAAAGTTGAGAGTAATCTGCTTAATCGTCCGTTTCCGTCCTGGAATGGATGTATGCTTACAAACTCATAAGTAAACAAAGCACATTTTACCAAGGGATGAGTTTCATGGTCATTTAAGTACCAATCAATTAGCATTCTCATTGCATCCTGAGTTGGAAGTCCGGGTTCAGTTGTTTGAAAGATAATTTGTTGTGTTCCATCAGCTAATTTAGCTTCAACAGCATTGCTGTGTTGCTTATAATCTCCTTTATGCCATTCATCTTTCTTGCTGTATTTCAACAAAATGTTGTGTAAGTTCTTTATACTATTTTCAGAAACTGGAATGTCTTCATAGGATTCTGAAATCAAATCCAAGGTTTCAAAGTACCCAACAACTTCCTGTGAATCTCTATCGGTAATTTTCGTAATATCAATATCATCCAATAATACTTCTACTTCTTCATCAGACATTTTTGAACCTTCAATTCTTGTTGAAGCACCAACGCTGCGAACTGTAGCAATAGATTTTAATTGTTTAAGGCTTTGTTTTTCTTTCTTTTCTATTGAAGTCCATGAAGCATCAAACCTGTCAATCTGACTAATTTGCCTTATTAATTCCCAGTTGATTTTAAGCGTAAACGTATAAACTTTGTTTTCCATACCACAAATATATAAACAAAATGCTCATTTGATACGATATGATACGTTTTTATTCGATAAATGTTCGAAATCCATGATACGATATGAGCTTATTATATACGATAGTGATTCGTGAATAACCTAATAATACTTTAATGAATTTTGACTAATATAGGTGTCAAACATTTCAGAGTGATTTTAACAGTCATTATTACAATGCTGTTTTTGTAACCACTGATTATCAATTAGATAGAAATCAAGGGTGGTCCTGGTGGGCCCACAACAGAAAACCTCATAACCTATTGGTTGTGAGGTTTTTGTATTTTTTGTTCAATTTTTATCCCTTACTTCAATACAAATTTTCCTATAATTATCCCTTACTTTATTACAAATTTCATTACTTTTATCCCTTACTTTAATACATGAATACAATGTTTAGTAGAATAATTTTAAGGGAGCTTGGTAAATGGTCTGAGAAAAAGGACCGAAAACCTCTTGTATTGAGAGGTGCAAGACAAGTTGGAAAAACCTCAGTTGTAAAAATATTCGCAAAGGAATTCGATACATTTATTGATCTCAACCTGGAGAAATCTGATCATAGAATAATATTTGATACTGATTATTCATTCGATGAATTAGTAAACAGGATATTTTTTCATTCAGGAAATACGAGAAATTCTGGCAGAACATTGCTCTTTATTGATGAAATTCAGAATTCTCCCAAAGCGATTGCTTTGTTGAGGTATTTCTATGAAGAAGCTTCAGATATTTTTGTTATTGCTGCTGGTTCATTGCTGGAAAACATCCTCAATAAAAACATTTCTTTTCCTGTTGGACGAGTTGAGTTCATACAAATGCATCCATGTACATTTGCAGAATTCCTTGGGGCTGTTGGTGAAGATGTAAGTCTTTCTACTTATAATGAAGATGAAATACCTCAGTATGCTCATGATAAAATGCTTTCACTATTCAGGAGATACGCGACCATTGGTGGTATGCCGGAAATTATTGATCATTATTCCAAAAATAAGGATCTCACTTCCTTAGTCACCATTTATAATAGTCTTATAACTTCCTATTCAGAAGATGTTGAAAAATATGCTCGATCTGACTCAATGGAAAAATATATCAGGCACATTATTAGAACAGCATTCAGAGAAGCTGGAAGCAGAGTTACATTTGAAAAATTCGGCAATTCTTCATATCGCTCGAGGGAAATGAAGGAAGCATTTCTCGTTTTGGAAAGAACCATGTTACTCAAGCTGGTATATCCTGTGACATCTGTCAAATTACCTCTTGTCCCAAATCTAAGAAAGAAACCAAGATTACAAATGTTGGATACTGGACTGGTAAATTATTCTCTTGGTATTGAAGAAGAACTTATATCAGAGAAATACTTAGATGATGTACACAGAGGAAAGATTGCAGAGCATATTGTTGGACAAGAATTACTTGGAATAACCCACTCAGTGGATTCCAATCTTGATTTTTGGGTCAGAGATAAAAAACAATCCAGTGCTGAAGTAGACTTTATAATTCGATATAAGGGATTGCTTATTCCTATTGAGGTTAAATCTGGTCCATCAGGTAAATTGCGCTCTTTACATCAATTTATGGATATGGCTCCACATTGTTGGGCTATTAGGTTATACTCGGGTAAATATAATATTGAGGACACAAAAACCCTTGAAGGAAAAAAGATTAAATTGATAAATCTTCCTATTTACACAGTTGGGAAACTTAATAATATCCTTCAAAGAATCATTGAATAATATCCTTCAGATTCTATATTAAAACTGGATGAATTGTTTTATAATCTGGAATAAATCAGTTCGATATTTTACTGGTTGTGAGGTTTTTGCATTTTAAAGGTAATAATTTTTCTATGATTTCCAAATCGTAGAAATTTTGTCAATGTTTACGAACATATCTTATCATATTGCTTCACCGCAACTTGGCCCTTCCTGGATAACATTGTGAATACCCATATATTCATTTATTAGGATCATAACTCATTGAAATTCTTTTACATTATCATTATATTTGTAATTCTGGTAGGTCTTAACAAGAGGAAAAAATCATCATAATGATAAGAATTATAAAAATATTTATCTCATGCGCAATACTTATTATCTTTCCTTTATCTTATCTACTTTCACAAGCACATTACATCTATCCTCAAACTGAAAAATACCGATTCCGGCATCTTACCACGGATGATGGACTCCCAACTAATTGGTGCTACCAGGTTATAAAAGATTCAAAGGGATTTATATGGATTACTACTCGAGCAGGATTGTGCAGATATGATGGGTATAATATTAAGGTATTTCAAAACGATCCATCAGATAGTACATCAATCTCTCATAATAGGATCAAAAAAAAAGAATGTATCATAGAAGATCAGGCCGGAAATATCTGGATAGGAACGCTGAATGGCTTGAATAGATATGATCCAACAACAGGAACATTTCATAGATATTATCATGATTCAACAATAAAGGAAAGTATCAGTAGTAATATCATTGCCTGTTTATTGGAGGATAAATCTGGAATCATCTGGATTGGGACAGGCTCAAATGGCGGATTAAACAGATACAACTCTTCAAATAATACATTTACCGATTTTAAACCGGAATTAGAAGATCAATTAGCAGGCACTCTGGTTTTTCAGTCTCTTTTCGAAGACAACATGGGCAGGTTCTGGGTTGGAACGAGCAATGGAATATATCTTTTTAGCAAAGAGATGGGAGATTTTATGTATGTTGCTGTCGATTCTACATACTCAGATGTAAAGAATCCCCCAAATTGTCGGTCTATTCATGAAGATAATGATGGAACAATATTTTTTGGAACACCACAAGGATTTATAATTTACGATACCAACTCTAATAAACTTAAACCATATCAACCTTTATTCCACTCAAACCTGAATATTCGTAACACTGATTTACTAGCAAACAATTTTGACAACAAATACACTCATTGGATTATCAGTATTGTAGGTCTGTATGGATTTAACAAACACACATCTTATCTTGCAAGAGTAAGGCCTGATCCAAATGACGATCAGAGTATATCAGGTAATTCCTTGAAATCGATTTATAGAGACGAGACAGGATTACTATGGATTCCAGGAAATTTCGGTGTGAACATTTTAGATCCTATCAGACAAAAGATAATCAATTTTCCAGGTTTACCAGGAGATTACGGTGAAGCCACTTGTTTTTATGAAGACAGTAAAAAATTTTTATGGAAAGGTTCAGATCATCTGGAAAAACTTGACTCTAATCTAAACCAGATAGAAGAGTATCAATTTCCTTTAGATGATACAGGGAAGATCACTTTTTCAGGAGCTGTCTTTGCTATACTTGAGGATAAACATGGAAATATGTGGGTTGGTAATGATTATAATGGATTATATATTCTGGAAAACGGTAGTTCTGGTCTGGTAAAATGCAAGTTTACAAATGCTAATGTGACTTATATATGGGATATACTTCAAGATGCATCCGGTAACATATGGGTAGGAACAAATTATGGTTTGTTTTACAAAGGTAGTGAGATAAATACATTTTCAGAATTTACTAAATATCCTGCTCAGGGTATTCTGGCGAAATCTGTAATAGTAGATATTGCAGAAGACAAGAATGGAGATTTATGGATAGCAACTGCTGGAAATGGGCTTTTCAAGCGATCTTTTGAAAACAGAAATAATGATCACTTTGTAAGATTTATCCATGATCCCTGGGATAAATACAGCCTTTCAAGTAATAGAATATGGGCTATTCATGAAGATAAAGAGGGAACTCTCTGGATAGCAACAGAACATGGACTTAACAAGCAACTGGATTCTGAAAATAAATTCCTGCACTACTTAAATTTTAGCGATCCATCTGTAAACTTTATCTATGATTTAACGGATGACAGAAACGGATCTCTTTGGTTAACGACGGAAGGCGGTCTTATACAGTTCATTCCAGACAAAGAACAAACAGGTGCGATAAGCTCTGGAGTATACAGAAAAGTATTAGCTTTCGATGATATTTTTCCGTATAGAATATATAGGAGTAAATCAGGAAATTTATTCCTTGGCGGTGCATATAATTCAGGTAAAGGATATTATCATTTCCATCCTGACAGTATTCTTAAAAATTCACATATACCTCCCATTGTGCTTACCGATTTCAAGGTGGATAACATAAGATTAATTTTGGATACAACAATAACTTATAAAAAGAATATCACGCTTAAGCACAATCAAAACTTCTTTTCCATTGAATTTTCAGCATTGGATTTCCTGGATCCTGACAAAAACCAATATGCCCATTACCTCGAGGGCTTTGAGAATGAATGGGTCAATACCGAAAACAATAGAATTGCAAACTATACAGATGTACCACCGGGAGATTATATTTTTCATGTAAAGGGATCAAATAATAATGGTATATGGAACAATCAAGGTAGAAGTATTGCTATTACTATTTTACCACCACCATGGGAAACGTGGTGGGCTTATACACTATATATTATTTCTATTACATTCCTCATTTATGTTGGAATAAGGTTTTATTTAAGAAGATTGCAATTGTTGCACAAACTTAAGATGGAACAACTAGAAGCCAACAAAATGAAAGAACTGGATAGTATGAAATCACAGTTCTTTGCAAATATTTCACACGAATTTCGTACACCACTTACTTTGATCCTTGGACCTCTAGAAAAAACACTATCATCAGTTAAAGGAGAACTGAAAAATAACCTCTTATTGATCCAACGAAATGCATTAAAACTACAAAAACTTATAAACGAAATTCTAAGTCTTTCGAAACTGGAATCAGGACAAATGACACTTCATGCACAGGAAGTTAACATTGTCAGGACAGCAAAGATTTATTTGCAGCAATTTGAATCACTAGCCATTCAAAGGAAAATAAGTCTGAAATTCTCGTCAGAAAAGGAAGAGATTTTAGTATATATTGAACTTGAAAAGTTTGAGACAATTTTATTCAATTTGCTCTCAAATGCTTTCAAATTCACTCCCGAGGGAGGAGAAATATCGATTTGTTTTATTGAAAATAACAAAGATGATGCTTCTATAACTTTTACTGTTTCTGACACTGGTATTGGAATACCAGCCGAACAATTACTTTATGTCTTTGATAGGTTCTACCGGGTAAATGAAGTAGGTGTTAAAGACCAGGAGGGTACTGGTATTGGACTTGCATTGACCAAAGAGTTGGTAGAACTACACCATGGCCATATCTGGGTTGAAAGCGAGCCATACAGTGGAACCATTTTTACAATTAAACTTCCTCTTGGCAAAGGTCATCTTAAAGAAGAGGAACTAATCTTAGTTGATGGTTCAAAGTTGACAGGTGACAGTCAAGGGCTTATATTGGAAACTGAAACCTTAAATTCGAAATCAGAAATATCAGATCTTGAATCTGGAATCAAATCAGATCAATCACTCCTGCTAATTGTTGAAGACAATCCTGACATGCGGTATTATATACGTTCAAATATTTCAGATGATTATCGAATAATTGAAGCAGAAAACGGAAAGAAAGGTTTCGAATTAGCAACAGAAAAAATTCCTGACCTTATTATCAGTGATGTAATGATGCCTGAGATGGATGGATTTGAGTATTGTAAAAAGCTCAAGACCGATGAAAGGACAAGCCATATCCCGGTTATCCTCCTTACAGCTAAGGCAGGAATTGAAAGTAAGGTGGAAGGACTGGAAACAGGAGCAGATGATTATATCACAAAACCTTATGATTCAAGAGAGTTAAACATAAGAATAAAGAATTTACTTGAATTAAGAAGGAAATTGCAAGATCGATTTGTTGAAGAATCAAAAAAGTCTGATCTTTCATCCATAATCCGTCTTTCAGAAAGCGGTATCACTTCTATAGATCAGAAGTTCTTGCAAAAAGCAATCAATATATTAAATGCGAACTTCTCAGATGCAGATTTTACTGTTAAAAAATTTTGTAATGAGATGGCAATGAGTAATATGCAGTTACATAGAAAACTGGTAGCGATAACCGGATTAACAGCAAACAAATTTATCCGTTCATATCGATTAAAGCGTGCCGCTCAACTTCTTTCCAAAAAAGCCGGTAATATTACTGAAATAGCCTATGAAGTTGGCTTTAATAACCTATCCTGGTTTGCAAAGTGCTTCCATGAACAATTTGGTATCACTCCTTCTGAATACATTTCAAAACATAAGAAGATGTAAAATATCAGTCAATTATTGATAGAAATCTGTTAGCAATCCACTATGCTCTTGAGATAACTTAGCATTATTATTAATCATAAATTTTTAGTTATGAAACGACTAATCATATTCTCAAGTTTGTTATTGTTATCAACTCTATTATTTTCTCAGCCAGATGGACCCTGCCTACCTGATGGTATCACTTTTACGACCCAGGAAGAAATTGATATTTTCCAGACAAATTATCCCAATTGTGACGAGATAGAAGGTGATGTCGGTATAATGGGGAATGATATCTTCAACCTGAATGGTTTAAATGTATTAATATCCATAGGAGGAGATTTAATAATAGGTAATACCTCATTATGTAACATACATGGCCTTGAAGGATTAACTTCAATAGGCGGTAGTTTAAAAATTGGAAGTTTTGGTGGAGGCGTTTATCCAAATGATTCATTGAGCAATATCAATGCATTATCTGGACTTAATTCAATAGGGGATGATCTTTCAATCTGGCACAATCAATCCCTAAATAATCTAGGCGGACTTGAAGGAATTACATCACTTTCAGGTGGTCTTTTTATTAGAGGAAATAGTTCTTTGACAAACCTAACTGGACTTGATAATCTTACTTCAATTGATGACAACTTAAGTATAACCCTAAATAATTCATTAGAAAATCTGACAGGTCTTGACATGCTGGATTCTATTGGTGGAAATCTTAGTTTATATGGAAACACTATACTGGAAAGTTTAACCGGATTAGAAAATCTGGTTTCAATTGGTGGGGGGCTTTTAATTGGCCAAGGGCTTTATAATGGAAGTGGTAATCCTGCCTTAACCAGCCTTAATGGATTGGAAAATTTAGATACTATAATGGGTGGCATTTACATTTGTTATAATGAATCATTGTCTGTTTGTGATGAGCCTTTTATATGTGCATATTTGACTGATTCTATTGGAAATATAGAAGTTCACGATAATGCATCTGGATGTGATGGTGTTCTGGAATTAGCCTATCAATGTGGTTATTGGTACCCATGCTTAACAGAAGGCACCTATAATTTTTTTGGTCAGGGTGATATTGATTATTTTGCATTGGTTTATCCAGGGTGCACTGATCTTGGTGCTAATATAGAGATACGTGGGTACAATATTGTAAATCTTGACTCTTTAAATGTTATTACTTCTGTTGATGGATATATTAAGGTCTCCCAAACAACCATATTCAATTTTTCTGGTTTTGACAACCTTGACTATATTGATGGAAATCTAGAAGTAGGCTACTTTGACTATTGGTGGGGTTGTTTTGGAAATCCTAATCTGGTTGACTTTGAAGGATTGGGTGAACTAGATTCTATTGCTGGAAATTTTATTGTTGAATGTAATAGTGCCCTGAATAATTTTAATGGCCTGGATGGATTAATCTCAATAGGTAAAAGTTTTGGTGTAGGTAGCAATATGTCTCTAACCAACCTAAATGGTTTAGAAGGATTAAATTCTGTTGGGGAAAATGTTATCATTGGAGATGGAGGCACATATGGACCTGGAGGTAATTATAATTTAGAAAATCTTTTAGGTTTGGGCAACCTATATTCAATTGGAGGTGGCCTTGAGATCAATGGTAATAATTCTCTGAAAAACCTAATAGGACTTGCTAGTTTAGCTTCTATTAATGGAGGTTTAGGGATAAGCATGAATGATTCATTAACGAGTCTAATAGGCCTGGAAGAATTGAGTCACATTGGAGGGAATCTATCAATTCTGAATAATCCCTTATTATCGAATTGTGCCATCTCTTCAATTTGTGAATATTTGTCTGACCCACAAGGGGTTGTTAATATTTATGGTAATTCTATAGGCTGCAACAATCCATCAGAAATAGCTGATAGCTGTGGTTTTACAATGTCATGCTTACCATATGGTAATTACTATTTTACTTGTCAGGAAGATATTGATAACTTTCAATCAGACTATCCAGCATGCACAGATTTGAATGGGAATGTTGAAATAAGTGGTGAAAATATAAATAATCTTTCCGGATTCAGTGTAGTTACCTCTGTTGAACAATGGCTTGAAATTAGTAATAACAACAACCTGGTAGAACTATCCGGTTTTGATAATTTGAATTCCACAGGAAGTCTTTTTATTCATCACAATGAAAACCTGGAGAGTTTAATTGGCCTGGAGAACTTATCAACTATTGATTATTTCCTAAGCATCTGGTATAATGATACCCTTTCAGATATTAGCAGTCTTGGTGGATTATTATATATAGGAGATGAACTTAGAATTAATAGTAATTTAACATTAAACAGTCTTTCTGGTTTAGATAATATCGATGCAGATTCATTGGATCGTATGTACATAACAGATAATATAAACTTATCAGAATGTGCTGTGCAAAGTATTTGCGATTACCTAATTATACCCGGTGCTGATGTAACCATTAACGGAAATTTCGATGGTTGTAAAAACATACAGGAGGTGGAAGAGGCTTGTCTTAGCATATATATTGAGGATAAGAAAAGTAAAGTGGAAGAGCTAGTATTTTATCCAAACCCTGTCAGTACTTCAGGTCACATCAAAGGGATAAGCAATAAAGGAGATCAAATACAAATCTTATTGTTTAGCTCCATGGGCACCTGCCTCAGAACCTGGCAATTTTCCAATAAACCAAAGATACAACAAGACTATACTCTTGACTTGAGCAATCTATTACCTGGGATATATTTGGTGAAAGTAATGATTGCAAACGAATTTTATACTACCAAGGTGATTAAGAGGTAAATTATCAGGTGTCAAACATTTCGCAGTGATTTTTTAAATCGAAACGCGTGACGCGTGACACGTACCGCGTATCAACGAAATTCTAAATCGAAAATATGGAACATCGAGCATGTTATACAATTAGAAAGTAATCCCAAGCCTCACATCAAAATACTCCGCAATATGTCCATGTGCCTTGAGACTCATACCCGTATAGAAATTTTTATATAACTGCACCCGCAAAACATAACGCTGATAGAGCCATGGTGAAATTCGGTCGGGACTGTATAGGTAGCCGCCAAGATTAAAGGAGAGCATTATTTTTCCCAGCAGGTAATCATAGCCCGTAAAAATACTCAACTCGTTCGCAAAACTTTCATTAAGGGATGAGTAGATCTTACTTTTTGCTACTTCTGCCCTGTCGTGCGAGAAACTTAGTCCAATGGGAAGGGCAGAGACGCGACCAAATTGCCAGGACAACTGAGCATAGATACCATATACAGAATACAGGTTCTCGTCCTCGGTTATCCCCCTGAATCCATAGTATATACCAAGATCTTTACGCCATTTTCTCTTGAATGCTGCCTGATCATCCTCAAAATCCCTGATCCTGGTAAAATGGCCCGGCTTGAAAGAATAATCCAATCCTGCACTAAAGCCAGGATAATTCAATCCTTTATTGGGCAGTTTGATTCCTCCGTTTGAAATGTGATTATAGTTAGCAGCAAGTACCAGATTAAGATGCTCGTTTAACCTGATATTGGCAGTCAGGTTGATCAATGCTGCGAAAGCAAAATAAGTGCTGTAGGCAACATTCAAAGGATTATCCAAAGGGTCATAAGGCTGATCCTGGTAGTTCAATCCAAGTCCTGCCCTAAGGGAGAACGCAACCCGCTTATGGGCATTAAAGAATGGCTCTGCAAAGACCATCAGGGTCATTCCGTGACCAAGAATCTCTGGTTTTCGGTAGTCCCAGTAATAGAATGAAAGGCCAAGCTTGGGATAGCAATTGCAGTAATCTCTGACTTCAGGACTTTTATAATGCCATGATGCATCCAGTTGAAAGCCCATTGGGCTAGTCTTGATCTCGTTCGACAAAGCTGTTGTATGACGTATCACCTTACCGTAGTTGTACCTTGCACCTATGATAAAGTATCGCTTTATGCTGTCCTGGCTCTGAACTGTTGTGAAGTGAAAGATCAAGACCAAAGTCAATAAACGATATAAGGTTGTCAGGGTCATATATGTAAATATAACTAAATAACGGACACCGGATACCTTTACTGAGCAGAGTTAAAGACCCTGGTGGGCCCACAAAAAAGGTTGCAACTCAATGTAGCAACTTTTTTTATTGTTCATTGTGAAGCGGAGCTCGGCGAAGCCAATTATCAATTTACAATATAATAAACATTCTGAATCCTATTAGTGTTATTGATGGAGGTCCTTCGTCGCTTCGCTCCTCAGGAAGACCGGTAGTTTCTACAATCATCACTAGTTTTATCACAAAACGATGAATCATATTTTATGTCATCTTTCAGGAAGTTTAATTGTGGATTGACTACTATATAATAAAAGACGTTCACCCTGATAGCTATCGGGAGGTGGGTCCACAAAAACAAACACCTTAACAGATTTACAAATGGTACGTTAAGGTGTTTGTTATTAGATATTGTAATCGAATATTTTTTGAAACCGATTATTCAGCTTTCACAAATTTACCGATATAGCCGGTCCCGTCCGCATCTATGATATGGATGAAATAGATTCCTTTATCAAGCTTAGTGATGTTAACACTCATCTCTGAGGATTTTATAATTCGTGTTCCGAGGTCGATCAGCACCTGGCCCACCATATTTACAATACGGATATTGATCTTTCCCTGACCAGGGATGGAAATATTGATCATATCATTTGCAGGGTTTGGATATACCCTGATATCTTTCATGTTGTTTTCACCAATGCCTGTACAATCATCAATGGTTACTAAAAACTCATCAGAGGTGTTCTGACAATTATCAATGTTGATTTCTGTTACAACCAGTGTACCCAGTCCGGGAGCACCCCATTCAACAGTTACCTGGTGAGTTCCGCTGCCTGCGATAATGCTTCCTCCTGTAACATCCCATTGATATATACTGCCTGTATTTTCTGTTGTTTGGTAATCAGCTGTTTCATTATTACAAACCAGCTGCAGTCCGGAGATTTCAGGATTCGGTGCAGCGAATACTTCAATTGAAAGAGTATCTGAAACAGGACCATCACCGCAGTCGTTCTGACCATAAACTGTCAGCGCTGCAATACTTGAGAATGCAATGTCCCATTCAATGGTAATGGTTGTTCCACTTCCTGTGATCACTCCTGCGTTTATAGGATCAAGTATCCAAATCAGTGTGTCTGCATCGCTTGCACCTGTTGTGTTATAAACTGTTGTTGTATCATTACATACTGCTTCAGGCCCTACCGGCGTACCGGCTTGTCCGGGAGCATTTATCATATTTACCCAAACCTGGCCAAGCATATCATTCGTGCATCCTCCATTAAAACCTACTGAAGAGTATAAACCTTCATCGATAATATATCCGAAACTAATTGCAGAATCAGTACCAGCTACTATATTTCCGGTAGGAATGTTATCCTTATATAGTTCATAATTAACTCCTGTTTCTGAACCATCCAGGCCAAGTTCAGCTCCCTGACTTCCCTCACAATATGCTCCATTACCTGTCAATTGAAATATCTGTGGGGAAGCCAACAGTGTTCCCTGGAATTCACCTGACCAGATACCATTGCCACACACATTGACTGCTCTTACCTTGATTAAATATGAACCCGTAAAAGTACTCGAAGACTGAAAAGTAGCAACAGTATCATTTCCTGACATAGATCCTGCATCGGATGGACTCACTTCCCAATCATAATATGAGGCATACTGAACAACATTTGTGGTATAATCGATGATTGATCCCGCACATAAGCTGTCAGCACCTATCGGTGTATTGGCCTGTCCGGGTGTTAGAACTACATTAATATAATCCTCTTTAGTAATTGAATCGCTGAATGTTCCGTCTGATATTACCAGGGTTACATCATATATTCCAACTGTACTGTAATTAATCACAGGATTCTGCTGGGTTGAAGTTGCAGGAGTTCCACTTTCAAACGTCCAGTTCCATGAATTAGGAGAACCGCTTGAAATATCTGTAAAATTAACACTTCCTCCTTCACAAACCGTATCCATATCAGCTATGAAATCAACTAATAATGCAGGCTCTTTCTTTAGAATTGTTCCCTGTGATCCACAAGAAAATCCTGTACCATCATGGGTAAACCTGGTCCTGTATAAAGTAGACGTTCCACTTCCATCATTATCAAGCACCCAATTACCTCCATAATTTGAAGTAACATAAATATCTTCATAGGTTCCAGACACATATCCTGTTCCATCGTCAAATGCTTTTGTGCCGTAATAACTTTCATACCATACAAAGTTAGGAGTCCAGGTAGCGCCCCCATCATTTGTTGTATACATATATTCTTGTCCAGCTGCAACACCAAAATCAGAATTGGCAAAATCAACACCATACAACAAATCATTCAGGGTCGTTTGAACTGACCAATTGTATCCGCCATCCGTTGAAATATATACTTTACTGGTTGTACCAACTGCAAATAAACTATCCTCGGTGGCATAGCAAATACCTTCTATGTCAGGTGTAGCTATATTATTGCCAGCAGTCCAGTTGTTACCCCCGTCATTTGTAACATATACAGCTGCTTCTGTAGTGGGATTGCCTGGATAAACTGCCACCACCCCCTTATTCTCATTATAAAAAACGACATCAATATAGTGGTTTATATTAGTGCCGACTGTTACGGGTGTCCAGCTTGTACCACCATCTGTTGTTTTGATAAAAGAACTATTCCAACCACCTGCAAAACCAACATTATCATTGACAAACCAAATAGTTCGCAGTCCATCAATACTACCTGATACAGGCCAAATTTGAGTCCAGTTGTCACCTCCATCAGTGGTCTTGATGATCACTCCATCTGAATTGTATATGAATTCCCTACCACAGGCATAACCAATGTTGCTCTGGCCTGGAGGGAAACTCATTCCATATAAAATAAAAGAAGTTCCCGAATTGCTCACGTAATTCCATCCTCCCTGGGCAAAGCTTGTGCCGGCCATCAAAAGGATTGTTGCAATTAATAATAAACTTAGTTTTTTCATTTTCTTAAATATTTTCATGTTTTATCAATTTGTGATTATTTTTCTCTTCTGCATTCTGAAGTTTTTCTAAAAGGCCAGAAAGTACTATATTTTCATCCGATTTTTTTTTGATGAATTTCAAAAGTTTCTTCTCAAGTTCATCTTCATTCAGCGTTCCCATTTAATAGCACTATTATTTTCCGGCAAAGTAATCCCTGAAAAATGACTTAATGAAAATTTTATCATCTCAAATGATTACAGCTGTCTTACAATTTCTTACACAAATCGTAATCATCTGTCTTGCTGAGTAATAAAGAATAAAGGGTTGTTAAAAGCGGTTCAAAAATGCAATGAGACTATCCTCTCTGCCAAGTCCCATTTTTTGTTTGAGACGGAAACGAGCAGTATCAATACTGCTCGTTGACTGGTAAGTTATTGAAGAAATTTCTTTGGTATTCATGTTCAAACGTATGAAAGCACAAAGACGTAGATCGTTAGTGCTTAAATCAGGAAACTGATCAAGTAATTTTTTATTGAAACCTGAATGAACTCTGTGAAATCTTATTTCGAATTCTTCCCATGCACTTTTGTTGGAATCGCGCTCCAGATCATTAATGATCTTTTCAATGATCCCCCTGTCCGTTGGTTTAAAATTCCTGATCTCACTCTGCAGCTTTTTTGAAATACTAAGAATAAACTCATTCTTTTTCAATTGATACATTACATGGGTAGTAAGCTCTTTGTTTCTTTCCTCAAGTTCCCTTTTTAATGCAGTCTGCTTAAGTTGTGACTGCCTGGCTTTTTTTCTCAGGAGATACAATAAAAGAATCATAAGGATTAAAGCAAACAGCAATCCTGATGAAATATATAGAAAAATCAGGTATTTTCTTTTTTCATGACTTACTTCATAAATTCGTACCTCTTTTTCTTGATTGATCTTTTGCTCGAATTCATATTTTGACTCGAGATACGCAAGTTTCTTAATATTTTCATTATTGGAAAGACTATCGGAATAACTATTATATATTTCAAAATAATACAATGCTGAATCGCTGTTGCCCTTGTGTTTCCATATATTGGATAATTTATAACTTGCCATAGTAATTACATAAAACTGATTTATTTCAGAAGACAGCTTAAATGCCTTTTGGAGATTATTATGCGCATTGTTTATATCATTTAAAAGGAGATAATTTTCACCTCTTATCAGATAACAATTTGTTAATAAAGTAGAAACAGGAGCCGAATAGTATTTATTTGGTCGTTTAATTTGATCAAGAGCATCATCTATCAGCTCAAATGAATTCTTAAGCTTACCTTTTTTTTGTTCAATTCCGGCAAGATTTATAAAAGATCTGGCTATGCCTTCTGAATGATCAAGTTTTTGATATAACATCAAAGACTTTTTGAAATAAGATTGTGCAAGACTGATATCATTCAGAGAATGATACGCAATTCCCATATTAAGATAAATTTTAGGCAATTCAAAAGAATCCTTTTGCACAATACAGATTTCTAAGGATTTTGATAAGTTTTCGATTGCTTTAGGATAATTCTGAAGGTTATTATTTATAGCCCCAATATTTAAATAAATCCTGATCAGTCGTCTATTAAAATTGTTTTCATGTGAAATTTCAATGGCTTTCAAGTAATAGTCCATTGCATTGGCTAGTTGATCACTTACAAATTCAACATTGCCAAGTACAATAATAATATCCGCCAATTTTATGGGAGAGGATTGTTTTTTAAATTGATCGTAGGCATGTTCAAAATAATCCTTTGCCAGTTCCAAACTATCCTGTTTAATGGCAATATCACCAAGGCTCCGGTATATATCTCCCAGACAAGAACCAATTGCTGTATTTTGCGAAAGCACCAATGCCTGATTTGCATAATTTTTTGCCTTCTTTAAATCAATCGTGTGATGTTTTGTCGAAAGAAGGGTATAAACGGTTATCTGAGTGTTTAAATCCGTTGAAGATTCCAGTAATGTTTGAAGACTGTCAATTTCATTATCACCTTGTGAATAAACAGGGTGTAAAAATGCAATAAAGAGTATTATAGTAATAATGATCTTCAATGTATATAATTTAACTGCAATTGTATATGCCTTACAATATTACAAATTTTAAACTGAACTAGGAAGATAGCAAAAACTATAAAGATATTTTTCATGTTGAATTATGAATAAATACTAATAGACAAACACTTTTCTTACAACAAAAATAAATAATATCAATGATCGTTGCAGTTCCACTTATTGTTTAACAATTTTTTGAAAATGATTTATGCCTTCTGCTTCAATCATGCAAAAAATATATAACGAATGAGCATTTTAAAACGTGCAACTCAAATATGAATTAGGTGTTTACCACATAGTTAATTCTGTCATTGTTAACGATAAACTATCAAACAAAACACTATATAATATATATTAGGAATGTATGACCGGATGATCATAAAGGGAGTTAGAATCCAATAAATGAGCTATCTATATATTACTGCTTAACAACCCTCATAACCTGCCTGTCAATCTTAATAAAATATATGCCGGGAAGATATCCCGACAGATCAATCGTATGTTCCTTATCATTTATAGATGAGTTACTATAAAGTGTTTCTCCCAGTTCATTAAATAATGTGATGATATTAATGTTCTCATTAGAGTTGATACATAAATGACTATTTGTAGGATTTGGAAATATGCGCAGGTCTGTATTAGTGTAATTCGTCTCAACATTTACAGTAAAGGTTTTTAATGTTAGTCCGCTCACTCCCGTAGCCCATCCTTCTCCTGAAGCATTGATGTCCAAGCCTCTCAGCTCCTTTTCAAACATATAATCATCAAGAATGTCCATTTGCCAGGTAGTACCTCCGTCTATGGTAGACATGATAAACTGGCCAAGCTCACCTCAGCATGGCCCTCCGGTTATCCATCCACGATTCTCATCAATAAACTCGATTTCCCAAATACTATATTCTTCAGGCAATCCAACCAATACCCCTTCGTTTTGTTTTGTTGCAATATACTCCCATGTATTGCCTCCATCAGTTGTAGCTAAAAAAGTCCTGTCAGCAGAACATGCAAAGCCTTTCTGATCATTAACAAACTCTATATCCAGGATAATATAATATGGAAACAATGTATCATTCAGTTGTGTTTCCCAGCTCATGCCTCCATCCGTTGTTTTGGCAATGTATCCTCCTGATAAACCTCCCCCACAGATCCATCCTGTATTTTCATCAATAAAATAAAAAGCTTTAACATTATCTGCAGGCATTTCATCTGATAAAGTCCATGTTTCGCCGGCATCAGTAGTGTAATAAAAATAACTGCTGTAAGTACTCAAGTATCCCAGGTTTTCGTTAAAAAAATACAGATCATAAAAGTCCAAAGCCATATCTGCCAATTTGGGTTCCCAGGTATCTCCTCCATCTTCTGATTTGCATAAAACTCCAAAACCGGGTGATTTTAAATACCCACCTGATGCACACCAGATAATATCATTGTTGATCATTACAATATCACTAAAATGATCTACAGAACACGGGATGGTTACTGTTTCCCAGGTGATTCCACCATCACTGGATTTTAACACTTCTTCTAAACCAGCAAGAAACCCAATGTTATCATCAAAGAAATCCACCTCCACGTATGTGTTAGATGGGGGGAAAATCTGAGTCCATTGGCCGTAAGCTGAGATAAGATTTGCAAGAAAGAGTAATAAAATAAGTTTTTTCATTTTTATTGGTTTAGAGTTTAATTGATGGAGATCCTTCCTCATTCGCTTCGCTCAATCGTCAGGACAACCAGCAGGGGTTTATAAACTTATTTCTTCAGGAGCTTGTAAACAGCATTATCTATTTCAACAAAGTAGATGCCTCTTTTGTATCCTGTCAGGTCAAGCTTAATGCTCTTAATATTCACCGATTCATTTATATATAATAATTCCCCTAATTCATTATACATAGAGATTTTATCAATATTATTATCTGAATTAACATATACATAATTGTTTGCAGGATTAGGATATATTATCAGATTATGATCCTCTTTGTCATCCTGAATACCAACCTGAGTCTGGGTTTTTAATAACAACCCATTATATCCTGTTGCATAACCCTGTCCTGTTTCATTAAAATCCAATTCCATGAATGTTCCTGAAGGAAGATAATTGTTCATGATATCAAAGTGCCATGTAGTACCTCCGTCTTGTGTAGACATGATAAACTGGCCAGGGACACCTCAGGGACAGCCTCCTGCTATCCATCCCCTGTTTTGGTCTATGAACTCTATATCATAAATTGCATAATCACTGGGTAAGCCAATCAGTACTCCTTCGAATTCGCTCGAAGCAAGATACTCCCAGTTTTCACCTCCATCTTCTGTCATTAAAAGTGTGCGATCCCCGCTACAAGCAAATCCTTTTTGGTCATCAATAAATTCAATATCCCATAATCCGCCGGAAAAAGGATATTCTTCAAACTGCTGTTCCCAGGTAAGCCCACCATCTGTTGATTTAAATATTAGCATTGAAACAGTACCTCCACATATCCAACCTGTATTTTCATCAACAAAATGCACACCACGGATTTCATAGGTAGGTAATTCTTCTGATTCCAGCCATGTTTCTCCTCCATCTATCGTTCTAAAAACTTGTTCCCAATCGGTAGTTACCCAGCCATGGTAACCATCCAGAAAAAATATCTCCTTAGGTCCATACCATTCGGTGTCGAATTTGACCTCCCATGTAGTGCCACCATCTACCGATTTTAATATTGTCCCACCATTATGAAAACTACCTGGAGCATTATCGTCAGTAGAGATCCATAGAATGTCCTCTTCCATTATAAATATGTCGTTCAATCGTGATCTTGCATCCGGAATAGGAATATAAGTCCAGGTCATTCCACCGTTATCAGTTTTATAAAACTCCCATGTACTTATAAGGTAACCATTTAACTCATCGAAAAAGCCTACATCTATATAAACATCATCTTCTTCAGGTGAGTTAAGTTGATACCATTGCCCATAGGTGCTTATAAAAAACAGGATGAAAAAGGAAAGAAAGGTAAGTTTTTTCATAATTATTTGGTTTTTGGTAATTCTATAATATGAAAACTTCTATCCCACTAGTAACTCTACCCGACAAATTAGTTAATCATTTTATACGACATTCAGATGGAGTATATGGTTGCATGAAAAAATAATTTATTCTGACACTCTACAGTGAGCTTAATGATGATGGAATTGAAATTTATTCATCTCATAACAAGCTGTATGTCAACACGAAACTTGCGAGCACCGGAGAAATTATGGTATATAATATAGCAGGACAGCTTTTAACACAGCAGCAAATATATTCAGGATCGAATATAATAGATCCTTGTATCTCAGGGCAGATTATCATTGCCAAAGTAATTATGGGAAATAAAGTATATCAGAAAAAACTTATGATACATTGATATAAACTACCCATAATTAATTATATCTGATAATTACCGGATTACAGTCTGACTATGTAAATATCAATTTTCATACTAGCATTTCTACATTAGAAGTTGTATCTTTATTGGTTGAATTATTATCACCCATTATTAAAATTCAGCTATTATGAAACCAAAACTTGCTTACTTAGTCGGACTGTTACTAATTATATTATGGTCCATCCCAAATGTTTATTCTCAAAGTGTATACCTGGAAAAATCAATAAAGCCTGTAGGGTTTGACAAATCCGAGCGGCTTAGTGATATTAAAA
>CAZDWF010000046.1:0-25319 GCA_964508895.1 uncultured Bacteroidales bacterium
ACAAACACAGAAGCTCAATTCATGGGATGATACATTGCAGTGGAGGAGCTCAGACTTAAATTTAACTATGTTATCCTCAGGATTTAACAGTATCCTTACTTGTCCCTGGGCAACTTGCTCATCAGGGCTTGTTGATGATTTAGGTATATAATCCTTCCTGATTATCCTGAATTCTGATCTACGGTTAAGCTGGTGTGCGGCTTCTTTAACTTCATCACTTGATAGTGCTGCTATATATTCCTCGTCAAGAACATCTCCTTCTTTGAATTCGTATCCGGCCCTTGGCATATCTTTTAAAAGTTTTCTTGGCTGACGTTCTCCATAACCTTTTGCAATCATCCTGTCTGCGTCAATACCACGCAGGATGAGATAATCAACCACAGACTGAGCACGACGTTGCGAAAGCAGGTCATTTCTTTCATAAGTGTCACGGGAGTCGGTATGTGATGCTAATTCAACAACTATCCTTGGGTTTTCATCCATTGTTGTGATGAGCCCCTGAAGTGAATCTTCATACTGGGGTTTCAGGTTCCATTTTGCCAGGTCGTATAAGATCTCAGGAAGTATAATTGGTTCTTCAGGAATAGGTTTGATTACAAAGTCCCTTATAAAATCTCTTCCAAATTCTTCTCCAACTGTTGTTAGTGTTGTTTTAGTATTGAAGAAATTATCCTTTGTGACGCTGATATCATAAGTTGTATTGGGTAATACCTGGCTTTTGCCAAAGAGGTAATATCCTTCTGCATTAGTTCGTGTAGATACAGATATTCCATCTGATCCTGTAAGAGTTATATTTGCATCTAATACTAATTGCAATGTACGATCATCGGAAACAGTACCAGCAATAGTGAATTCAAGTGGTGGGATAATAAAGGAATAAATATCTTCCTGTCCTTTTTTACCTCTTCTGTCGGACGAGAAAAATCCCCTTTCTTCTGTTTGATGGAATGTTATACCAAAATCATTCAGGGTTGAGTTCATGGGATACATCATATTGGCAGGTATTGTCCAGCTTCCTGCAGTGTCAAGTGTTGTATAGAAAATATCCAGTCCGCCTAATCCCGGATGGGCATCTGAAGCAAAATACAAAATAGTATCATGACGAATATAAGGGAATAATTCATCTCCAGGAGTATTGATTGTTTCTCCCAGGTTGTATGGAACACTGAACTCACCATCTTTAGAATCTCTGAATGCCACCCAGATATCTTTTCCACCGTAACCTCCTTTACGATCGGATGAGAAATATATGATCAATTCATTTGAACTTAAGGTGGGATGCCCAAATACATTTGATGAGTCGTTACTTAATTTTACCATTTCGGGTTGCCCCCATGCTCTTCCTGATTTCTTTGCGGTATATATCTGGCAACCATTTTTTCTGTCATCTACATTCGGACATCTTGTAAAGTACAATCTGTTAAATGCAGCATTCATGGTTGGACTCCCTTCATTTGCATCTGAATTAATACTTTCTTCTTCAGTGGTCAGTAAAATGGGTTCCGACCATTCTCCTTTACGATCGATTCGTGAATAATACAAATCGCTAAAATTCTGATCCGTCCACTCATCTTTATCATCTCCTGTTGAGCCATCACGGGTTGAAGTGAAGATGAGGTCATTGAAATTATCGCTTGCGAAAGTTGGTGCAAAATCCGATTCCCTGGTATTTATCTTTTTAATGTATTCAATTTCGTGTTTGGTGGGATTGTCTATCAAATCCTGTATCATATCGCAGGATTGAGCTCCGGAAAGGCCCCTGGGATCTTCAGGCATTTTCTCCGCAAACTGATTGTAATATTCCCGGGCTTCGTCAATATCTCCGTTCATTTTCAGGATATTGGCATAATATAATAGGATCTCAGAATCTTTTCTTTCATAATTAGCCCTGATAAGTCTCTTATAATAAGCTTTAGCTCTTTTATACTCCCCCATCTTTCTATAACACTGAGCGAGCTGGTAGGTGATCCTGTCTTTTTCACTTTTATTCCCTTTTGTTTTGGTATATGCCTTTTGATATTTTTCAACAGCAATACTATACCTCTCATCTTCAAAGGCTTCATCTGCACCTCGGGTTATAGCTCTTTTTTTCTGGGCAAATGATGAGGATCCCAGAATTAAAAGCATGCTTATTAAAAGTATTAGTATTTTGTATACTTTCATTTTCTGTATCATAACGGTTTATTACAGAATTACAACGGAAAGTTAATACTTTTATTTAGCTGATCCGCTGTTATTTATTCTTAATAGTGTCTTTATCTTTATTATTATCAGCTGTTTTCTTCCCTGATCCTTTTTTTGTACTTTCTTTTTTAATCTGTTCCTCTTTCTTCTGCTGCTGCTGCTTCTCCTTCTCAAGATTTTCATAAGGATCCACCTCAGGCTGTGGTGTTTCCTTTACCTTTTCATTGTACTTACTTCTTACATTTTTTCTAAGGTTAGTAGTTTCGTTAACAGTATCACTAACATCTTTAACAGTATCAGTAACATCTTTCACTTCTTCAGAGATCTCTGATTTGATCTTATTGGTTGCTTGCTTGATATCATTTATTCCTTTCCCTACTTTTCTAGCCAGTTCAGGAATACGCTGAGGTCCGAATACAATAAATATTGCAATCATAATAATCAGAAGTTCACCTCCTGAAATATCAAGAAATAAAAGAAATCCTGAATATAAACTCAAGTCTACCATTAAGCAAAAATAAAAAAAAAGTCCTGACATTTATCAGGACTTTTTAAAATCACATTATATAAGTATTACTTCTTACCTTTTTTTGTTTTTAGTACTTTACTAAGCTGTACTTTGACTTTTCTATCTCCTCCCATCAGGTCGTACACGATAGGGCTTGCATTAAAGAGTGAAGAATAAGTACCAATTAAGATACCAACAAGTAAAGCAAATGTAAATCCACGAATGATCTCACCACCGAATATAAAAATAATGAACAATACAACAAGGGTTGTACCTGAAGTATTGATCGTTCTGGCCAGTGTGCTGTTAAGAGCCGCATTAATATTTGATTTAATATCCTTTTTAGGGAATAATCCTGTATACTCTCTTATCCTGTCAAATATGATCACGGTATCATTAATAGAATAACCGATGATCGTCAGGATTGCAGCAATAAATGCCTGGTCGATCTCCATTGAGAATGGCAATATATTATAGAATAGCGAGAACAATCCAATTGTGATCATAGAATCATGGAAAAGTGCAATAACACCTGCCAGACCATACTGCCACTTTCTAAATCGTATTGCGATATATACAAATATAACGATAAGGGCGAATACAATTGCCATAATGGCTTTATTCCTGATATCATCTGCAATAGTTGGCCCTACTTTCTGTGAACTAAGGATGCCAAGTAATTTATCTTCTGTTTCAATATCTGAAGAGAAAGTTATATATTCCAGGTCGGCACCATAGAATTGCTTTAATCCGTCATAAAGCTTTATCTGAATCAGTGAGTCAACACTTGGCTCATTGTTTTCAATTAAATATTTAGTAGTTATTTTTACCTGAGTGGTAGGACCAAAGGTCTTTACTTCAGGTGCATTATTATCAAATTGTGAAGTTAATGATGCTCTAATATCACTTGTGCTAACAGGTTTATCGAAACGTACTACATAAGTTCTTCCACCTGAAAAATCGATTCCCAGGTTCAATCCTCTTGTGAAAAGTGATGCAACACCAAGTATAATTATAATTGATGAGAAAATATAAGCTCCTTTTCTGAGTTTCAGGAAATCGAATTTTGTATTTGCAAGAATACTCTGAGTAAATTTATTATGGAAGTTAATTTTCTTGTTTTTATCAAGGAACCAGGTAAAGATCAATCTTGAAATGAAGATTGATGAGAACAGTGATGAAAGTATACCTATGATTAGTGTAGTTGCAAAACCCTGAACCGGGCCTGTACCAAATACATACAACACAATACCGGTAAGCAAAGTTGTTACGTTACCATCTATGATTGCGGAATAAGCATTTTTATATCCATCGCTGATAGCAAGCCTGATACCTTTTCCTGCCCTGACCTCCTCTTTGATACGCTCATAGATGATTACGTTGGCATCCACTGCCATACCAAGAGTAAGAACAATACCTGCAATACCAGGAAGTGTAAGTACAGCACCCAGTGATGCAAGTACACCAAATAGGAAAAATATATTTGTAAGCAGTGCAAGGTCGGCTACCCATCCTGCCCTGTTATAATAAAGTATCATATAAAGTAGCACGAGTGTAAATGCCAGTATGAATGACCATAAACCTGCATTAACAGCTTCAGCCCCAAGTGAAGGGCCTACAACCTCTTCTTCCACTATCCTTGCAGGAGCAGGAAGTTTACCTGCTTTCAGGATATTTGCAAGGTCTTTTGCCTCTTCAATAGACATGCTCCCACCTGAAATGCTGGATCTTCCGTTAGGGATCTCAGAGTTGACATTTGGATAAGAGTATACATAGCCATCAAGGATGATTGCAACCTGTTTTCCAATATTATCACCTGTTAACCTTTTCCAGACACGAGCACCTTCGCTGTTCATGCTCATGGTAACTTCAACTCTTCCGTTCTGATCGTAATCCTGACGGGCATCAACAATCACATCACCAAATAAAGCAGCAGAACGGTTTCTGCCGGTAGCTTTTAAAGCAACAAGCTCAAGTACGTCTGTTCCTTCCTGCCTTGGCTTATGTGTCCATACAAGTCTGAGATCACTTGGTAAAGTTGTATTTCTCACTTTTTTAAGCATATTGTTTATGCGGGCAGTATCTTTAATGGATGCATATCCAACTGTTGCTGCATCAATAGGCCTGTTGGTTTCTCTTTCAATATTGAGCAGGAGATAGGCAAACAAAGGATTTTCTTTTGCATACTCTTCAAATGACCTGTCCTGAGTGGCAAGCGCAGTATCGCTTTCTATCTGATCAAGTAATGATGTGGTGGTGTCATCTTCAGTTTCTGAAATAGCATTAAGCAGATCGCTTCCACTATCTTCAGTAGTTCCTTTGTCATCAACAGCTTCCAGTACTTCTTCATTTGTTTCCTGTACTTCTGATAATTCAGGACGATCATCTTCAATTGCTTCTTCAGTGCTCTGAATTTTTCTGAGCTTGTTATTAGCTTCAACAAGATATTGTACTATTTCCGGAAGCTGGAATGTTTCCCAGAATTCCAGTTTTGCAGTACCCTGTAAAAGTTTCCTTACCCTTGCAGGATCTTTGATGCCAGGAAGTTCTACAAGTATTCTTCCTGATGTTGCAAGCATTTGAATGTTAGGCTGAGATACACCAAAGCGGTCAATACGTGTACGAAGAATATTGAATGAACGATCAATTGCACCCTGGGCTTCTTCCCGAATAACGTCAATAACCTGCAGATTTGTTGCGTTATAGCTGATTTTATCTTTAAGTTCTACTGTACTGAATACTGCAGCAAGGCTTTGTCCCGGAGCAACTTCTTCCCAGGTGTCATCGAAAAGCGTAATGAAATCATCGGATGAAGATCTTTGCTTCTGGTAAGTCTGGCTGAGCACTTGTCTGAAAACAGGATTCTGGTTATATCCTGAAAGAGCATTCACGATATCACCTACGTTGATCTCCAGGGTAACGTTCATACCCCCTTTAAGGTCGAGGCCAAGGTTTATCTCTCTTTCTTTAGCTTCTTTATATGTGTAATCACGAATGAGGATGTCGTATACAACCTGATTCGACATAGAATCCAGATAGTAGTTTTCAAAAGCCTTGTGAATTGAATCAAGTATGTATGATTCCCTGAGTACATCTCCATTAGATAATTCTTTTGCAAGCTTGTCAGCCCTGTCGCTATATGCATAACTTTCTGCTTTGTTTGCAACACGGGTAGTAACAAATGTGAATGAAAGCTGAAATAAACAAACTAAGGCAAATGCAATTGCAAAAAACTTAATAGCACCTTTACTCTGCATGTGGAATGATTTTAATAAATTACTTCAATTTTTGAGGGTGCAAAAATAGAATAATATTTGATAATTAACAATTTTAGAGGCTAATAATAATTGCTTTTAGTCAGATAATTAGTGACATAATCCTTCACTCCATCTTCCAGGCTTCTAAATTCTTTTGAATATCCGACTTTCTTAAGCTTATCCATGTCAGCCTCAGTGAAATACTGGTATTTATCACGGATATCTTCAGGAGTATCAATGAATTGAATGTTATCATCTAGATGTAAAGCAGCAAAAGTAGACCTGGTAAGGTCAAGGAAAGATCTGGCGGTGCCGGTTCCCAGGTTGTATAATCCTGAAGCAGGTTTATTATGCATCATAAATAGCATGATTTCAACAACATCTTTCACATAGATGAAATCGCGAACTTGTTTTCCATCTTCAAAGTCAGGATTATGAGAACGGAATAGTTTAACCAGTCCTGTTTTTTGAATTTGATTAAAAGCATGAAAAATAACCGAAGCCATCCTGCTTTTATGATATTCATTGGGGCCGTATACATTAAAGAATTTCATCCCAGCCCAAAAAGGAGGTGTCTTTTCTTGTTTTAATACCCATTTATCGAACTCATTTTTTGATTTTCCATAAGGATTCAGGGGTTTTAGTTTATCAACTATTTCATGATCGTCTTTGTAACCCAATTCACCCATTCCGTATGTTGCAGCCGATGATGCGTAAAGAAGTGGAATGTTATTACCCACGCAATAATTCCATATATCCTTTGAGTAGTTGATATTAAGCTTCTCAAATACTTTCCAGTCGAATTCAGCAGTATCGGTGCGTGCTCCGATATGAAATACAAATTCAATTTCAGGATTGTTATCTTTCAACCAGTTGAAGAGGTCTTCTCTCTGAATTTTTCCAGAATATTTTTTCCCTTCAATATTTTTGTTTTTATCATCCCTGCTGAAGTCATCCACTATTAAAATATCAGTATATCCTTCCTTGTTTAGTTTTCCCAGGAGGACACTACCTATAAACCCTGCTGTTCCGGTTAGTATTATCATCTTTCTTCGTTTTCAATTGTTTCTTCAAATTTCTCATTTGATGGGAGCTCCATTCCATAACTAGAAGTTTTATCATCCCATTTTAATAATAATGCAAAGATAAAACCTATTATGCCAAAGCCAATAAATATCAACATTGTTGGTGTATAATTCAGGGTAGCACCATTCTCTATCATCTCTGTTGTGATCCCTTGATTTGCTTTATCGAGTATATATCCTGCGAGAATTGGAACGGCGAACAATCCCAGGTTCTGCAGGGAGAACATAGCTCCATAGGCAGACCCTATCCTTGACTCAGGGACAATTTTTGCAACTCCCGGCCACATGGCTGCCGGAACAAGCGAAAATGCCACTCCAAGCAGTATCATCAGTATGTAAATATTAAATGATGTAAATGTTATCAGTACATGGACAATTGTTAACAGTAGTGAACCATAGATCATCAAGGTAGCACTCTTGCCTTTTTTGTCAACCAGCCACCCAAATAGCGGAGTGAATAATACCGTGCCAAATGGTAGGAGAGAAGCAATATCACCACTGGCCTCCCTTGATAGCCCAAACTTATTGTAGAAAAGGTCCGGGGCATATTTCAGGAATGGAAAAACTGCGGCATAAAAAGTTACACATAATGCTGCGATGAACCAGAATGATCTATTGGTGAATAATCTGCTCAGGTCAGATAGGTGGAATTCCTCGTCTTTATCTATTAAGCTTCCCTGGGTTTTTGTCTGACGATCGAGCTTGAGGTCAAACATCATATATATCAGAAAAGCCAGAAAAGATATCATAAGAGCCATTACAGCAAACCACAGCGGAAAATTCCACATATCATCCAGAACCATGCGTGTAGGAAGTACAAAGGCAAGTGCTGATCCAATTCTGGCTATTCCAAGATTTATTGCGAAGGCAAGTGCAATTTCATATCCTTTAAACCATTTTACAATTATTTTACTGGCAACTACAATACTTGTTTCAGCTCCTAGTCCGAAGACCAGCATACCCAGTGACATCATCTTTGTTTCAGCAGAATAATCTGTCCAGAATGAATTAAGGAATGAGTGTCCGATCCCACCACCTCTGAAATATTCTGTTGTTCCATAGCCGGTTAACAAAGCCCCGATTATCATAAAAACTGCAAAAAGAAAGCCGGTTGGCCGTATTCCTAATTTATCGAGGATAATACCGCCTAATATGGCCATCAGAAGGAATGTGTTAGGAAAAGCATAAAACCCTACTATCATGCCATAGTCTTGGGAAGTTATACTTAAATGTTCCTGCAATAAACCTTTTAATGGAGATAATACATCATAAAAATAGTAGTTCGCCGCCATAAGTAAACTTACCAGTATCATCATTCCCCAGCGCATTGCAGGATTATCCCTTAAACTTTGTTTTATCTTTTCCATAACAGGATTTTGATTAAGGTTCAAAAGTACTGATTAATTTAATTCGCGTCACGCGTCACGCGTCACGCGTGACGATTTTTACTATCTTTGCCGTATTGCAAATGATAATATCAATGATTATGAACCAACTGAAAAACTTACTCGTTTTTACGATCGTATTATGTATTTCTGGTCTGGGCTCTTCTGTCCAGGCACAGGAAAGTTTTGGAGGAGCACCTCCGAGTTTTATTTACCAGAATATTGATTCTGATTTTGAAGTAGTTTCATTTAAAGCTCCAGACATGGAGACTATCTACAGGGAAGATGAAGCTAATGCCCAGGCAGGATATCCTGACCCTTATCGTGCCGGTGTTGCTGTTTTTGTAAATCTTTCTATAGAGAATTCAGGAACATGGACAGACCTTCCTGACGGAGGAAAGATCTGGAGATTGAAATTAACTTCACCCGGAGCCCAGGCTCTTGGAGTTTATTATGATGATTTCTGGCTTCCTCACGGTGGTGAATTATACCTTTATAATGAAAATCAGGATCAGATTATCGGTTCTTTTACAGAAGAGAATAATAGTTCTGATTGTGTTTTCGCAAATCAACTTGTTCAGGGTGATAAGGTTACACTGGAATACTACCAGCCTGCTTCAACTACAATAATGCCAAATATCAATATCTCTGAACTTGCATATAACTACAGAGGAGCCAGCTTTGATTATGTCGAAAAAGGAAGCTCATTATGGTGTATGATAAACATCAATTGTTCTCCTGAAGGCGATAATTGGCAGGATGAGAAAAGAGGTATTGTAAAGCAATATATGAAAATTGGATATGGATATTATTTATGTTCCGGGACTTTAATTAATAACACACAGCAGGATCTGATACCATATGTGCTTACCGCATACCATTGTGGTGAAGGTGGAAGTGTAAGTGACCTTAACCAGTGGATATTTTATTATAATTATGAGGCTGCAACATGTTCTGGGAACTGGGGACCTCAAAGCTATAGCCAGACTGGCTGTGCCAGGAAGGCTGAAGCTGGCCATTCACCAGGATCAGATTTTCTCCTGTTAAAAATCAATACAAATGTTCCTACTTCTTATAATGCATATTTTAATGGATGGAATAGAGTAAATATTGGTGCTGACAGTGGTGTTAATATTCATCATCCTGCAGGAGATATAAAGAAGATCTCGACTTTTAATATAACAGCAACCTCTTCACAATGGAATGGGTCGGGAGTACTTTCTCACTGGAAAATCTGGTGGCAAACAACACCACACGGAACTTCTATTACAGAAGGTGGTTCTTCCGGATCTCCTCTTTTCGATCAAAACAGCAGGGTGGTTGGTGACCTTACAGGTGGCCCTCCGGATGATTGTACAAATCCATTATATAGCCTTTACGGAAAATTCTCTTATTCATGGGATCAGAATGGTACTGCAAATACCCAGAGACTGAAACCGTGGTTGGATCCATTAAACTCAGGAGTTGAATACTGGGATGGTACTTATGACGGAACTGCTCCAAGTCCTAACTTTTCTGCTGACCAAACAGGTATTCAACCTGGTGAATCAGTACAGTTTACTGATATGACCACTGGAAATGCCCTGGAATGGGAATGGACCTTTAATGGTGGAGATCCTTCGTCTCATTCAGGACAAACTCCTCCTCCTATTCAATATGATACTCCTGGAACTTATACTGTAAGCCTTGAAGTATCAAATACAATTGGATCAGGTACCAAAGATAGTGTGGATATGATCATCGTAGGTGGCCCTGATGTGAACTTTATATCACAAAATGCATACATAGAACCGGGTGGATTGGTTGACTTTACCGACTTAACAGGAAATGATCCTACTGCATGGGAATGGCATTTCCCAGGAGGCAATCCTGCAACTTCAACGGTTCAGAATCCGGAAGATATCGAATATTTTACTATTGGTAAACATGATGTTCAGCTGATAGCTACAAACCAGTATGCCACTGATTCTTTGACTAAAGAAGGATATGTTATAGTTGGTGGCCCTTTTGCTGATTTTGAAGCTGATAATACTTCTATTGTTACTGGGGAGAGTGTGACATTTACTGATCTTTCAATAAATAATCCTACAACCTGGGTTTGGAAATTCTTTGGTGGTTCTCCCGGAGCTTATAACGGAGAAATCCCTCCGCCTGTCACTTATAGCAATCCGGGTGATTACACAGTGAAGTTAACTGTTTCAAACGATCTGGGTTCGAATACCTTATCTCTTGAAGATTATATTCATGCGGGTGGTGTTGGTGTTGAAGAAAATATAGATGAGAATGTTATTGTTTATCCAAACCCATCTAAAGGTAAGATCAATCTGAAGCTCACAGATAAAAGCAATAATGTTGAACGCATTGCAATATATAATGTTCTTGGACTTGCTGTTATGAATGTTGAGGTTTCTTCAGCTAACGAGATATACAAACTTAATCTTATGGATCAGCCAAATGGCTTGTATTTCCTGAGAGTTGAGTTTAGTGATAGGGTTGTTAATAATAAGATTTATTTAGCGAAATAAATTTGGTATTCTAAGCCTGACAGGCTTATACCCACATTCAGATATGAGATTGTATTCTGTCATTTCGATTCCTGTATTGCAGGGTGAGAAATCTCATAACTTTTTACTAATAATAATAGTAATAGTATAGTATTCAATCTTTATCTTTGTTTTATGACTAGATCGAATATAATATTCATTTTCTTACTTTTTTTCGCACTGGTATTTTCAAATTTGGAGGCACAAATTAGTGAAGGAGGCATGCCTTACTCATTTGAGAATTATATAGACAGGGAATTTCAGAATATAGAACTGCCTGCTCCCGAAATCACTGATGCAGATATAAGAGAAGATATTTCACCTCCAAAAATTGGAAAAGCTATCACAGTATATTATACCTTAAATAATTCTGGTAAGTGGTTTAAGAATGAAAATGGTTTGATGATATGGAGATTGGGTATAAAAATTCCCGGCGCAAAATCCCTTGGATTAAACTATTCATCATTTCACCTTACAGGAAATGCAAAAGTTTATATTTACGACGCAAATAAAACATTTTTAATTGGCTCATTTACACAGACGAATAATTCTGATGGAGAGGGATTTGCAACAGAGCTGACTCCCGGTGATGAATTCATCATTGAACTATCATGTAGCCAGGAAGAGCTTTCAGAAATAGAATTTGTGATATCTGATGTTGTATATGTTTACCGATACTCTCCGTTTAGTGGACACCGAGACTATGGTGATTCCGGGCCCTGTGAGGTGAATGTTAATTGCCCGGAAGGGAAATACTGGAATGATCAAAAGAGGGGAGTGGCACGAATACTGCTAAAACAGGGAAGCTCATATTATTGGTGTACTGGATCACTTATTAATAATGTGCGGCAGGATACTACACCATATTTTTTAACAGCAAACCATTGTGGGCTTAATTCCTCTGTGGCTGACTACAATAAATGGGTATTTTATTTCAATTTTGAATGTCCGGATTGCATTTGTCAGACAAGTCCGGGATCACGAACTATTACCGGATCTGCGAAAATTGCTACAGGAACAGATCATCCGGATTCCGGATCTGATTTCAAACTTTTACTCTTAAATAATGATGTCCCCAAGGAATATCAGCCATACTATTGTGGGTGGAGCAGAGAAAATTCAGGGAGTTCAAGTGGCATTGGTTTACACCATCCAAGAGGTGATGTGAAGAAAATATCTACTTATACATCTCAACTATCATCATCTAACTGGTCAGGTACAAATAACGATCCCGGCGCAAAATTCTGGAAGGTGATATGGTCAGCCACAACTTCAGGGCATGGTGTAACTGAACCCGGATCATCGGGTTCTCCGATTTTTGATAAAAACAAGCGAATTATTGGCCAGCTTACAGGTGGTTCATCATCTTGTAGTAAACCAAATAATCCTGATTATTATGGAAAGTTCTGGTATTCATGGGAATCAAATCTGTCGGGGGATGAACATCAACTAAAACCATGGCTTGACCCTGATAATTCCGGAACAGTAATACTTGATGGCTTGGATTACGGATTGATAAAAGCCAATTTTAGTTCTGATATAAGAGAAATTTACCCTGGTGATAATATTATTTTCACAGATTCATCAAATGGTAATCCTGATGATTTTTCCTGGACTTTTTATGGTGGGAATCCACCATTGCTACAATATGATACCAATAATCTTCCTTCCGATATTAAAGTTATTTACGAAAATCCCGGGAATTATTCAGTAAGCCTGATAATATCGAAAGATATACAGAGCTCAATTATAAGGGATGAAAGATTGAAGGTGGATTATATTTCTGTGAGACCAAAACTGTATCCAAACCCTTACAATCCTGACAACAAAAACAAAGACCCATTTATAATGTTCTTTGGTAAATCTAAAGGATTATTGGAGATAGAGATATTTAGTATTTGGGGAGAATTAGTTAAATCAATTAGCTGCGATATTACTGATGGAAAGGCAAAATTGCGTTTTGATGATTTAAGGGCTGGTGCCTACATTTTGAAATATGAATTAAACGGACAGCAATTTGATCCTGAAAAACTTATAATAAATTAATCATTCAGCATTTGCATTAGTATATACTTCCCATTTTTGAATCACCTCCGCCATATCTTCCGGTAGTTCCATTTCTATCAGTATGTCTTTTTTACTTACAGGATGTTTGAATCCGAGTGATCTGGCATGAAGAGCCTGCCTGGGTAATATTTTAAAACAATTATCAATAAACTGCTTATACTTGCTAAAGGTAGTACCCTTTAAAACATTATCACCACCATAGGTTTTATCACCAAACAGTGGATGCCCAAGATGTTTAAAATGAACTCTGATCTGGTGAGTCCGCCCTGTTTCCAGCCAGCATTCGACTAAAGTAACATAACGGAATCTTTTAATTACTTTATAATGAGTAACTGCATGCCTGCCCTGATCTCCTTCAGTCAAAACTGTATAAATCCTTCTGTCTTTGTAACTTCTTCCTATGTTAGCTGTAATTGTACCTTCATCATCTTTTACATCCCCCCACACAAGAGCTGTATATTTTCTTTTAATATTATGGTCGAAAAACATTTTAGCAAGCCTGGTTTGAGAAATATCATCTTTTGCAACAACTAATATTCCTGATGTGTCTTTATCAATTCTATGAACTAACAAAGGGAATATCTCTTCTGATTCTCTGCCCTTTCTTAAATAAAAAGTTAAAGCATTTACTAAAGTTCCTGTATAGTTACCATGTGCTGGATGAACTACCATTCCTGAAGGTTTATTTACCAACAGGATGTTGTCGTCTTCATAGCGAATATCTAAAGGAATATCCTCAGAGATAATTTCCAGCTCCCTGGGTGGGTGTAATAATACGATGGAAATAATATCACCTGGTTTTACTTTATAATTTGATTTTACATTTTGTTTATTAACCAGGATGTTTCCTGCTTTGGCTGCATTCTGTATCTTATTACGGGAAGCATTTTCCAGACGATGCATCAGGAACTTATCTATGCGAAGCAAAGCCTGTCCTTTGTCAACTTCTATCCTGAAGTGCTCATAGAATTCGTTCTCTTCTTCATTCCGAATAGGAGTTGCCTGCTCATTCATGACTTTTATTATCTGCTTATAATCAGCTTACTGCTTAATACTTCGTTATTGACGGCATCCTGAAGCTGAATTATGTAAATTCCTGCAGGATATGCTGAGATATCTAGTATTCTTTTGAAAGTTGAGCTGTAAAGCTCTTGTCCGTATATGTTGTACAATTTGATTTTATGGTCAGGACTGTTTTCCCGGAGCTGATTATTTTCTACAGCAATATTCACTATATTACTATTTGCAGGATTTGGATATACAATCAGTTTTCTCTTATAGAGATTTATTTCTTCAACTCCAGCAGGATTAAATGGTTTTCCTATTACCGGTCTCATGATTATTGATCCTGAATAACTTGTGTTTTCCCAGTTGCCAAGAACATTATAGAAAATACTACTGCCAGCATCATTGTATGTATCGAATCCAACATTCAGATTATCTGAAGTAGATTGTATCCATCCAATATAGAATGTGCTGTTTACCGGAACTGCTTTACTGAGATAATAAGTTTGTATCTGATAAAGGCTTTCTGAAAACTTTGGTAACAGATCATGTTCCCTGTGTGTAAGCAATCCGGGTTCTCCTGAATTGTCTCTCCAGACACAGAGATCAAAATACTGATCATTGGCATTTCCTTCAGTCCTGTTGAAATACATTCTGATCGCCCTAAGGGAGTCTTTTTGGTTAACATTGAATTTAACTGCCACCATACCTCCAAGTGTATTTACACCGTAACCAGCTTCGGGTGTACCATCATCATAAGCATAATAGTTGAAGAATTTCTGGCTGAAAGTAATGGTATCACCAACAGTGTCTGCTGCAGTAAAGCCACTAATAATATGTTTTATCTCAAATTCTGCTGAATCTCCCTGTACAGAAATAGGGTAGAAAAAATCCACTCTGGGGCATGCCCTTGAAGCACCGCAGGTAATATCACATTTTTGGTATCCAAATGAGTAGAAAGGGGGAAGGTTGCATCCACCACCATCATGAAAATGATGAAAACTTCCATTCACCTGGTCTACGTGATAACCATAATCAGTATTAAAAGCCTCATTATACAAATTGCTGATATAATTTCTTACCGTATCTTTCATTGAATTGGTTGGGTCATTACGGAATTGGGTATAAGGCATGGCCTGATATTTTTTCAACATTGACTGGGCTCTTTCAACAAAGGAAATATCCCTGTAGTTGCTATCAGCTTCTGATCTTCCAATATTAAGATAGATATAATCAACATTCCAGTGATCGCAGTTCGACCTCCAGCTGGGAACATTATTTGTTGCTAGGCTAACATAATTAAAGAACCTGAATCGGAAATCCTTTTTAAAATACTTTATACTATCAGTTATTGGAATTAGTATTTGTTTACTGTACACACCATTTTTGATTTCAAATGAATCAAGCCTCATTCCTTCTGAGCCCCATTGTGTTATCCATTCAACAACTGGTTCATACATATCCATACAAGGAAGGGTAATTGTATCAAGGTAGGTATAAAATTGTGATGAGATAAGGTATTGTCCGGAATCGCAGTTTAAAGGAGAAAAAATTGTATCCATAGGATAGATAGTATCTCCAGGATTAATATATGCACTTGCAGGCATTTTAATGGAATCTGTGAAAATAAGTACTGAGTCAGGAGAATCGTATCCAAATTGCAATACAAGGCTGTCCCAGCTTTCAGGAGAATTTCCTCTGCCCTGCGGTTGATAATAAAAACTGAAATAAATTGAATCTCCAACAGTAATTGCCTTTGCTGTTGGATTGAATATAGAATCAAGTCGTATCTTCTTTGAGGTAAGGTGATCGGCGATAAAAGGGAAGGTACTTGCATTTGAGTATAGATTTCCTTTAGAATCTATTGCATCGAATGTTGCTGCTCCGATATTTGCGGATCGGTATGGGAAGTCTGCATTAATAAAGACTTCATCATCAATCCATATTGAAGTATCAGGAAAGATACCCTGCTGCTGAAAATCATCAAAAACAGGTAGCAATATCGATTTCTCAATAATCATATCTCTCGATGATGAAATATGTTGATCAGATCGCTTTTTTAATTCCTCCTTGATCATCGGATTTTGTTGCAAGCCTGTTAATATCTCGCCTGCTTCCTGTGCCATCAGACTCGAAAAAAATGATAGAAATAGTATTATGGGAAGACCTCTTTTCATCTACATTAATTTGTTATTATCATTTAAAATCAACCGGAACTGGTTCATCAGCACCTTCACTCACTGTATCCGGGAAATATCTTTTTATCAAACCTTCAAAATCAAAATTTGTATCAGATCTTAGCCATATTCTGACTCTTTGCCCTTTGTACAGTTTTTTATTTTTCGACCAATCAGGAGATTGCTTATATACCCTGCTGTGCAATTCGTCATAAGCTTCATGATGGTAAACAGATCCAATATTAAAAGAAGCTCTGTTAATTGCTTCTATTGCTTCAGCTTCGTTAAGCCCTATCAGGAATGGCACCGGGACTCTTTTATTATCACCTAATCCTAATACAAGATCAATTCCTGATCCTTTTTCAATCAAAGTTCCTGCTTCGATAATTTCTCCATCAAATAATTGTTTTAGAACAGCATTGTCAGCAAAATCCTGAACATAACCCAGATGATTTACTTTTAATCCTTTTGTGATTAAACGATTGATAGCCTGTCGTAATGTAAGGTCGATTAAATCCGGCATTTCAATCTTTTCAGTACTACTTGCCACTACTGTTACATAAACCTTCCTGTCTTTCTTAACAAGGGACCCTGGTAAAGGGTTTTGAATTACAATTGCCTGGCTGCGATTTTTGGGATCAAAAATTGAATCTATGATCACGAATTCAAAAGTTTTATCATATTTGTTTTCATAAACTTCGTCAATCGTCATCCCATAGAAATCAGGAACTATAAAAGTCTCTCCGAAATTTGTATAACTCTTAAGCAATTGCAATACCACAAATACAAGTATTACCGTTATTAATATAGAAATTCCAAGATGTAAGTAAAATTTCTTTCTTAAGAGAAAACTAAAGAAACTCATTTTTTCTATCTTTACTTTATTATGGAGAGACAACAAATAATAATTGCTATTTCAATAACTTATTCGCAATTGGATTATTGTCTTATCCTGCAAAGATAAGAATTAATGAATATGGTTAATCAGGATGATAATTGAACAGATGAAAAAAAATATTGCGATTTTATCAGGAGGAGATTCCGGAGAATATGAAATTTCAGTGAACAGTGCAGCTGTTGTTAAGAAGAATCTCAGTAAAGAAATTTATAATGTTTATGAAATAAGAATGAAGGGAACTGACTGGCATTATACTGATGAGCTTGGGGAAGAATTTGCAGTTGATAAGAATGATTTTAGTTTGCTGTTAAATGAAAAAAGAATATCATTCGATTGTATTTTTATAGCCATTCATGGAAGCCCGGGAGAAGATGGTAAATTACAAGCATATTTCGACATGCTACATATTCCATATACTTCAAGTGGAATGATCACTTCGGCAATAACTTTTAATAAATATTTCTGTAATCATATTGTTAAATCTCTGGGTGTAAGAACTGCACCATCTGTTTTAATTTCCGGAAATGATAATATTCCATACGATATTCTTAATAATACTCTCTCATATCCTTGTTTTGTGAAACCGAACAAAGGCGGATCAAGTGTTGGTATTTCGAAGGTGATTTCTGAAGAGAATGTTAAAAGTGCAGTAGACAGGGCTTTTCAGGAGGATGATGAGGTTCTTGTTGAGAAGTTCATTGATGGAAGAGAGATAACATGTGGTGTGATGGTTATTGATGGTAAGGTAAAAGGACTTCCAATCACCGAAATTATTAGCAACCGTGAATTCTTTGATTATGAATCAAAATATGATGGAATCGCTGATGAGATTACGCCGGCTGATATTCCTAAATATATAGAAATAAACTGCCTTGAGAAATCTGAGTTTCTATACCGGAAATTGAATTGTAAGGGATTCGTTCGTTTTGATTATATATTTACACCGGAAGACCTGTATTTCCTTGAGGTAAATATTGTTCCTGGATTATCAGAAGCCAGCATTGTTCCAAAGCAGGCACAACATTATGGATTATCTTTGAGAGAGGTCTTTTCGATGGTTATCGAAGAAGCTATGGTTAGGAAGACATAAGAAAATTTACAAGTTTATTCATGGCTAATGCTCTGTGGCTTATCTTATTCTTTTCTTCTAATAGCATTTCAGCGAAGGTTGTTGTGAAACCTTCAGGAATAAAAACAGGATCATAACCAAATCCTTCCTGACCTCTTCTTTCTTTGATAATAGTCCCATTTACTATTACTTCAAATCCATATTCTTTATCATCCAGGATAAGAGCGATAAATGTTCTGAATCTTGCTTGCCTGTTGTCAATATTTTCGAGTTCCAGTAAAACCTTTTCAATATTATTTTCTGCAATACACTCATCACCTGCATACCTTGCCGAATGAACACCAGGGCGTCCATTAAGAGCATAAATTTCCAATCCTGTATCATCAGCGAAACAGTCGAGGCCATATTTGTTTTTAACATAGCTGGCTTTAATGAAGGCATTTCCTTCTAAAGTATCGGCTGTTTCCTGAATATCTTCTATGCAACCTAATTCTTTCAGTCCTTTAATTTTGAAATCATTGCCAACAATATGCTGGATCTCTTTAAGTTTATTTTGATTATTTGTTGCGAAAATTATTTCTTTCATAGGTGGCTTTTCAGCTATACTTAAAATAAGCGCCCGGCATATTGATTTAATACCGGGCGCTAAATATTATCGAGCTAAATTATTGTTTTATGGTAATGGTGTAGATGGATAATTCACAAGATTTACCTGTGGTATATTAGCTCCAAATGCATTATTGATTGCCTCAATTGCATAATGAGCGGTTAAAGCATTACCTCTTGGGCAAAAATGTATGGCATCCAAACCAAATAAATTTCCTGTTGCAGGTTCAGCTGTGAAATTAATGCCCTGCAGATTAATACCGGTAGTAATAATCTGGTTCATAAGTGCATTAACATCCACTCTGGCAACTTGACCAGGGAAAGCAGCAACCAGGTCATTTATCTTTGAATTATATGCCTGAATAGCTAAATTGATCTTAGATATCTCATCCAGGTTCAGATAATATTTTCCAGGAAGTGGTATTGCTGATCCATATTTCAGACAACGAATAGCATTAACACATGATCCAATTATTAATTCACCCTCTTGTAATTGTCTTATACCAAAAACAGGAACGCTGGCATCAACAACTACAAATGCATTTTGTCCGAGTTTAAATGTGAAATTTAACTGCGGAGGATAGGCAGCATTAAGAGCATCAACCACTGCCTGGTCTGTAAGTACAAGCCCGTTCCATGGAATAGTATGGAAGAGGGGTGCATCAAGTATATCAGGAATATTGAAGATTGCACCTTTGGCGCCAAACTGGTTCAGTGATCCTATGATCATGTCCATAGAAGTAGCAAACCCGGGAATCGTATTTCCCTGGCCGTCAGGGAAAGGATCCATAGGAGTGATGAAATCACCACCTTCGTCACCACCGGAGAGTGCATATCCTAATACATCATTATTTCCAAGCCATAAGGAATAAAATGTTGGGTTAATGGCATTGATATCAGTAATCATTTGGCCGTTAACCGGGTCAGATGAAAATCGTCCATAAAAGGGATTCACCATTCCGTATCCAGGAATTAACATATGAAACGACTTTAAACCAGGAACACCAATATTATTAAATGGCCCTTGAGCAGCAACAGAAGAAGTTAAGGTTGCCATAACTTATGCCTGATCAGCGAATGGGTTAATTGGGAATGGTTCAAGAGCTTTATTGTTTGGGTCTCCGCATACATTAACTTCCTGCAGAACAAGTCTGGTAATAAACAAAACGTCCCCGGGAGGTCTAATGCCACCGTGAATTAATGTATCCCATCCCTGGATGCCAATACCATCAGCATAATCAAGATAAGGTTGTTTGAAATCTCCTCCACCAACTTCTTTAAATTGTGTGGCAAGAATATTTGGGAAGCTATACTCCTGTCCTTTTTTGTAAAGTGCAGCATCAGTATAACCTGCTGTTAAGGAATTGCCTATAGAAATAAAACGTACAAAGCTGGCATTTCCTTCAGAAGCTTTAAACTCATCGAGTTCCGGTTTACAGGAACCGATGGCAATTATTAATAGTAAATAAAATATATATTTGAATTTCATGACTTTATGGTTTTAAGGTTAGAAATTAAAGCTTAGACCTATACCAGGAATGCTGGTGATAACTTTGTAAGTCCCGCTAAAGATATTCTGGCCATTGTCATCAAGAAGCTTCTTGTCTGACTTCATACCATGAAGCTGCAGGAATGAGAGATCTATACTAAGCTTTTCAATGGGTCTGAATGATAATCCTGCTGTCCATGCAACAGTATTAAGACTTACAGTTTCAGGATTGAAATAATCATCGTTAACCGGAGATGGATCATAATAAGCACCCAATCTCAGATCAAGCTTGTCCATAAGAGCATATTCACCACCCAGTCTGACAATCCAGCTATCTTTATAATCTTTTTTGCTAACTGAATTTAGCAGGTCTCCATTTTCTTTGAAGGTAAATTTAAGTTCTTTATAAGTACTCCATTGCACCCAGTTTAATTCTGCAGCAAGCAAAAGTTTTTCTGATACCTGATATGAGAATCCTATATCGAGGTTTGCTGGTAATGGCAATTCCGAATTGAATTTATTATTCTCAGGTAAACCAACAGCTGCAGGTAAATCATAAAACTTTGCATCGCCATCTTCTACTTTCATTGTAATCTTAGACCTGTAGTCAACACCAATGCTGAATTTATCATTTGGCCTGAACATAACACCTACATTAAACCCAATATTGCCTGTATTTCCATCAAGTTTAGCATAAGGTTTTTTTCCGCTTTGTGTAGTCATATCAATATCCTTCTCAAGGCCTATAGCTCCAAAAGCATATATGAATCCAGCGCCTATGCTGAATTTGTCATTTATCTGATATGCAATTGTTGGCTGGATGAATATTGCTGAGAATGATATTTCCTTGATAAGGTATCTTCCTGCCCATGGTTCTCCATCATCATTATTGTCTTTCCATTTTGTAGTACTTCCATAAGGAGTATAAATCCCAAGACCAAGAGTGATCTTATCACCAATTTTCCCAGCTCCATAGAGATAGAATGGAGTACTTAATGGGTTGTCAGTCCTGAAAATGTTACCGGTACCATCTTCCTGGTAAGCAACATTTGCCATTATACCACTCACTCCAGCTGAAATACTGAATTTATTTTCCATAAAAGATAATCCACCAGGATTGTAGAAAATACTACTGGCTCCGAAACTCAACGGACTTCCAACAAGACCCATACCGGTCTGTTTCTGCCCCTGAAGCCTAACCTGATATCCACCTGCAAAGGCTGTCCAGCAGAATGCCGCAGCCAGCAGAATAGTAAAAGTTATTCTCTTCATAGCACATTTTTTGGTTAATACTAAGTGCAAGATATAAAAAAAATCTATTATGGTTGGAGGAAAATACTATAAAAGCCAGTAAAACTAAAATGAAGCAGTTATTCCGAAATGAATTTTGGCGTTTTTAAGATCAACAGGATTGTTAAATTGTTTTCCAAGCGCATAGTTAACACTGAATATACCTGCTTTTGTTGCGAAACTTAATCCTAATCCAAAGCCATACGGACGGTCAGCTATAAACTCATTGATTGACCTTTTTTCATAGTAAGCTCCATTCCAGAAAAGATTAAAGTAGGAATTCTTTTCAAAGAGGTATCTGAATTCGACAGTGAGTATTGAGTAAAAACTTGCCAGCATTGATTCCTCATCAAATCCTCGCAGGCTTTTAAGGCCTCCTATCCTGAAGAGTTCGTTGTTAAATAAATTTGGATTATCAATATATCCATTCTGGCTTTTTATTAGTAATGTAGCTTTCCTGAATAATGGGAAAAAGTTTGCTGCTTCAAGATTGATCTTATATTGGGTGCTTTTTAATTGAAGACTGTCATATAAAACAGGGTTTACATTATTATTCTTTTTGATCTTTTTATCCCCAACTGCTCCGCTAGTATTTATGTAAAACCCTTTAAAAGGATTAAAGTAATAGTCGAGAGTTTCAAAATAAAAACCCAGTCCATAAAGTGATGTTTTTATATCAGCATATTCTGGAAGTGTTGTAGCGAATTCAAGTCCTGTTGTACTTATAAGCGAGGAATTTAATGATTCATAGAAAGCTTTTATAAAATTTCTTCCTTCGAAGATATAATGAATCCCAATTTGATTTTGTACACTGAGATAACTGCTGTCTTTTTTAAAGAGATGAAATCTGTAATCAACACCAAATGGGGTTCTGAATAAATACGGATAATTAAAATGAACATCCAGTTCCTGAGTTTTTTCCTCAAGCTTCTTCCAGTTAAGAGCGATGGTCTCTCCTCTTTTAAAAGTGTTAATAAGGTTCAACTTAATATCACCTGTAAGAAGAAGCTTTCCTGTGGTCTCTTCATTTGGTGCCAGTCCCAATATGCCGTCAAACTGGCTTGCTCTTATTTTTGAAAGGTAGAGGAAGATTGTTGCTTTTCCAGGAGTAAATGCAATTTCAAATGGTTTCGACTCAGAAATAAATTGTATATCATTAATTTTTTTCCCCAGATCAGCAATCTTTGATTCATTATATTCATCACCGGGCTTTATTCCAAGGTATTGATAAAGATACTGAATGTTAATATTGGCATCAGCAGTTATTATCAGTGTATCGATACTTATGAGATCATTCTTAATCAATTGAAGTGAAGCCTCTATAGTATCATTCTGAATTTCAACTGAGTCGAGTTTAACAGTTGCGAATGGATATCCATTGTCTTCATAATAAGTTAACAGCCTGTTCAGTAATTTTGCTAATCTATCATAATTGAATGCAGAGTTTCTAAAGTGTTTAGGTTTTAATCCTGAGTTTCTCAGAGCAAGTTTTTCAATATTATGTATACTGAGTTTCTTCAAAATATATTTACCTCCAGGATCTGAAAAAATATTTTTCTTAATAGAGTCTCCGCATATGCTATCAATTGAAGCCAACAAATATCCATGAGAAAAAAGTTGATTCTGGATATTTGAAACTTCATGCATCACGTCCAGTTCGTTAGCGGCCTCAGTTTTAAATTTAATCTTTTTAAGAATATGCTTGTCTTCAGGATTAGAAGGCAGCAGGTATAGTTTTGTCTTTTGTTGAGAATAAGATTCAACTATTGCAAATAAGATGATTATAGCCAGGTATATTAGTTTTCTAGTCAATATGTATTGAAATATTCAGGTTAGAACGGGATTATATGTATCTTATTCTAAGTTCCAGTCGATTTCTTCTTTGCCTATGTCTTTTAAGATCTGGTTAGTTTTCGAAAAATGCCTGCAGCCAAAAAACCCTCTGTGTGCTGAGAAAGGTGAAGGGTGTGCTGCTTTTAAAGTATAATGTTTTGAAATATCAATAAGTTCTTGTTTGGCCTGAGCATAATTCCCCCATAGTATAAAAATTATATTTTCTTTAAGGTCTGATATTTTCTTAATAACTCCATCAGTAAATGTTTCCCATCCTTTATTTTGATGTGAGCCAGCTTGAGTGGCTCTGACTGTGAGTGTTGCATTAAGCAGCAGCACTCCTTGTTTTGCCCATTTTTCAAGATTACCGGTTTCAGGAACAGCTATACCCAGGTCGTTGTTGATCTCTTTAAAAATATTAACTAAGGAAGGAGGCTGCCGTATCCCTTCTGGAACTGAGAAGCACAAGCCATGTGCCTGGCCTGCTCCATGATAGGGGTCCTGTCCAATTATCACAACCTTTACATTGTTAAAAGGAGTATGATTGAATGCAGAGAAAATCAATTTCCCCGGAGGATAGATTGTATATTGATTTTTCTCTTCTAGCAGGAAGGATCTTAGCTCGATGAATGATTCATTATTGAAATCTTCCATCAGGATGTTTCTCCAACCATCTTCAATATTTGGTTCAATCCTGTTCATATGTAAACATTTATATAAATTACTTGTAGTTTTGCAATAAGTTTTCGTTATTTTTGTTATTATAATTAAAATGAATGTAATTTTGCCACAGGCAATAATTAAATTATAAAAATATGAAAAAATTGGCTATTCTTTTTGCAACGCTGATTATCATGAGTATTGTGATCTCATCATGTAGTTCTGGTAATCGTTGTGCTGCATATGGAGAATCATATAAGTATCAAAAATCACACAGTTATTAATTGGATTACATCTTACATGATTTCGCGGTAATCCATCCTATATAATTACCTAATACATTTTTGATGGATTAATGTGTTCAAAACTAAAAATATCTGCTTTATTATTCTTAATAATCCTTTCAGGTTCACTTTCGGCTCAGGATTATGATCAGGATTCAGTGCTTAACGAAGCTTTGCTTCGGAAAAATTTCAGTGCTGGAATAATATTACACAACCTTGGTTTAGGTGTTCAGTTTCATAAAGGTAAAAATATCACCTATTATAAATCTTTTTTCTGGGAGATCCAGGCTGTTTCTATGAAGTCTCCCAAGCAGATACGTACAATTAATCCGTATTATAGTGATGCAAGAAGCTTTGTTTATGGAAAGCTTAATCATGTTTATATTTTAAGAGGGGGAATAGGATTTGATCGAATGCTGAACAGAAAGCCTGCCTGGGGTGGTGTTGAAATAAGATATTTATACAGTGGTGGCTTTTCTCTTGGTATTGCTAAGCCCATCTACCTTTATATTATTAATCAAACTGGCAACGGTTTCCAGGAAGAATTGCAGGAAGAAAAATATGATCCGGAGAAGCATTTTCTGGATAATATTTATGGAAGAGCTCCATTTATTCTAGGTATGAATGAGATGAGATTTTATCCCGGACTCTATGGTAAGTTCGGGCTTGATTTTGAATTTGGAGTGTATAATTCCAGGATTAAAGCCCTGGAGATTGGAGCAATAGTGGATTTATACCCTGTAGGAATTCCTGTTATGGCATTCCAGGAACCCAGAAATATTTTCATAACTCTTTATTTAAACTTTAGCATTGGCAGAAGATATAATCGAGCCAGTGATATTGATTAGTTCATAGTTCGTAGTTCATAGTTCGTAGTTCGTAGTTTTCAAATTATAGTCCTCAGTTTATAAGATATGAATTGATAAAAAAAAAGGATGCCTCTATGAAGCATCCTTTTCTTATTATTTGTTTGAGATTT
>CAZDWF010000047.1:0-25098 GCA_964508895.1 uncultured Bacteroidales bacterium
CAGATACTGGTACCCATAATCCAGAATATTATTAATCATTAGAAAAAACATCATTCAACTTCTTGCGAAGCCTTTCTCCTCTTAGGTTTCTTCCAATAATGGTTCCGTTAGGATCAAGAAGAATATTAGATGGAATAGAAATTACACCATAAAGCTGTCCGGCTTGATTTCCCCAGCCTTTAAGATCTGAAACCTGGTACCATGTTAGATTGTCATCAGCAATGGCCTTTTCCCATTTTCCACCATCTTTATCAAAAGAAACCCCAAGTATTTCAAATCCTTTATCGTGGAAATCATTATAGCAACTTACAAGATTTGGATTTTCGGCACGGCATGGTGAGCACCATGATGCCCAGAAATCAATCAACAGGTAATTACCTTTGATAAGATCTGCAAGAACAACATCTTCACCATCAGTATTTGCTTGGGTAAATGGGATAAATGGTTTGCCAATACTAAGCCTTTCAAGAATTAATATGCGGGTGTCGAGATGTTTCTTGTAAACCGAATTATCAAGATCCGGGGCAAGTGTATCAACTATAATTTTCATTTGATCAAGCTCCCAGTTATATAGATTTCTGAAAGCTATATAGGGTGTGGAAGCAAGAGTGTTGTTTGTCTTTATATATTCATATGTGAATAAATCTCTGTTTTCGTATAACCGGGCAATCTGATTATCAACCTCTTTAAGCCTGGCGTCATCACCATCATCCTGGGCCTTACCCATTTCTTTCATCAGGAGCTGAAGTTGATCATCCATGGCTTCAAGCTGATCGAGATAGGCTTCATATTCATCATTTGTAACAGACCCATCAATGGTACTGCTGTTGATATCTTTCGTGTTAATATCAATGGTAATATCTGAGGCTTCAACAAAAAATGGAACCAGGATTTTAGGATTTGGTATTTGCAGGTAATATCTTTCGGGATAATTGATAAATCCTTTAAATGAGAACTTACCATTGTCTCTCATAGAAGTATCAATATGAATGTATTTTGCATTTATTCTTTTAGTAAGAAATACAGGACCGTCGATTACAGTATCAAGACTACCTTCTATTGTAAATTCTCCTGAGAGGTAATTATTTTTGGGTGTGCAGGAGAAAAGCATTATTGCAATGATAAACAGCAATGAGAGTTTCTTTAACATATTATTTAGCATTTGATGGTTTATATAAGAAAACAAAGATATATCTTTTATGATTTTTCAGAGCCTCTAAATAAATATTGGCTGATGATAATAAGTACAAGGGTGATTACTGTACTGATTAATACCCGTAACATTATTTGTAAGAATTCTTCAAAACGGAATATTTCAAGATAGAATAAAAAAAGGTGATGAAAGAATACCAGAATAAATGAGTATGTTACAAACCAGGTAAAGCCCATATCAAAAATGCTCGGTTTCATATCTGGTTCGATCTCCTTATTTCCTGTTAGAAGTTTAATAACACCCGGTCTTAGAAAGGCCATGAAAGTTGTTGCTGCTGCGTGCATTCCTATTGTATGCATGAAAAGATCGATACAAAATCCTATAAGGAATGCCGAAATGAGCAATAGCGTTTTTGATGTATTAAAAGGGAGAAGCAGAACAAACAACACATAGAAGTAAGGATTAATATAACCACTGATTTGAATATTATTCAGGATGAGAACCTGAATAAGTACCAGAACCAAAAAGCGGATGATATTTTTTCCTGTGTTATTGTTCATTTTCGGTTTCTTCCATTAATCCTTTTAGTTCTTCAACCTTGATCTTCTTTGTGATATATACAAAACGCAGGCTATTGAAATCTTCTGTTAGTTCTATGGTTGCTTCATTAAAGTTATTTTGCTCATCCTGGAAATAGTCCTTAACATAACCTATTGTAATTCCTTCAGGAAATAAAAAAGAATATCCTGATGTAATAATAGTATCACCTTTTTGAAGCTGAATATGTGTTGGCACATCCTGAAGAACAGCTTCACGGTAATCTTTCCCGGGCCAAACCAGGCTGGCAAGATGATTGTTCTTTTTAATTTTTGCACTTATACGAGAGTTTTTATGTAAAAGAGAAAGGACAGTGCTGTAATTATTTGATGTTTCTATCACCACACCTATTATACCATTTGAAGAAATCACACCCATATCTACATCAATACCATGCTTTTGTCCTTTATCCAGCATTATAAAATTGTTTCTTTTATTCACCGAATTATTAATCACTTTGGCGGGAATAAACCTGAAAGATGAATCATCAGCAATAAATTCATCAACTAATGTGTCAGGTATGTTTTTGTAATTATCCAGGATATTTCTTAATTCGGCATTTTCCTTATAAAGGGCATTATTAACTTTTTTAAGTCCAAAGTATTCATCTATAAAAGCATAAATTGAGTTAATGTTTCCTGTAATACTGTTTGAAGAATTGATAATATGAGTTCGATGATAAGGGTTATGATTACTAATAAGTATAAAGCATATTCCTTCCAGTATGAGGAAAAGGAAAAAGAAATAGTATTTCCGGAAGAATGCAAACAGCGTTCGCATAATGCCTTATTTTTTTGCGGCAAATGCCCGCATTATTTAATTAAGAATGTGAATTTATCAAAGTTTTTAAGAGCGATCCCCGTACCTCTTGCCACAGCTCTTAAAGGATCTTCTGCCATATGTATGGGAAGTTTTGTTTTATGATGTAAGCGTTTATCAAGTCCTCTAAGCATTGATCCGCCACCGGCAAGATAAATACCAGTTCTGTAAATATCAGCAGCAAGTTCAGGAGGTGTCATTTCGAGTGCATTTAAGACTGCAGCTTCAATCTTGGATATTGACTTATCGAGCGCATGAGCAATTTCCGCATAGTTCACGATAATTTCTTTAGGTATTCCGGTAAGCATATCTCTGCCGTGAACTGCATAGTCATCAGGAGGACTTTCAATATCTGGTAAAGAAGCCCCTACTTCTATCTTGATCCTTTCTGCAGTTCTCTCACCAATATTGATATTGTGCTGTTTGCGCATATATTCAACTATATCGTAGTTGAAGTCATCACCAGCAATACGAATGGATTTATTATTAACGATACCACCAAGTGCAATTACCGCAATTTCACTGGTACCACCACCAACATCAATGACCATATTGCCGGTTGGTTCAAGCACATCTATACCTATACCGATAGCTGCTGCCATAGGTTCATGAATTAGCTTCACCTCTTTTGCTCCAGCTTGTTCTGCAGAGTCTTTAACAGCTCTTTCTTCTACTTCGGTAATTCCTGATGGAATACATATTACCATTTTTAATGCAGGAGGGAAAAATGATTTTTTAGGAAAAATCATTTTGATCATTTCCCTGATCATAAATTCTGAGGCCTGGAAATCAGCAATAACACCATCTCTCAATGGCCTTACAGTTTTAATGTTCTCATGTGTTTTTCCATGCATCATCATTGCTTTTTTTCCAACAGCAATGATTCGTCCTGTATTTCTTTCTATCGCTACAATAGAGGGTTCATCAACTACAACCTTATCATCATGTATAATTATAGTGTTGGCCGTTCCAAGGTCGATAGCTATCTCTTTCGTCAAAAAGGAAAATAGTCCCATATAATGCTTCAGTAATTAATTAATGTTTAAAGTGTCTTTTTCCTGTGAAAACCATAGACATACCATGTTTATCACAGAACTCAACAGTATCCTTATCTCTAATTGATCCCCCTGGCTGTATAACGGATACTATTCCTGCTTTATGCGCAATTTCCACAGAATCTGCAAAAGGAAAAAAGGCATCCGATGCCATAACTGCTCCATTAAGATCAAAACCAAAAGAACCTGCTTTTTCAATTGCCTGTTTCAGTGCATCAACCCTTGATGTTTGTCCTACCCCACTTGCCACAAGCTGCTTATCTTTAGCTAAAACGATAGTATTTGACTTTGTATGCTTAACAATTTTATTGGCAAATAATAAATCCTGTTTTAGCTTATTATCAGGAGAAATCTTTGTAACTGATTCCATTTCATCAATAGTTAAGGGACTTTCATCCTTATCCTGTTCAATTACACCATTTAAAAGTGATTTGAACTGTTGATGTGGGAAATCGTATGATTTCTTCTTCAAAATTATTCTATTTTTCTTGGATTTCAGTATTTCAAGGGCATTTTTTTCATAATCAGGGGCCAGGATCACCTCAAAAAAGATTTTATTGGCTTCTTCTGCAGTTGCCTCATCAATAGTACGGTTACATATTAATACACCTCCAAATGCTGAAACAGGATCACCGGCCAGTGCATCTTTCCATGCATCGGTAAGATTATCCCTGGCTGCCAGCCCACATGCATTCGTATGTTTTAATATGGAAAAGCAAGGTTCTTCAAATTCGTTAATAAGGTTAATGGCCGCATCGATATCAACCAAATTATTGTAGCTAATTTCTTTTCCATGAAGCTGTTCAAATACTTCATCAAGGTCTCCATAATATCTACCTTCCTGATGAGGATTTTCACCATATCTGAGTATCCCGGGATCGTTATAACTGATCCTTAGCGAATCTATGTTTTCTGATCTGTTGAAATAATTGAAAATGGCTGCATCATATCCTGAAGAGATACCAAAAGCCGTTGTAGCGAACTTTTTACGATCTTCAATGGATGTAAATCCTTTCTTTTCATTTAGAAGATTAATAAGCTCATCATAATTCTTTGAGGATGGCACTACCAGAACATCTTTAAAATTCTTTGCAGCAGCTCTGATCAATGAAATACCACCAATATCTATTTTTTCAATTATCTCCTGTTCTGATGCTTCTGATGCAACTGTTTGCTCAAAAGGATAAAGATCAACGATCACAAGGTCAAATTCAGGTATTTCATATTCCTGTAATTGTTCCCTGTCGTTATTATTATCCCTGCGGCTCAATATACCTCCAAACACCTTTGGATGCAAGGTTTTAACCCTACCGCCAAGTATTGAGGGATAAGAAGTTAATGATTCAACAGTAAGAGCTTCTACTTTTTGCTTTTCAATAAAGTCGTAAGTACCTCCTGTAGAATATATTTTAATATTCAGTTCATCCAGGATTTTAACTATTTCATCAAGCCTGTCTTTATAAAAAACAGAGACAAGTGCATTTTTAATCCTTTTTTTCATATCCATTCGTTAATTGCCTGTAAAAGAGCATCAAATTTAATGGTTATTTTTTAAAGTTATTGCATAACTTTACATTTTATCTAAATTTCTAAAAATGTTAATCTTTCTCAAATTAATAAAGGAGAGCTTCATTTTTGCCATTCATGAGCTTGTCGTGAATAAAACACGAACAATTTTAACCTTGCTTGGGATAATGATCGGGATCTTTTCAATAATCTCCATCTTCACAATATTTGACTCAATGGAACGCAATATTCGTGAGGGAATAGAATCTCTTGGTGATAAAGTTTTATTTGTGCAAAAATGGCCATGGATGATGGGAGGCAGTTATCCCTGGTGGAAATACTACCAGAGGCCTGAGCCTGATATGAATGATCTTAAAGAAATACAGAAGAGAAGTGTTACTACAGAGGCAGCAGCCTTTATGATAGGTACAAACAGAACAGTAAAATATAGAAATAATGCTATTGAAGATGTTGGCATTACAGCTGTTTCCCAGGATTATAATAAAGTGATGCCTTTTGACCTCCGGGACGGAAGGTATTTTACAAATAATGAATCCAACAGTGGACGGCCTGTTGTAATCCTTGGTAACGATATAGCAGAAAATCTTTTTGAAAATCGTGATCCTGTGGGAAAGCAAGTAAAGATTTTTGGAAGAAAGCTTGAAGTTATTGGTGTGATGAAAAAAGAGGGAGAGGACTTCTTTGGCAATTCTTCAGATGATATGGCGCTGGTACCTGTAAATTTTGCCCGGAATGTGCTGGATATAAGACATATGGGATCGACAATTGTTGTCCTGGGTAAAGAATCTGTGTCTAATGAAGAGTTAATAGATGAGCTTACTGGAGTTTTACGATCGATAAGAAAATTAAAACCTTCGGCTGAAGATAACTTTGCTATTAACGAAACAGATATAATCTCTCAGGGTTTTGATGAGCTGTTTGGTGTAATATCTGTAGTAGGGTTCTTTGTAAGTTTCTTTTCTTTACTGGTGGGAGGTTTTGGTATTGCAAATATCATGTTCGTTTCGGTAAGAGAAAGGATAAATATCATAGGCATACAAAAATCTCTTGGAGCCAAGCGCTATTTCATTCTAACTCAATTTCTTTTTGAATCAATTTTTCTTGCACTAATAGGAGGCTTAATAGGATTGATCTTCGTAATAATTCTCACTTTTTTTGGAGAATTGTTGTTCGATATGGAGCTTACCATGACCATGCAAAATATACTAATTGCAGTGATAGTATCTTCATTGATTGGTCTGGTATCTGGTATAATTCCGGCTTATATAGCATCAAGGCTGAATCCGGTGGATGCAATCAGGGCAAATGCCTGATTAGTTCGTAGTATTTAGTTCGTAGTTCGTAGAGCCTTTCTAGTAGACAACTTTATGCAATTGAATTTTTGGTAATTCTAATGAGCGGATAATACTCAACAAGTTAAGTTCTGGCATTAAGAAAATTTGAGGGTAAAAAGATCACTTTGCAATCTCTACGAACTACGAACTTTACAGTTTTACTAGTAAAACCATAATCTATTATCCTCAATATCCGCATTCTTCTCTATTGCGCGGAATGGATAATTATTTTGTACACGGCGTTCAAAATCGTTGACAAGGTCGCTTCTGTAAAGTTCGTAACTACCTAATGCAGGTACTTCTCCTAAACGGTTAAGTTGAATGATGAACACTCCGCCATTTCCTTTTATTGGTCCAATGAGATCACCTTCATTCATTGCGAATACTGTTCCTATTATATCGTGCTCTGATCCAAATCCAGGAATATTTCTTGAACTAAAAGTGAGGGTGTTATTGGTATCAATATTCATATCTACTGCTCTGATCACTTCGTAGAAACCTGATGCATTCTTTTCTTCGATCTGAGCGAGTAGCATTTCTCCTTTTTTCTCGTTCTTAACATTATTGATAAAACGCTCTTTCATCTCATCGTAAGGGATTGGCCCTTTTTCTCTTTCTGCGGTAATTACTGCTACGATATATTGTCCGTCCATATCAAAAACAGGAGACACAGTTCCAAGGCTTGAATTTTCACTTTGTGCCCAGCGGATAATTGGTCTTGCAAAATCTAATCCTGGAATAGTATTACCCATTTTCCTAAGATATGTGGCATTTCTTTTATCAAGGCCCATTTCAGCAGCAGCCTGGCTAAATTTTTCAACACTGTTGTTTTCTCCGGCAAATTTGCTGGCTTCAACATATACATTCTGGAAAGTTTCACTGCTAGCTTCCACAGCCCTGTCAATAGTAGCAACTCTGAGTTTTTTGGTAGGAGTTAATCTATCCAGAACTCTGATAACATGATATCCAAATGGTGTTTCAATTACTTTTATATCGCCTTTTTTTCCGTTGATAGCAGCGTTATTAAAGGCATGAACCATGTATCCATCAGGGAACCAGCCCATATCACCATTGTTTTGTTGTACTGAACCATCATTTGAAAAATCTTTGGCAAGCTGAGAGAGTTTGGCAGGATTTCTCCTGATAACATTATAAAGGCTATCAGCAAGTTGTTCAGCTTCTTCTTTTGTTCTTGCAATATTTTCAGCAGCTCTTAGCGCACCCTGATAAGCAATGAGAATATGTTCTGCTTTTGCTGAGTCAGGCCTGTATTGGATATCAACAAGTTTAGCCATATGCCATGCATTATCTTCGAAATATGGAGGCACCATTGCTCCTTTTTCGGCACCAAAGAATATAGTATCAAAAGCAATTGGTAAAGTTCCTTCATCCCACCATACACTGTCATATCTTTCATCTGATACTGCGTTAACAAAGTAGGTTATATTATCAGTGTGTTTGAATTCTTCAAAGAGTCTTTTTACATCCTGTTCGGTTTTCTGAAAGTCTTTTTCTGAGGGAGTAACTTCGAAGATCACATAATCAATGTCTTTTGTGTTTTCCTGATCGAATTTATAACCATTCTCATCGAAATATTTCTGGAAGTCTTCTTCGTTCGAACTTACAAGTGAATCAGATATATCAGCAAACTTTTTATAACCAATAAGCAAATCAGCATTTTTCTTTTGATTCTCATATTTCATTTTCGCAAATGCTTCAGGAACGTAAAAACCTTTACTAACAAGGTTGCTGTACTTTGTATTAATCCTGTCTCTTTTGATGAACTGTTCAAAAACAACCCATTGTCTTCTTTGTTCCGGAGGAAGCTGATTGAGATTTTGAAGATATCTTATAACAAAGGTCCTGTCGTACTGTTGTGTTTCAGGATTAACAAAGTATTGAAGGATAAGTTGGTGAGGATTTTCTCCCTGAACAAGTTCAAAAAGTTCATCAGCAGTTACGGCAATACCTAACTTTTCAAACTCTTTGTCCATCAAAATCTCATTGACAAACTGATCCCATGTATTTTGCCTTACTGTAAATTGTTGCCCTGTATTTAGAGGTTCTCCGTTATTGTTAGCCTTCTGGGCTTCCATATTATCATCCACCCTATAATTGAAATCGGTAATGGATATTTCCTCTCCTTCAATAACACCAACATTCTTTATTTGCCCTCCAGGACCAGCACGAAAGAAATCACTAAGTACAAATGCAGCGATAGCTACACCTACTAATATTACTGCTAAACCTGAATGTTTTCTGATTCTACCTATTACAGCCATTGTATCTTGTTTTACTTGAAAATCTAATCTTGTGACTTTTGAAAATGCTTCATCTTTTAAAAACTCTAATTACTAAATGCAGTAATGCTGCATTTAGTTTATTTTTAAGAGTTTGCAAATGTATAATTAAATTTTGAAAAATGGGAATTATTCGCCTAATTTTAAGTGAACCTGATCAATACGGTTATCACTTGCTTGTAAAATAGTAAATATATATGGACCAATTACTATTTCTTCACTTTTATCAGGAATACTTTCATGATTTTCCAGGATGAATCCTGCTAAAGTTTCAAAATCTTCAGATTCTGGAAAGTTAAACTTATATTTCTCGTTCAGGTAATCGATCTCCATTCTTCCTGAAAAAATGTATTCCCCATTGCCAAAGTCCTTTTCAATATTTTCCTCTTCATCATGCTCATCTTCGATTTCCCCAAAGATCTCTTCAATGATATCTTCCATAGTAACTATACCAGAAGTACCGCCAAACTCATCAACCACTATGGCTATACTTTTATGATCCTTAATAAAGTTTGACAGAACTATGTTTGCCAGCATTGTTTCGGGAACATAATTTAGCAAGCGGCAAATAGACTTTATACTTTTCGGGTTTTTAAAAAGATCGGAATGGTGTGCGTAAGCTATAATATTATCTATTGAATCTTTATAAACTGGAATTTTTGAAAATCCTGTATTAATGAATTTATCACTTAGATTATCAATGCTGTCAATCTCATCAATTGCTTCAATATCAGTACGTGGTATCATGCATTCCCTGACCTTAATGCTTTTAAATTCAATTGCATTTTGAAACATCTGAATTTCAGGAGGCATGATATCTTCTGTATGTTCACTTTCGGGAGCAAATTCTTTAATATAATTATCAAGATCAAGTCTTGAAAATTGTATGGGATAATCGGTTGTCTTTGTCCTGAAAAAGACCCTTAAGATCACTTCGCCCAGGCCTATAAACAGATAATGTATGGGATAAAATACTATATAAAATATAAAGACAGGAATTGCAAAAATGTTGAGAATGTAATTGGGATTAATCCTGAATAGTGCTTTAGGAATAAATTCTGCAGCAACAAGTATTAATACAGTAGCAACAATTGTTTGCATTATTAAAACAGTAAAATCATTACTGAACAATGATGGTAATAGCTTATAAAAGAATGGTTCCAGGATGGTAGCCATTGCAATACCATATATTACCAGGGCAACATTATTTCCAAGGAGCAAAGCACCAATAAACCTGGAAGGGTTCAGCTTGAAATACGACATGATTTTTGCTGATATCATCCCTTTTGATTTATCAATCTCAATTTTCAGGTTATTGGAAGTGATAAAGGCTATCTCCATTCCTGAAAAGAAAGCTGATAACAGAAGGGTTATTGCAACTATCAACCAATTATCCATAATACAAATATAGCATCATTAATTATCAATGGGGGCATCATCTTCAACAATGATTTCTCCGGTAGGATTGATTATTCTTCTCTTTGTAAAAGTTTGATCTGATTCCATCCCGTCGCCATAAAGTACACCATCATCAGAGGTAATTTTAACGAATTTGTTCGAGTAAATCAGCTCAGTATTTTGATCCCATATAAGCTCTTCTGTATTTAGTATTTCGTGGGTGTCATAATTATTTACAATCACATTGCCTTTAGCAATCATCAGTTTTTTATTCTGATAGTTGATACCATAATTTGCAATAAGTGTTGTTTTAACAACATTCAGGGAATCATAAAACTCCACTCTGAAACCATCAGGAAACACCATATATGGATCATCCCCGTCAAAATGGTTCATTGTAGGGCCACTTAACATTACTTCAGGCTTTCCATATTCGCTGTAAACAAATTGTATTTCTTTAGCTGATAAATGCGGAAGCGAATCAAGCATACTTGAAAATGCATTTATCTCTTTAAGGTCGTTTTTACATGCAAAAAGCATTATCCCTATACATATCAGGACAATGCTTTTATTCACTAATGATATTATGCTTTTATTTGATAGTGTTTTCAAAATGGCATGTGCTTATTACTTAGCTGCCCTCACCTTTGTTTTTTCGTTTATCCAGCATTCAACAATATAATCATCTCCTTCGTTAAGATTATAAAAAAAGATAGTTTCTGCTGAAGGGAAATAAGCAGAAAATGTTGCGATACGAGCATTAGCAATTTCTGTTGATTCAGGATCCACCCTTTTTGCTTTATAATATTTGTCAACAGCAGCCCAGTAAGCTACTTTTTTAGTCAGTTCATTATTACCGCAACTTTTGGCGGATTCTGCATAAAGGTCTCCGATTATAATGTATGGCTGACCATTACCAGACATTAAGCTGGCAGCTTTTAGAGCATATTTTCTTGAGGCCGTATTATTGTTCAGCTGTTTAAATGCACTGGCAAGAATAAGGTAGCTATTAGCTTTATCTTCCTCATCTTCAAGCTTATCTCCTTCTACTAGATATTCAATGGCTTTACCATATTCTTCTTTTTGGAAGAGCATTCTTCCAATTAGGAATGCTGATTCAGGAGAGGGTTCAATTTCATAAAGTGTAACTGTGGCTTCGAAATACAATGGTGCATCTTTACACTTTTTCTTATCCAGAGATCTGATAATCTTTTTTAGGAGCTCAGCATTATCAGGTGTTTCATTAAACTTCTTTCCATAGATCTTTATGAGAGCCTCACAGGTTGCGTAAGGTTCAAAGGTTACCTCTATGTTACCTCTAACATTCTCCCAGTTGGATAATTGTCTCGGTTTATCTTTATTAATTTCAATATTATATGAAATTATACCAGAGCATTTTTCATAATTCTCAAAAATAGTTTCTTCAGGGGCTTTTCCTTCTTCAATCATTTTTCTTGTTGCCCTCATAAAAAATACAAGTACATCAGGATATGTTTTATCACCTTCCAGTTCAATAGCTTTATTCAGGATGTTGTATATTTCCTCAAAGGCTTCCGGGCGGTATTTATAAAGGTCAACACCTTTTCTTCCAAGCACGAATCCTTGTTGTCCGAAATATGTAATACGTGTATCATAAACAAGCATTAATGTGTCGATCATTTTTTGTTTGGTCTCCTCATCTCCTGCCTTATTAATTCTCCATCCCATCATCTTAACACCATCAAGATATACGCTTTTATAGGATCTTGGACAATTTCTTAAAATATAGCTCCAGGGTGCTATAGCATCTTGAACATAATCACTTTTATATTTACTGGCTTTCCATTGTTTATACGATTCTTTATATAGTGAAATATTAGTGATACAAGTAATGCTGTCATTACCATATTTAGGGATTTTTTTTGCTTCAGTATCCTGTGCAGATAGTGATACTGAAGTAAACACTATAAAGAGGCTAATTAATGGTAATAGAACTTTTGTTTTCATTTCCTCTGAATTTTATACTAGTTTATATTAATTATATTTTCTTCTTAGAAACCATCTCTCAACAATAGAAACACCGATTGTAAATCTGAAATAATTTTCTTTTACGAGATTATTGGCCGTTGTTCCTTTTCCGCCAAATTCAAATCCCATGTTAAATACTGATCTCGATCTCATAATTGGTAATCCAAGTCCAAAACTTATGCCAAATTCGGAAATGTTTTTATCAAATATGTGTATGGGTGTTTTAGAATATCTTGCCCCGAATCGATATCTTACTTTTTTAACATAAGAACTAATGGAGCTTATTTCAGGAATATATTCACCACCAATTGCTATATCCCATGAATTCCTAAGGGAATCGCTATATCCAAAGGCTTCAAATGAGTTCCAGTTTTGCCAGTTGAAATCTATCCCTATCTTCCAATGGTCATAATCTTCAAGCATTACTCCCAATCCAATTCTGGCTGGCATATTGATGTAACCATTTTCTTCAGCTTCGTATTTGATCGTATCAGTGAAATATTCCTGTACCTCTAATCCTCCCTGAAAGGTATTGGCCAGGTATTCTCTTTTTGCTCTGATCTTTTGAGGAAGAGAAAAGCTCAATCCTGTTGAAAGCTCAAGATCATTAGCAATCTTTCTTTTGTTTAATATCCCAAAATCAAATGAGATACCTCCAACTTTTATTTTATTATCAAGTCTTGTATTTTGATAATATGGAAGTGAGTCAGGGAAATAGATTGTTCGGGCTTTATCTATGGTACCGAAGTTATAAAAGAAGTTAAATCCTGCTGCCCAGGAATCAGAGATCTTAAAAGCATGACCCCAGTATGCTTGTGAGATTCCTCCTGATCCTTCATACTGGAAAAGCGTACGGCCAATATCATCAATATCTTGTTCTAAAACTGTATTATAACCCACATCACTAAAGGGTACCAGTCCGAAACTACTCTTCCACCATTTGTTAATCTGAAAACCAAATAAGAGGTGGTTTAGAGATGCGTAAGTTGTTGGTTCTGAAATACTATTTGTTTTGATGGTTCCTTTACTCCCCATAATTCCCCCTTCAAATACAAATGATAGAGAATCGAAAGATATATAAGTTGCAGGATTGTATATGTTAATCATATTATAACCATTGGCAGCATTTCGAATGCCACCCATTGACATCAAAACGGTGTTATAGCTATTTGTACGCAATTCACCAATCCCAAATCTTGTATAAGGAGAACTGATTCGGATCTGGGAAAAGGTATTTACAGATCCACATAGTAAAAGTAGAAAAACAATTATCCCAGTTGCGGTATTTTTAGCTTGCATTAAAGTCTAGAATTTTATTTAATCCTTTCAGTACGATATTTGGGACTGCAAAGATGTTATTTTTTAGTTTCTTATCAAAATATTTGGCATCACCACCACTTAAAATAATCTTTAAGTTTTTGAATGCCGAAGTATAACGTGAAATTATCCCGTCTATTTCAGTTAGCATCCCATAATAAGCTCCCGATTGTAAAGAATTCTCAGTTGTAATTCCAATAAGCTCAACTTTATTACTTTTTTCAACTAAAGGAAGCTTATGAGTAAAATGATTCATTGCCTTGATTCGCATATCATAACCGGGTGAAATTGCCCCTCCCAGATATTCATTATTTAAAGTAATCAGATTGTAAGTTATGCATGTGCCGGCTACGATTATTAGTACATTATTTTCAGGATAAAGATGATTTCCTGCCACTGCTGCACAAATTCTGTCGAGACCAAGTGTATCCGGCGAACTGTACTTTACGGTTATTGGGACTTTAGTTTTATGAGAAAGATTAATATAGGTGGTATTTTGTTTCAGATAATCATCAATAGATTGATCGTGGTACACAACTGATGAGATTATGGATTGATTTATCAGTGGGTACTCTTTAAAGACTGATTCAATTTTCTCAAGACTGAGTTTTTTATACACCTCATTAAAAAGAAGTTCATCTTTATTGAATATGCCAATTTTAGCGTAGGTATTACCCAGGTCAATAACAAGTTTCATTATGTAAATAATTGAGTAACAAAGATAACAAAAAACGTGACGCGTGACGCGTAACGCGTAACGGGTGATGCGTAGTTATAGTAATTTATTGATAGTTCTGAAAACAAAATGTTAAAATCTATAAGCTAACGGCTAAACCCCAACCAACAAGCAAATTAACCAAATAAAATTTGAAAATTTTTGTATAATTCCAAAATTCTATTATATCTTTGCAGTCCTTTTCAAAGGTGCCATAGCTCAGTAGGTAGAGCAACGGACTGAAAATCCGTGTGTCCTTGGTTCGATTCCGAGTGGCACCACAGGAAAAGCCAAAGCCTGCATCATTGATGCAGGCTATTTATTTGTAAGTATTACAAATAAAGCTCAGTACACCTTATTTCTCCTGTCAATTAGCTAATTTTGCTGCGGTAAATTTGATTGATCTAAATTATTATAAAATCATATATCATGAAGGAAAACGGAAAACAGTTCTACATCGACGCTGCTGCCCGTGCAATGAAATGGCATGAAACCAACCTCAACAAAATGAGGCAGTGTCGTTTTGATACCATTGCCGTGCATGGCGTCTATTCTATGCAGGAAGCTCTTGATTTTAATCAGGGATCCATCATAGAACCAATTTATATGTCTACATCTCAGGCTTACCGTGATTCAGACGAAATGGAAGCAGCTCTTGGATATGAAATTCCTACCTGGTGTTACAGCCGTATTGCCAATCCAAGTATGTATTATTTCGAAGGTGTTCTGGCTCTTTTAGAAGGGTATAAATCAGGAGTTGAGACATCATGTATCGGAACTGCATCAGGTATGGCAGCCATTCAAAGTGCTGTGGATGCTTTACTGGTTGTTGATCCCAAAAAGCCTGAGAAAAAATTAAATTTTGTTGCTACATGCCAATTGTATGGTGGTACATTCCAGCAATTTGCCATGCGCAAGGATTTGGAAAGAAATATTGAATGGAGAAAGGTTATTAATTCAAACAATATCAACGAATGGGAATCACTTATTGATGAAAATACAAGGTTCCTTTATGGTGAAATGCCTTCAAATCCAGGACAGGCTTTCTTTGATCTCGAAAAAGTGATAGAACTGGCTCATGCCCATAATATCCCAATGATCGTTGATGCAACCGTAGCGACACCTGCATTGATGAGACCCATTGAATGGGGAGCTGATATTGTTGTACAATCCGCTACTAAAACATTGATGACTTCTGGTTTTGGCATTGCTGGTGCTGTGATTTCCCGTAAAAATATTACATGCAATATCGATAATGATGCTATGAAGGCTGATTTTGCCATGTACCTTAAAACATTACCTAACAGGGATAATGGTCCAAATATTTCACCAATGAATGCTATTTTGGGTATTAATGATATAAGAACATTAAGAAGCAGAGTTGATTATTGTAGCAGGAATACTATGAAAATTGCAAAATATTTAGAAAATCATAAACATATTGAACAGGTTGATTATCTTGGATTAGAATCACATCATTTGCATGATCTTGCGAAAAAGTACATGGTACTTGTTGATTCAGATGTTGATGATCTTTACGGAGAAAATATTAATCGTTACGGTCATCTGATGTCGTTCAGAGTGAAAGGCGGAGCCCAGGCAACACGTGATGTTTTTGATGGATTCCAGAGGATATGGAGAGCTACAGACCTTGGCAGGATAAAATCTGTTGCAACGATTCCTGCAATTTCAACCCACTCCCAACAGGGAGAAGAAGGCAGAAAATTGGCCGATATTCCACCAAACCTTATAAGACTTTGTGTGGGCGCTGAACATGCTGATGATGTGATAGCTGATATAAACAATGCACTAAGTGTATTGGATGGTAAGAAGATTGGCTGGACCTCACCAGAATATTCTGCCGGCGGAGCATCCTCAGCGAAATTAGGTTAATAATAATTTCGCGTCACGCATCACACGTCACGCGTCACGAAATAAATTTTATGGAATATCCGATTAAATTCTATTCTACTAATTTAAAGGCTGACCCTGTTACCTTCAGCCAGGCTTTACTTAAAGGAATTGCTCCTGACAGAGGTTTGTTTATGCCTGAGTTCATCCCTCAACTGTCAAAGGAGGAGATTAATTCATTTTCTGATAAAGCTTATCATGAAATAGCTTTTGAGGTGGCAAAAAAGTTCCTGAAAGAAGAAATTCCTGATGAAGATCTTAAATGGGTTACAAAGGATGCTTATGATTATGAAGTACCTCTTGAACCAGCTTACGACAGGAAATATGTTATGAGACTGGATCAGGGCCCTACAGCTTCATTCAAAGATTTTGCAGCCAGGATGATGGGAAGATTAATGCAGTATTATTTGAAGAAAGAAAACAGAAACCTCCTCATATTAACTGCTACATCTGGTGATACAGGAAGTGCTATTGCGAATGCCTTTTATGGTCTGGATAATATCAATGTTGTTGTGCTTTTTCCTGAAACAGAAGTGACCGAAAGGCAAAGAAAACAAATGACAACACTTGGGAAAAATGTCCGGATCATTGCAGTTAATGGAAAGTTTGACGATTGCCAGGCACTGGTAAAAGAAGCATTTGCTGATACAGGCCTGGATAGCCTTAATCTCTCTTCTGCAAATTCAATAAACATTGGCAGGCTGATCCCACAGATAGTTTATTATTTCTATTCCTATTCACGCTTAAAAAGAGAGGATGACGAAAAGCTTATTTTTTCAGTTCCTTCAGGAAATTTCGGAGATATGATGGGCGGGGTGTTTGCAATGAAAATGGGATTACCCGTCGAACGATTTATCATTTCTGTAAATGAAAATGATGAATTCCCTACATATTTGAAAACAGGAAATTATAATAAAATAGAACCCTCTCTGAATTGCATCTCAAGTGCTATGAATGTAGGACATCCAAGTAATCTTTCAAGACTTGTTGCTTTATACGGTGGCTTTATGGATGAGAAAGGTAATATCAGTAAACAGGCTGATCTGGAGTTGATGAATAAGCAGATCTTTTCAGTGAGTGTTACCGATGAGGAGACGAGAAACACTATTAAAAAAGCATTTGAAAGACATAATGTTTTGCTTGAGCCTCATGGATCTGTTGGCTGGACCGGCTTGCATAAATTTATGGATGCAGAAGGAGAGAAATATGGCAAAGATCAATTATATATTTCTTTGGAAACAGCACACCCGGCAAAGTTTCCTGAAGAGATAAATAAGATCTTAGGAATAGATCCTGAATTACCACCAAGCCTGGAAGGACTGGAAGGAAAAGAGGAGATATATGATTATCTGGAGAATGATTATGAGGCGTTTAAGGAATACCTTGTTGATAGATATGCAGGAAGAAATTGAAATTAATGTGACTTTATATACAGGTTCTAGGCACTGGGGCTTCAGTTGATAATAGATGGGTTTTTAGGTAGGCTTGATCATGGCTAGAAAAAATACTATTTGCACAACCAACCCAGAGTTCAGTACCTAGCGCCTAGAACCTAGTATCGATTTCAAAATAAATAAAAGTTAGTAGTTATGTACGTAGTTTGCTCAGACCTTGAAGGTGTTTTTGTTCCGGAAGTATGGATAAATGTTGCCAAAAATACAGGGATAGATAAATTAAAACGCACAACCCGTGATGAACCTGATTATGATAAATTGATGCAATGGCGTATCGGCATCCTGGAAGAACATGGCCTTAAACTTAAAGATATTCAGGATGTGATTGCACAGATTAAGCCTCTTGAAGGTGCTTTTGAGTTTATTGAATGGATAAAACTGAGATCACAGCTCATTGTGGTAAGTGATACATTCATTCAATTTGCTGATCCTTTGATGGCACAGCTGAACAGGCCTACATTATTTTGCCATCAGTTGATAATTGATGACAGGGGTATGATTGCAGATTATAAGTTAAGGCAAAAGGATCCGAAGAAAAAAGTGGTTGAAGCTTTACAGGGATTAACATACAAGGTTATTGCATTCGGTGATTCATATAATGATACCAGTATGTTGCTACAGGCGGATATTGGAATTCTATTCTGTCCTCCTGATAATGTGGTTAAAGATTTTCCACAGCTTCCTGTGGCTTACAATTATGAAGAGCTGAAAAGGATGCTGGAGGAGTATATATGAAGAAAGACTAATTAAATCTCAAAATTCAAATTACCTGCCCGCCATAGCATGGCGGGCAGGTAATTTGAATTTTATGATTTTATATACTTTGTTCACCTACCTTGCGACTTGCGACTTGCGACTATTTCTTGTAAAAAAGTCGGTTAATAGTACTTATCACAAAATAAACCACAAAACATTCCAGTATTGCGATCAATCCCAATCCCGGGTGAATATAATTGAAAACTATCACAATTATCAGCACAGACAATGAAGTAAGAATAAAACTTATTATCATTGCTTTAACATCAGGATTTTTAAATAGCCAGGATATTACTACCAATGGTGATAATCCAATTCCAAGGGATACGTAAACAATAATATTATCGGCCATTTTTGGATAGAAGATGGCAAGAGTTACGGCAACAAGAGTAAATCCCACGATACTGATCTTAGTATATAGTAGTTCCTTCTTTTTATTCAATGTTCGGTTTCTGTTTAGAATATCCTGGCTTATATTCATTGATAAAACGAACAAAATAGTATCTGCCGATGACATGATTACAGCAAATAACATTATCATGGTCACAGCTATTAATGTTACAGGAATAAGTTTTGTAAAACTATGGATGGCTGCCAGGTCAGAATCTATTTCCGGGAATGATGTTCTGGCCACCAATCCGATATATGTGAAGAAAATTCCGATAAGCAAATAGGATATTCCTGCAAAGGTGAAAGCCTTTTTCACAGTTTTATTATCTTTTGCAGCATAAGCTCTTTGCCAGAATTCCGCATAGATAAACACTGAAAATAGCCCATAAAAAAGGAACGCAATGATGTTTAAAAATCCTGCATTGAAGATATTGAAATATTCAGAGGGAACTGAAATCCCTGAAGTAATTGAAAAGATCAATACCAGAGGGAGAATAATAATCAGCATATACTGGAAAACATCTGTTTTAACCACGGCTTTAAAGCCACCAAGGAAAAGATAAATCAGGATTACACTTGCTGCAATAGCAAGCGATAATTCATACGGCCATCCTGAAATATGGCTTAAAACCTTTGCTCCTCCAATGTATTGATTAACAAGCGATCCAAAATAGATAACAAATACTGCGAAGGTTGCAACGGCTGCAATTCCCTTGCCATGCCTGTCATGGAAATAATCTGAGAGGGTATAATATTTTTTTATATCAGCTCTTTTCTTCAGGAAAACCCCAAAAAGGCCAAATATATAAAAGCCAACCATATACCCTACAAACATCCAGAATGCTGATATGCCATAGATAAATACAAAAGCCGTATAGATCAAAAGGGTATTGGCTCCGATAAAGCTGGCAGTAATTGTTGCAGTGGAAGTGAGGGTTCCAAGGCTTCTATTGGCAATAAAGTATCCTTCATTGGTTTCTTTTTTGCCGGAGATAAAACCAATAATAAGACAAAGGAGAAAAAATGCAATTATTAATCCTATGGTTATATATTGAGGCATGATCAAAGGTATGAAAAACAATTATTTTCTCTAATTGCCTCCAACCAACCTCTCCAGTCTGGCTATTGCAATCTGATAATTTAACTCGGCAGCGAGCTTATCCGCTTTAGCTCCGGCAAGATCGGCTTTTGCCTTGAAAATCATAGATTGAAGCACTTCACCTGCTTCCACAGCATCAACAGTCAAGGTCATCTCTTCTTCTCTGGCTTCATAAGCCTTAAGAGCTGTTTTTATCAATGATTCAGCATAAATTATATTTCGATATGCCTGGTGAATTTCTGTTTGCACACTTAGCCTTTTGTATTCAAGATCCTCAAGTGCTTCATTATAAAGTGCATTTCTTTGTTTTACTAATGCAGATCTTTCCCCGAACGCTATGAGTGTCCATCTTAAGTTTAAGCCTGTAAGTAGATACTGTTCAGGATAAAGAGGGATTCCGTGATTATAATTATACTGGGCAAAATATGAAAGTTCAGGAATATATGCCTTCTTGGCCGCTGTTATACCAAGCTTTGATTTATCTAAAGTAGCGTTTGCAATGTTCAATTCAAAGTTTTCAGCAGCTCCCATTTGATAATACTCCTGGATATTGCCAATAGGGCTGATATCAATTGCAGACAGTTCTAAATCAGGTTTGTAGTTTAGATCTTCCCCTATTAACTGGTTAAACGAAAAAGTGTATTGTTCTCTAAGGTTCTCTTCATATAAGAGATCCTGTTCTTTTTCATATATCTCTGCTTTCAGAGCTGTAACATTAAGATAAAGTAATTCGCCGGCTTCGTATGCATTAACTGCAACCTGATACTCTGCCTTAGAGTATTCCAGGTCCTGTAATACTTCGTTAACCCTCTCATCCTGGATAAGTATGCCGTAAAAGAGTTCTTTAACTCCAAGGCTGATCTCTGATCTCAAATCTTCGTATTCAAGTTTGCTGATCTCCAGATCAAGTTTGGCAACTTTTTTCCCGGTATTAACTGTAGTTATCTGGCTTAAAGGTTGATATAAAGCACCATTGGATTTAAACAGCAAATTATCTCCTTTCAGGAAAGTCACTTTTTTTGGTGGCAAGGGGATATTCTCTTTAAGCCAATCATCAATAACTTTGTCTTCAATCAGCTGATCATATAAACCATTCAGCTCACCCTTTTTTATATAAATATTAGGATCGCTGTTATAAGCCAGTGTTCCTTCAAATACTATCCTGGGATAATAATGGCTTTTCATTTCTTTTAGCTTTCCCTCGTTTCCAAGTATCCTTTGCTGAAAGATCTTAATCAGCTGATTATCGTTAAGGGCTTTTTCAAGGGCCTGATCAAGACTCAGTTTGCTGGCATCCTGTGAAAATAGTTTTACAGTAAAACCAAAAAACAATATTACCAGACATATTTTCAAACATGCATTCATAAAGAGTGCTTTATTCATTTTCAATACTTTTTGTTGACTTAATAAAAAGAGCATATAAAACAGGAATGATCATTAAAGTAAAGACCATTGAAAATACAATTCCAAAGGCAAAAACACTGGCCAGCGGAGCCCATAATGGATCTTTCATCACTATCATAGGTACAACACCCATAGCAGCTGCCAAAGTGGTTAAAAATATGGGCCTTAATCTTCTTTTTGCTGATTCCAGCGCTGCTTCATTGCGTGATAATCCTTCATTCTTTACCAGTCCGTCACTATAATCTACAATAATTACAGCATTTCGAATAACAATTCCCACCAGGGCAATTAGTCCTACAAATGCTGTAAAACTGAATACATTTCCTGTAATTAACAATCCAAGCATAGAGCCAAATAGGGTTAATGGTATTGTTATCATAATGATCAATGGTCTTTTAATATCTTTGAACTCATATAATAGAATAAGGAAAATAGCAATAATACTAATGATCAGAGCAAGGATCATTTGACCAAATGTTTCCTTTTTATTTTTAATCACCCCCCCATATTCAATAAAATATCCTGGTTTGAGTTGCAATGTATCAATGGCAGGTTCAATTTCTGCTTGAATTTCAGAATCAATATATCCGGTCTGGCACTTACATCCTGTAGTAAGCGTGGGGATTCCATTTCTTCTGGTGATCATCCCGAACTGCCATTCAGGATATATTTCAGCCATTGTTCTGAGAGGCAGGAACTTTTTGGTTATTGGTGATCCCAGATATGTATTGATCACATCATTATAATTTTTTCTTGAATCTTTATCAAGTTGAAAAGTTATAGGAACAGGATCGTCACCCTCCCAGAGTGTTGAGAGAGTTGCACCATGAAATCCTGCTGCCAGGAGATCAGCAATAACTTCAGTTGTAAAGCCTGTTTGATTTGCAAGTATATCATCAATTGCAACATTCAGGTAGAAATTATCTTTATAGTCCTGCATTATCAACCGTGTACCTGGAATATTTCTCATTATCTCCTTCACATTTTCACTTATCCTTTTAAGCTCATTATGGTTATACCCTGAAACCCTGACTTCCACAGGTGAATTTACTGGTACTCCCTGTGCAAATTCCATCACATCAAGTTGTGCATTGGGTAAAAGATTTTGAAGTTTATCGAGGTAATAAATTGCAAGTTCTTCAGTAGCTTTTGGATTCTCAGTATTTACAAGGAACATGGCATAACTTTCCTGTGGGATTACAGGAGAAAAACTATAGTATACTCTTGGTGCTGAGGTGCCAACAAAACTTGCAAAAGATTTAATATTTTTATCATCTTTAAGGATCTTTTCTATCTTTTGAACATCACGATTGGTAATTTCCAGCTTGGTTCCCATGGGCTCTATTAGCTGTATTATAAACTGGTCTCTTTGAGCATTAGGAAAGAAACTTTGCTTTGGAAGCTTCATGAAATAAACTCCAAATATTATAACTGCCAGCCCGATGAACACTGTTATAGTTTTCCGTTTCATCGAAAAGTTAATAACGTGATCGAACGATTGCTGTATAATCAGAAGAGGTGAGAATTTTTTGCGTTTCTCTTCTTCTTTCTCTTCTTTTTTCAGGCCTTTTTTAATAAGAAGGAAAGCAAGGTAAGGAGTTAAGAAAAATGCCACTACAAGCGAACAGGACATGGCAATAGTAACTGTTATTGGAAGTGTTATAAGAAATTCTCCGGTATCTCCGCTAAGTATGAAAATAAGAGGCAAAAATGCCATAATAATTGTAAGAGTTGAGGAAAATAACGGAACTGAAAACTCAGTGGCGGATCTCCATGCAGCTTCAAACCTTTTCATCCCTTCATCAAGCTTTGCCACATAATTATCAATGACAACCACGGCATTATCAACCACCATTCCCAGCACTACGATCAAAGAAGCCAGTGAAACCTGCTGCAATTCGAAACCAAACAGGTTTAAAAACGAAAAGGTCATCCCAATGGAAACAGGTATTGAAAATGCAGCAATTAATGCAATATTAAAGGGTAGAAGCAGCATAATAACAAGTATTACTGCGGCCACTGCGATTAAAAACTCCCTCATAAAATCGTTCACTGCTTTTTTAACAGTGTTTGGTTGATCGTTTATGATCGTTATGTTAATATCAGAGGGTAATAATTCTTTACATTCTTCAATTGCCTGATCGACGGCTTTTCCAAATTCAACAATATTATATCCTTGCTGCATCTGTAAGGAAACCAGCATGGTGTTACTTTCTTCACCATTAATGCGGATATATTGTGTAGGTTTTTTCTTTTTTCTTTCAATTGTTGCGATGTCTTTTAGCCGAATAATAGATCCTTCAGATGTTTCTCCTATTTGCTGATCTTCTATTTCCTCAATATTGTTATATAAGCCAGTTGCATGCAGGTTTACTTTGGAATAATCTGATTCAACATATCCAGCATATTGTATGGTATTCTGGCTTTTCAGGATTTCAATAACATCTGTCAGCTGAATCCCATATTGAGCAAGGCGTTCGGAGCTTGCAGTAACCTCTATTTCATCAGACCAGTAACCCAGTTTATCGATTTTTGATGTTGCAGGAATTCTTCGTAAAGAGCTTTCTATAATTCCGATAAATTCCTGAATTTCACTATAAGAATAATTATCAGATTCAATACCAATAAGTAATGCTACAACATCTCCAAAATCGGAATCAACAATCGGACCTATAACACCATCAGGTAAGCTTATCTTTGACAGCTGAAAGAGTCCCTGTCCAAGCCTTTCCCAGAACAGATCCGGCTCACTTACCCAATCTTCAAGAGTAACAGTAACAACAACGAGATTATCGTATGAGTTTGAGTATGTTTCTTCTTTTTTAACCTCAGCATAGGAGAATAATTTATCTTCTATTTGCTTAGTAAGCTGTTCTTCTACCTGCACTGCCTTTGCTCCTGGATAAAGACAAATTACAAGTCCTTCCCTTACCGTAATATTTGGATCAGAACGCCTTGGCATTGTAAAAAGGGAATACAATCCTGCTATTAAAATGAAGAGTATTGTTATTATGGATAACTTGTGATGCTTTAATGATGCTCTGATATAATTCATGCTAATTAAATTGGGAAGTGATTAATCAACTATTTTAATGCTTGCTCCCTGGTAAAGTTTTTGCTGCCCTTCAATTACAATAATATCATTTGCATTAAGTCCATGCAAAATCTTAACTTCTGATCCAGTAGCTCTGCCACAGTTGACCTTTACTTTGTTTACTTTTTCGTTCTCACCTACCATGTAAACATAAGTATGACCATTTGCGTCTGTAATAATAGCTTCAGAAGGAATTTTGATTAGATCCGTTTTCACTGCCAGAGGAATTTTAAGATAGCATATCATTCCTGGTTTTAAAAGTTTATCAGGATTTTCAACCCTGGCTTTAACAGGAAAAGCTCTTGCAAGTGGATCAGCAACAGCTTCAATCTGTTCTATTATTCCCGGATACGATATTTTCAATGAAGGTGTATATATCTCAATTTCCATATTTTCTTTTATTAAGCTGATCTCTTGTTCAGGAATAGAGGCTTCGGCATATACTATATCGGTATAAACAATTCCAAACAAAGGCATTCCCCGGGGGATCACTTCTCCCGGCTCTATTCCTTCTGTTACAATGTATCCTGAATGGGGAGCGTAGAGCTTGGTTTCATTGAGTTGTCGTTTCTTATAAGAATAATTGGCATCAGCTTCCTGATATAGTGATGTGATCTTATCATAATCAGATTGAGTAAGGCTTCCTTTATCATACATGTTTTTCAGCCTGCCTAATTCTTTTTTTGCATCGCTAAACTGGGCTCCGGCAGCATCAGCAGCATACTGATAATCTGTTGGGTCCAGAGCAGCTATAAGTTGTCCTTTTGC